>NZ_JBTWNF010000006.1:0-331927 GCF_054796175.1 Actinomycetospora sp. C-140 | reverse complement strand
CGAGCCTGGTAGCGGACCAGACCGGAACCGCTGACCGACACGCTCACAGATCAACGGGGACTTTCGGCGCCTAGAAGCAGCGAACGCCACGTTCGCTGCAACACCTCACAGCCGCAGGTCCCGGACCGTGTCGATCGTGTCGGCCTCCGAGGCCGGTTTGTCGTCGCGGTAGCGCACGACGCGGGCGAAGCGCAGGGCGACGCCGCCGGGGTAGCGGGTGGAGGTCTGGACGCCGTCGAGCTCGATCTCCACGACGATCTCGGGGCGTAGGTACACGGTGTGCGCGTCGCGGTGGGTCTCGTACCGTGGGAACGTCTCGGTCTGCCAGGTCAGCGTCGCGTCGGTCATGCCCTTGAAGGTCTTGCCGATCATCACGAAGTCCCCGTCGGCCCCGCGGGCGCCGAGGTGGATGTTCGACAGCCACCCCCGCCGCCGGCCCGAGCCCCACTCGCACGCCAGCACGACGAGGTCGAGCGTGTGCGACGGCTTGACCTTCTGCCACGAGCGCCCGCGCCGACCCGCCGTGTAGGTCGAGTCGAGGGCCTTGACCATCGAGCCCTCCTGCCCGGCGGCCAGGGCGTCGGCGACGGCGGCCTCGGCCTGGGTGACGGTCGGGCGGACGACGCCGGGGATGAGGCGCTCGCCGACGACCTCCGCGAGGACCTCGCGGCGCACCGACAGGGGCTCGTCGACGAGGTCGGTGCCGTCGCGGTGCAGGCAGTCGAAGAACCACGGCTGCATCGCGCCGCTGCCCAGGCCCTTCATCGACTCCTGGAACGGCCGGGGCCGCCCGTCCTCGGCGACGGCCAGGGTCTCGCCGTCGAGGACGACGGTCTCCACGGGCAGCGTGCGGGTCAGCGCCACGATCTCCGGCACGGCGTCGGTGATCTCGTGCAGCGTCCGGGACCAGACGCGGACCTCCTCGCCGCGGCGGTGCACCTGGACGCGGGCGCCGTCGAGCTTGTGCTCGACGACGACGCCCGGCTCGCCGTCGGGCGCCCCGAGCTCGGCCAGGGCCGCGTCCAGCGAGTCGCCGGGGGAGGCGAGCATCGGGCGGACGGGGCGCATGACCTCGAGCCCGACGGCACCCAGGTCACCCCCCGTCAGCGCCGTGTACGCGGTGGTCGGCAGCCGCCCGGAGAGCATGAACGCGCGGCGCACGGCGTCGGCGGGCACCTCCGCCGCCGCGGCCACCGCCTCGATCATGATCCCCTCGAGCGCGCCCTGGCGGAGCTCGCCGCCCAGCAGGCGCACCAGGAAGCGGCCCTCGTCCCCGGTCGCCGCGCCGAAGAGCGCCCCCAGCTCCTCGGCCCGCCGCGCCCCGACCCCGGTGCCGGAGCCGGCCAGGGCGGCGAGCCGGTCGAGCGCCGCGTCGACGTCGGTGACCGTCAGCGTCGAGGTCTCCGCCGGCTCCGGCGACACCCCCTGCAGCGTCCGCCAGCCGATGCCCGTCCGGCCCTGGAGCATCTCGCCGGCGAGCCAGGCCGTCGCGGGCCGGATCTCGTCGGGGTCGAGGGACGCCAGCAGCGTCGCGAGCGCCGTGGTCTTCGCCTTGCGCGAGCGGGTCGCCGCCACCTCGCCGGACGCGGCGACGACCTCACCCAGCAGGGTCACTACTGATCCACGCGCGTCATCGCCAGCACGTCCAGCGCGGTGTCGAGCTGCTCCTGGGTGAGCCGACCGTCCTGGACGTAGCCCTCGGCCTCGATGACCTCGCGGATCGTCTTCCGCTCCTTCATCGCCTGCTTGGCGATCTTCGCGGCCTCCTCGTAGCCGATGAGGCGGTTGAGCGGCGTGACGATCGCCGACGACGACTCGGCGTAGCGGCGGCACGCATCCTCGTCGGGCTCGGTGTTCTCGAGGACGCGGTCGGCGAGCAGGCGCGCGGCGGCGGCCAGCAGGCGGCACGACTCGAGGACGTTGTAGCCCATCACCGGCATCATGACGTTGAGCTCGAGGTTGCCCTGGCTGCCGGAGAACGCGACGGTCGCGTCGTTGCCCATGACCTGGGCGGCGACCATCATCGTCGCCTCGCAGATCACCGGGTTGACCTTGCCCGGCATGATCGACGAGCCGGGCTGGAGGTCCGGGATGCGGATCTCGGCGAGGCCGGTCGAGGGGCCCGAGGAGAGCCAGCGGACGTCGTTGGCGATCTTGTAGAGGCTGACGGCGACGGTGCGCAGCGCGCCCGAGGCCTCGACGAGCCCGTCGCGGGCGCCCTGGGCCTCGATGTGGTCGCGCGCCTCGGAGAGCTCGGGGATGCCGGTGGCCTGGCGCAGCTGCTCGACGACCTTCCCGCCGAAGCCCTCCGGGGTGTTGATCCCGGTGCCCACGGCCGTGCCGCCGATCGGGAGCTCGGCGAGGCGGGGGAGCGCGGCGCGCAGGCGCTCGGTGCCGTGGCTGGTCTGGCTCGCCCAGCCGCCGGCCTCCTGGCCGAGGGTGATCGGCACGGCGTCCATGAGGTGCGTGCGGCCGGACTTGACGACGTGCCGCCAGTCCTGGGCCTTGCGGTTGAGCACGGCCCCGAGGTGGTCCAGCGCGGGGATCGTGTCGCGCACGATCGCCTCGGCGGCCGCGACGTGGATCGTCGTCGGGAACACGTCGTTCGAGCTCTGCGAGGCGTTGACGTGGTCGTTCGGGTGGACCTTCTGCCCAGCCCCGGCATCGGACAGAGCGCGCGAGGCCAGCGTCGCGATGACCTCGTTGGCGTTCATGTTCGAGCTGGTGCCCGACCCGGTCTGGAACACGTCGATCGGGAACTCGCCGTCGTGCGCGCCGCTCGCGACCTCGTCGGCGGCCTCGGCGACCGCGTCGGCGACGGCGGCGTCGAGCACCCCGAGGTCCTTGTTGACCCGCGCGCAGGCACCCTTGACCAGGCCGAGGGCCCGGATCTGGGCAGGCTCTATGGGACGGCCGGAGATCGGGAAGTTCTCCACGGCCCGCTGGGTCTGCGCGGCCCACAGCGCCGCGGCCGGCACCCGGACCTCACCCATCGTGTCGTGCTCGGTCCGGTACTCCTGCTCCTCGGTCATGCCCGGCAGTCTTTCACCGGGGCAGGTCCCGCACCGGGCTCAGGGGACCACCTGCACGGTGTCCCCCGACGAGAGCTCGGTGAAGAACTTCTGCGAGGCCGAGCGCCCGAGGTGGATGCAGCCGTGCGAGCGCTCCGAGAGGCTCCCGCGGTGGAACGCCACGGCCGGCGCGAAGAACACCGAGTTCGGCATCTCCGCGTCGTAGAGGTTGCTGACGTGGTCGGCGTCCTTGTAGTCCACCGAGAACGTGCCGGTCGGCGTCGGGTACTTGCGGGTGCCCCCGAGCGCCCCGACCGGCCCGTACGTGACGTTCCCGGCGCCGTCGGTGAGCCACGCGCGCTGCTCGGAGAGGTCGACGCAGGCATCCACGTCCGCGTCGCAGGGCGTCCCGGCGGTGGTGGTCGGCAGCAGACCGAGCGCGGGGGCGTCGGCCACCGGGCGCGCGGGCGCCGGCCCGGACGGGCTCGGGTCGCCCGGTGCGGCGCCGGCGCTCCCGGCGCCCACGATCAGGGCCCCGAGCACGCAGGCCAGGACGGCGAGGACGGCGGCCGCCGGGGTGGACCGACGCGCGTGGAACGACACGAGAGCCTCCGAGGAAGATCTGGTCACATCGGATTACCCCGAGTGACGCGGGATCATCCCAGTGGCGTGCTAGTCCGACCGTGCGACGCGCCGCGTCACAGCGTCGAGTGCGCCTGCCCCCAGTGCGGAGCGACGGCGCCGTCCTCGTCGCCGGCCCCGAAGTCGACGTTGGAGTACTCGCGCAGCTTGTGGAGGCGGTGCCACGCGTCGATCATCCGGACGGTCCCGGACTTCGAGCGCATGACGAGCGACTGCGTCGACGCCCCGCCCGCGCGGTAGTGGACGCCCTGCAGCAGGTCACCGTTCGTGACGCCGGTGGCGCAGAAGAAGATGTTCTCCCCGCGCACGAGGTCGCCGGTGCGCAGCACGCGGTCGAGGTCGTGGCCTGCGGCGAGCGCCTTCTCCCGCTCGGCGTCGTCCTTGGGCCAGAGCTTGGCCTGCAGCTCTCCGCCCATGCAGGCGAGCGCGGCCGCGGTGATGATCCCCTCGGGCGTGCCCCCGATCCCCAGCAGGATGTCGACCCCGCTGCCCGGGCGGGCCGCGGCGATCGCGCCGGCGACGTCGCCGTCGGAGATGAAGCGGATGCGGGCGCCGGCGTCGCGGATGTCCTGCACCAGCTGGTCGTGGCGCGGTCGGTCGAGCACGACCACCGACACGTCGGCGACGTTGACGCCCTTGGCCCGGGCGACCGCGCGCAGGTTGTCGCGCACGGGCGCGTCGATGTCGACGACGTCGGCGCAGTCGGGGCCGACGGCGAGCTTGGACATGTAGAAGACGGCGGACGGGTCGAACATCGCGCCGCGCTCGGCGACGGCGAGCACGGCGAGGGCGTTCGGCATGCCCTTGGCCATCAGCGTGGTGCCGTCCACGGGATCGACGGCGACGTCGACCTCCGGCCCGTCGCCGTTGCCGACCTCCTCGCCGTTGAACAGCATCGGGGCCTCGTCCTTCTCGCCCTCCCCGATGACGACCGTGCCCCGCATCGACACCGAGCCGATGAGCTTGCGCATCGCGTCGACCGCGGCACCGTCGCCGCCGTTCTTGTCACCGCGGCCGACGAAGCGTCCGGCCGCCATCGCGGCGGCCTCGGTGACCCGGACGAGCTCGAGCGCGAGGTTGCGGTCGGGCCGCTCGGGGGACCGGACGGTTTCCTGCGAGCTCACCGGGTGCACCTCCGTGGGCGGGTCGGATCGGGTCGGGCGAGGCCGACCTGCTGGATTCGGCTCGGGCTACCCGGCCCGTCGGGCCCGCCATCCTCGCAGAACCGGCAGGCCGCGGGCCCGTCACGCACGACGTCTCACACCGGTGGATCGGTGCGGCACCGTGACCGGTGTCGGCCGCTCGACGGCGGCGCTTCGGCCGGTCGGCTCACCAGCGGTCGCGCGGCGGCGGCCCCCAGCCGTCGTCGGCCTCGACCGGCGGGTGATCGTCGCGGTCCCGGCGGGTGGCGCCGCGCGCGTCGTCGGGGCTGTCGCGCTCCCCGCCGCGCCGCACCGCGACGCGCTCGTCCTCCCGCTCGTCCCGATCCTCGCCGCGGGCGGGGCTGCGCCAGCCGTGGGTCCAGCCCTGGTGGTCGGCGGTCGACGCCGGGAGCGCACCCGGCGGGTGCGGGTCGCCGCGACCGGCCCCGCGACCGGCCCCGTGACCAGCATCGCGGCCGCTCTCGCCGTCGTGCTCGTCGTGCTCGTCGCTCGGCGCCCACCAGGCCGGGCCGGGTCCGGGCGGCGGCGGGGAGTAGGTCGGCTGGGGCGTCTCCGGCGCCCCGGCTGCCCGGCCCGCGGTCGAGGGTCCGGTCGCGGCCGGCATCGGGCCGGAGCGCATGTCGTACCGGAGGTCGTGGTGGGGGCCGTGCGCCGGGTGCTGGGTGTCCGGCGCGGCCGGGACGTCGCCCGCGGTCAGCGCGGCCGCGACGCCCTCGCGGGCCAGCGAGTGCACGCTCTCGCGCAGCGCCCGGGTCGCCGCGGCGCGCAGCTCGGCGGAGAAGCGCGGCGCCGGGGCGAACCGGCCGAACGTGTCGCGCAGGAAGTGCGCGAGCAGCGTCGCGGTCGAGCGCGAGCGCCACATCGTCCAGCCGACGTACAGGTCGCGCCCGTAGGGCTGCACGAGCAGCATGGCGCGCTCGCTGTACTGGCTGAACAGCAGCACCGGCACGCCCGCCACCGTCGACGGGTGCACCTCGGCGGGGCTCTGGCGGGCCTCGGCCGCGCGCCGGACGTACTCGGCGGCGGCGGTCGCCGCGTCGCCACGGTTCTCCAGCAGCCGGGAGTGCTCGGCGATCGGCTCCTTCGCGGGGGCGAAGAACGACGCGATCCCCGCGAGGTAGAGGACGACGACGACCAGCCCGAGCAGCGTCGACAGGACGTCGGTGAAGCCGTCCGGCGACGACATCGACGCGAGGTAGTCGACGACGAGCTTGACGAGCAGCAGCACGGTCGGCGCGACGAGGAAGAGCAGCGTGCGCATGAGGTGCGGCGCGAGCATCCGGTAGGTGACGACGTCGTCGACGAGACCGTCCGGGTCGGTGTGCTGCTGGATCTCGCGGTGGTAGTCGGCGTGGGCGCCGGAGACCGCCCGGTCGACGTCGGAGCCCGGGCCTGCGGGGCTCCCGGGGCCACCGGGCGTGTACGGGCTGCTCATGGCCGACGAGTCTGCTCCATCGCGCGCGCACGGAGGGTCGTTCTCGCCCGGGTGTCGCCCGCCGTCACCCGGCCGACGGCGCCGCTGGAGCCCGACTACTGCCCGTCGTCGGCGTCGCCGGCCTCGTGCAGCACCGTCTCGACCCGTTCGCGCGCCCCGGCGAGGTGCCGCTCGCACACCCGCGCCAGCGTCTCGCCCCGCTCCCAGAGGGCGAGGGAGTCCTCGAGGCTCAGCCCGCCGGCCTCGAGCTTCGCGACCACGGCCTCGAGCTCGTCGCGGGCCTCCTCGTAACCGGGCTCGCTGCCGGGGTCCTGCGCCATGTCCGTCATCCTGCCCCGGACCCCCGACGGTGCTCGGGGTCGGCGGGGTCGTTCCCGGGATCGGCGCGCACGACCGCGTGCACGGCGCCGTCGGCCAGCCGCACGCGCAGGGCGTCGCCGGGCAGCGGCGCGGTCGCGGAGCGCACGACCGGCGCGTCGACGGCGTCCCCGTGCTGCACGATCGCGTAGCCGCGGGCGAGGGTCGCGGCCGGGCCGAGGGCGGTCAGCGAGGCGCGCCGGTGGCGCAGGTCGGCCTCGCGCGCGGTGAGTCCGGTCTCGACGACCTGGCGGGCGCGGGTGCGCAGCCGTGCGACCACGTCGGCGCGGGCGGTGATCGGCCCGAGCGGGTCGGCGAGCACCGGCCGGCGGCGCAGGGCGGCGAGCCGGGCGTCCTCGCGCTCCACCCACGCGTGCAGGGCGCGCTGGGCGCGGCGGCGAAGCTGGGCGAGGTGCGCGGTCTCCTCGGCGAGGTCGGGGACGATCCGCTTCGCCGCGTCGGTCGGGGTGGCGGCGCGGACGTCGGCGACGTGGTCGACCAGCGGGGTGTCGGGCTCGTGGCCGATCGCGGTGACGACCGGGGTGCGGCAGGCGGCGACGCCCCGGCAGAGCGCCTCGTCGGAGAACGGCAGCAGGTCCTCGACGCTCCCGCCGCCCCGCGCCAGGACGATCACGTCGACGTCCGGGTCGCGGTCCAGCGCGCTGAGCGCGTCGAGGATCTCCGGCACCGCCTGCGTGCCCTGGGTCGGCGTGTTCACGGTGCGGAACCGCACCGCGGGCCACCGGGAGGTCGCGACGGTGACGACGTCGTGCTCGGCGGCGCTCGCGCGGGAGGTGACGAGGCCGACGCAGCGGGGCAGGCGCGGCGGGCGCCGCTTGCGGGAGACGTCGAACAGGCCCTCGGCCGCGAGCAGGGCGCGCAGCCGTTCGATGCGGGCGAGCAGCTCGCCCACGCCGACGGGACGGATCTCGTCGACGCGCAGCGAGAGCGTGCCGCGGCCGAAGAAGTAGGACGGTTTGCCGTGGACGACGACGCGCGCGCCCTCGGCCAGCGGCGGCACGGCCCCGCGGACCATCGCCGTCGACGCCGTGAGGTTGAGCGAGACGTCCGCGGCCGGATCGCGCAGCACGAGGAACGCCGTGCCCGTTCCCGGCCGCGCCGTGACCTGCGTGAGCTGGCCCTCCACCCACACCGCCCCGAGCCGGTCGATCCACGATTGGATCTTGCGGGCGACGGTGCGGACCGGCCAGGGCTCCTCGGCGCTGGTGGGCGGCGGTGCGGTCACCGTGACGGGCGGGCGGTCAGGACTCGGCGTTCAGCGTCGCGATCCGGTTGGAGAGCATCGTGACGAACGGCGGGCGGTCGCCGTGCGCCTGCTCCCACTCCAGCAGCTGCGCGACCTGCTCCACCGACAGCGAGCGCAGCTTGCCGCGCAGCTGGGCGATCGTCATCGTCTCGTAGCCCGGCAGCGCGTCCGGGGTCACCGACGCCGTCTCGCCGCCCTCGCCCGCGACGCCCAGCGCCGGCGCGTGGCCGTTGGTGCGCTTGGGGGTGTCGGCGAGCTCGGAGTGCTCGAGCGAGGTGTCGTCGATGTCGATCCGGCTCCACGCGCCGCGCGGGGCGGGCAGCTCCTCGGGGAGGTCGTCGTCGAACCGGGCCCAGGACGGGGCCTCCTCCACCGGGCGCCCCCCGTCGAGCGCGCCGTCGCCCTTGATCGCCAGCTCGGTCACGACCTGCTGGGCCCGCATCGTGAGCTGCAGCACGCGGCTCACCGCGGTGATGGGCAGGCCCGCGACGGTGCGCGGCAGATCCTTGGCCTCCTCGACGGCGGTGACGACGAGACCAGCGGCGACCCGCACCGGGAACGGGAGCGAACTCATACGCCACAGGGTGCCAGCCGCGGACGCCCGGTGTGCGGACGGCCACGGCGGGGTGCGCACGGACGGGCCGTGACGCTCGTCGCCCGTAGGCTGGTCGCATGTCCACAGAGCACTCCGGCGAGCAGGGCCTCCGCGTCCTGCTCGCGAAGCCCCGTGGCTACTGCGCCGGTGTCGACCGCGCGGTCGTCGCCGTCGAGAAGGCGCTGGAGACCTACGGCGCACCGGTGTACGTCCGCAAGGAGATCGTCCACAACCGGCACGTCGTGAACACCCTCGCCGAGCGCGGCGCGGTGTTCGTCGAGGAGACCGACCAGGTGCCCGAGGGCGCCACCGTCGTGTTCTCCGCGCACGGGGTCTCCCCGGCGGTCCACGCCGAGGCGGCGTCCCGCGAGCTGCGCACCGTCGACGCCACCTGCCCGCTGGTCACGAAGGTGCACCAGGAGGCCAAGCGCTTCGCGCGCGACGACTACGACATCCTCCTGATCGGGCACGAGGGCCACGAGGAGGTCGAGGGCACCGCGGGGGAGGCCCCCGAGCACGTGCAGCTCGTCGACGGGCCGTCCGCGGTCGAGCACGTCACCGTGCGCGACCCCGAGAAGGTCATCTGGCTGTCCCAGACGACGCTGTCGGTCGACGAGACCCTCGAGACCGTCCGGGCGCTGCGGGAGCGCTTCCCGGCGCTGTCCGACCCGCCGTCCGACGACATCTGCTACGCGACGCAGAACCGCCAGGTCGCCGTCAAGCAGATGGCGCCCGAGTGCGACCTCGTGCTCGTCGTCGGCTCGCGCAACTCCTCGAACTCCGTGCGCCTGGTCGAGGTCGCGCTGCAGGCCGGTGCGAGCGACGCCCACCTCGTGGACCACGCCGGCGAGATCGACGAGGCGTGGCTTTCCGGCGTCCGCTCCGTCGGCGTCACCAGCGGCGCGTCGGTGCCCGAGATCCTCGTCGGCGACGTCCTGCACTGGCTCGCCGACCGCGGCTACGCCGACGTCGAGGAGATCACCACGGCCAACGAGAAGCTGACCTTCTCGCTGCCCCGCGAGCTCAAACGGGACATGGCGCCGCAGTCCGTGCGGTGACGGACCGTTGTCCCGTGGGCGCGGGGGCTCCACAGTGTCCCTGTGCTCGTGGCCCTGTCCCTGCTCACCGGGGGTGCACTGCTCACCCTGGTGCTCGGGGTGGTGGGCGGCGGTGACCCGGTGGTCGTCCTCCCGCTCGGGGTCGCGTTCGCGGTGCTGGCCACGCTCGGCTTCTGGTGGATCCGCCGCCGTGGACAGCGATGGTGGTCGGCGGCGTACGTGCTGGTCGGCCTGGTGCTCGCCTCGGTCGTCTTCGCGTTCGCACCCGGCGTGGGCGGGACGTTGTTCCTCGTCGTGCTGGTCAGCCAGTGCGTGCTGCTCCTGCCGCTGCCCGTCACGGTCGTCGTCATCGCGATGGTCCCGATGGTGCACACCGGGATGCCGTTCATGGACGGGCTGCGCGAGGGCTCGGCACGCTGGTCGCGGTGGTGTTCGCCGCCGTCGTCACCGAGCTCCTGCGCCGGGAGACGGCGATGCGCGCGGAGCTCACCGAGGCCCACTGGCAGCTGCGTGACCAGGCGGCACAGGCCGAGCGCCTCGCCGTCGCGCAGGAGCGCAACCGGGTCGCGCGCGACATCCACGACGGGCTCGGGCACTCGCTGACCGTCGTCGCGATGCAGCTCCAGGCGGCGCGGGCGCTGCTGTCGCGCGGCTCGCCCGACGGCGTCGACGGGATGTTGGTGAAGGCCCAGGACCAGTCGCGGGAGGCGCTCGCGGAGGTCCGGCGGTCGGTGGGGGCGCTGCGTGAGCCGCGGGTCGTCCCGCCCCTCGCGACCGCGCTGCAGGGGCTCGCCGAGGAGAGCTCCGCAGCCGGTCTGCCGACGCGGCTGACGGTGGTCGGCGACGAGCGGGGCGTCGCCGACGACGCGCGCGAGGCCCTGTTCCGGGCCGCGCAGGAGGGCCTGACGAACGTCCGCAAGCACGCCGGCGCGCACCACGCGGAGCTGGTGCTCGACTACGTCGCCGAGGCGGTGCGGGTGGAGGTGCGCGACGACGGACGCGGCGCCGGACCGCCCCGGGCGGAGTCCGACGGGGTGGGCCTGCTCGGGCTGGCCGAGCGGGCCGAGCACCTCGGCGGGCGCCTGTCGCTGGCGCCGGGGCCCGGGGGCGGCTGCACGCTGACCGTGGAGATCCCGGCGTGAGCGCGTCCCCCGTCCGCCTGCTGATCGTCGACGACCAGGCCCTGTTCCGCGAGGCGCTGGCGACGCTGCTCGGGGTGCACGACGAGATCGTGGTGGTCGGCGAGGCGGGCGACGGCGAGCAGGCCCTGCGCCGCGTCGCCGAGCTGGCGCCGGAGGTCGTCCTCATGGACCTGCGGATGCCGGTGCTCGACGGCGTCGCGGCGACGCGCCGGCTGCGCCTCGAGCACCCGGCGGTGCGCGTCATCGCGCTGACCACGTTCGACGACGACGAGGACGTGTTCGCCGCGCTGCGCGCGGGCGCCGTCGGTTACCTGCTGAAAGACGTCTCGTCGGCGCGGCTCGTCGAGGCCGTCGGCACCGCCGCGGCGGGCGGAGCGGTGCTCGAGCCCTCGGTGGCCGCGAAGGTGGTCGCCCGCGTCGCGCGGCTGCCCCCGGACGAGCCGGGCCCGCGGCCCCAGCCGCTCGTCGTGCCGCTCTCCGAGCGCGAGGCCGACGTGCTGCGGCTGCTCGCCGACGGGCGCAGCAACCGGGAGATCGCCGGGATGCTGTACCTCGCCGAGGGCACGGTGAAGAACCACGTGACGAACGTGCTCGGCAAGCTCGGAGCCCGCGACCGCACCCAGGCCGCCCTGCGCGCCCGCGCCCTCGACCTCCTGTAGGTCGTGACCCGGGGCCATGACCTTCGGCACGGGGCTCCGGCCCGCCGGCTCGCGATGCTCGTCCTCGTCGCCAGACCGTTGAGGAGGACCTGCCATGAGCGCCACCGTCACCACCACCACCGCCGGCCCGCGCCGGCGCCCCGTGCTCCGCTTCGCCGGCCACTATCTCGAGATGGTCGCCGCGATGATCGTCGGCATGGTGCTGCTCCCGCCCCTGGTGCCCGAGGCGTGGACGATCAGCCAGGCGGTCAACGCCCTGAGCATGGCCGCGGACATGACGATCGGCATGGCCATCTGGATGACGATCCGGCGCCACCGACCCCGGTTGATCGTCGAGATGTCGGCGGCGATGGTCGCGCCGTTCGTCGTCCTGCTCGTGCCCTACGGGCTCGGCGCGATCTCCGGCGAGGCCCTGATGATGGGCGGCCACGTCCTGATGTTCCTGACCATGCTCGGCGCGATGCTCCTGCGCCGCCGCGAGTACGCGCGCTGCTGAGTGTGCGCGGGGTCGGTGTGGATGCGGGGTCGGCGTGGATGCGGGGTCGGCGTGGATGCAGCGAACGCGCTGTTCGCTGCTTCTATGCGCGCGAAGTCCCCGTTGATCATCAGGGCGGGGCGGGGCGGGGCGGGGCGGGTCAGAGTCGGACGGAGATCAGGAGCGCGCCATCCACCCCGGTTCACCTCGCGGCGTCGATGAGGTGCTCGTGATGTCCGCGGCCTGGCCCGAGCCTGTGAGATCCGGACCTGGTGAGCAATCGTTCCGCTCAGCGGAGCGTTCGCTCACCAGACCGAGATCTTGCCGGTGACGAACGGGTCAGCGCGGGGTGTCGGGGCCGTCGACGCGACGGGGGACACGACGGACACCGGGGCCGAACTCGTCGTCCGGGTCGTCGGGGCGTGAGGGACGGCGCCGGCCGTCGCGGCTCTCGCGGGCCGGACGCGCCTCGACGGGCACGCGCTTGCCGCGGTCGCGCGGTTCCCGGTCGCGGTCGCGGTCGCGGGGGTCCCGGTCCCGGGGGTCGCGGTCGCGGGGGTCGCGGTCGCGGGGGTCCCGATCCCGCGGGTCACGGTCGCGGGGCTCCCGCGGTCGACGCTCCCGCGGGTCGCGGTCCCGGGCGTCGCGATCCCGGGCGTCGCGGTCCCGCGGGTCCCGGTCGCGGGGCTCGCGCGGCGGCCGATCGCGGGGCGGGCGGTCGCGTGGGTCGCGGTCGCGGTCGCGGGGGTCGCGGTCCCGGGGGTCGCGGGCGGGGCGGGCGTCGGGGTCGAGGTCGTCGTCGGCGCGCCGGTAGGGCTCGAGACGGGTGCGGACGAAGCCGAGCGCGAGGCTGACCGCGGTGGTGATCGCCAGGGTCGGGAAGGCGTTCACGAGCGGCCCGCCGATGGCGAGCAGCGCCGACGCGGTGCCCCGCGCGCGGGACAGACCCCCGGTCGCGGCGACCACGACGGGCACCCCCACCGCGAGCAGCAGCGGCGGCTGCACGAGCGGGACGAACAGCGAGTCGCGCCGTGCCCAGGCCGTCGCGAGGATGCACCCGCCGGCGAAACAGGCGGTGAACACGACCCCGAGCTCGCCCGAGGTCAGCATGTCGACGGCGATCCCGGCGCCCGTGAGCACGGCGGCCAGCGCGAGCGAGCCCCACCAGCGCAGACCCCGCAGTGACCGCACGACGGAGCGCTCCCCGGGGCCGACCGCCCCGGGGGACGCGGTGTCGTCCCGTGTACTGGTCACCCCTCAACGCTAGCGGGCGTTCGGTGACCGACCGTCATCCCGCCACGGGCGCCCGCAGAGGTCGTGACGTGGACCACCGGGTCGGACGACGGACGGGCCCCGTCAGTCGGTCTCCGCGGGGGCTCGCGGCCGGCGCTCGACCTGCTCGGGGCCCTCCAGTTCGGCGGTCGTCACCGACAGGTCGGCGAAGCGCCGGGCGCTGACCAGCACCCGGGACTCCAGCGAGCTGACCGTCTCGTTGAACGAGCGCACGCTCCCGTCGAGCGAGCGGCCCAGCCGCGCGAGGTGACCGGACATGGTCGCCAGCCGCCCGTGCAGCTCGCGGCCCAGCGCGTGGACCTCGGCGGCGTTGCGCGCCAGGGCCTCCTGCCGCCAGGCGTAGGCCACCGTGCGCAGCAGCGCCATGAGCGTCGTCGGGGTGGCGATGACGACGTCCACACCGAAGGCGTGCTCGAGCAGCGCCGGGTCGGCCTCGAGCGCCGCGGAGAGGAACACCTCGCCGGGCACGAACATGACGACGAACTCCGGCGACGGGTCGAAGCGGCGCCAGTAGGCCTTGGCGCCCAGCGCGTCGACGTGCGCGCGCACCTGCTTGGCGTGGGCCGCCACGCGCTCGCGCCGGGCGTCGTCGTCGCGGGCCTCGGTGGACTCGAGGTACGCGGTGAACGGGACCTTCGCGTCGACGACCACCTGCTTGCCCCCGGCGAGGTGCACCACCAGGTCGGGCCGCTGAGCGCCCTCGTCGTCCTGGCCGCGGGCGTGCGCCTGCCGCGTGAAGTCGCAGTGCTCGACCATGCCCGCGAGGTCGACCACCCGCTCGAGCTGGAGCTCGCCCCACCGTCCGCGCACGTGGGGGGAGCGCAGGGCCCCGGCCAGCGCCCGCGTCTCGCCCGCCACGCCCTGCGCGCCGGCGGCGACCGCGCCGACCTGCTCGCGCAGCGAGGCGAACGCCGTCTCGCGATCGCGCTCGGCGCCGGCCATCTGCCGCTCCATGCGCTGCAGCGTCGCGGCGACCGGCTCGAGCACGCGGTCCAGCGCCTCCGTCGACGCCGCGCGGACCGCGGGGCTCAGCGCGCGCTCGCGCTCGCCGGCCCCGCGACGCTCGGCGTCGAGCTCGGCGCGAGCGGCGGCCACCTCGGCCCCGGCGCGGCGCACCGCGTCCGAGACCGCCGCGTCGCGCCACGCCCGGGCCAGGCGCAGCGCCACCCACGCGCCGATCACCGCGCCGATCGCCAGCCCCAGCAGGAGCCCGACGAGCACCCCGTCCACCGTCATGGTCACGCAGGATGGATCACACCCCCGACAACGCCTCCGGAAGCCAGGACGCCTCCATCGCGAGCAGCCGGTCCTTGGTCTCGAGACCCCAGCGGTAGCCGCCGAGCCCGCCGCCGCGGCGCAGCACGCGGTGGCACGGCACGAAGAGTGTGGCCGCATTGCGCACGCACGCCCGTGCCGCGAGGCGGTGGCCGCGCGGGTGCCCGGCCGCCTCGGCGAGCTCGCCGTACGTCGTCGGGTGACCGGGCGGCACGAGGCGCATCCGGTCCCAGATCGCGGTCGTGGCCGGCCCGCTGATCTGGCGCACCGGTACCGCGGCCGCCGGCGCGGGGTCGCCGTCGTGGAAGGCGGTGACCGCCCGGGTGACGTCGCCGAGGTCGGTGCGGCGTGCGGGGTCGGTGGGCCGCAGCTCGGCGTGGACCGGTGCCAGGAGTGCGTCGACGTCGTCGGTCCAGCCCGACGCGAGGACGACGCCCTCGTCGTCGACGAGGGTGGTGAACGGGCCGAGCACGGTGGGCACGGTGGCGAGAGCGGGCACGGGAACCTCCGGGTGAGAACGGTCGTCACCCTGGTTGGACGCCGCCGGGGCCCTCACGGATCCCTCGCTGGCAGACTGGGATCCCGTGAGCTTGACCCTCGGCATCGTCGGCCTGCCCAACGTGGGCAAGTCGACGATGTTCAACGCCCTGACCCGCAACGACGTCCTCGCCGCGAACTACCCCTTCGCCACGATCGAGCCCAACGTCGGCGTCGTCCCCCTGCGCGACCCCCGCCTCGACCGTCTCGCGGAGATGTTCTCGTCGGAGAAGATCGTGCCGGCGACGGTGTCGTTCGTGGACATCGCCGGGATCGTCTCGGGGGCGAGCGAGGGCGCCGGGCTGGGCAACAGGTTCCTGGCCAACATCCGCGAGGCCGACGCGATCTGCCAGGTCGTGCGGGTGTTCGCCGACGACGACGTCGTGCACGTCGACGGGCGTGTCGACCCCGCGGCCGACATCGAGACGATCGCGACCGAGCTCGTCCTCGCCGACCTGCAGACGATCGACAAGGCCCTCCCGCGCCTCGAGAAGGAGGCGCGGGTCAAGAAGGAGACCAAGGCCGCCGTCGACGAGATCCAGCACGCGCAGTCCGTGCTGAACGAGGGCCGGACGCTCTTCTCGGCGGGGCTCGACTCGCCGCGGCTGCGCGAGCTGAACCTCATGACGGTCAAGCCGTTCCTCTACGTCTTCAACGCCGACGAGCCGGTGCTCACCGACGACGCGCGGCGCAAGGAGCTCGCCGAGCTCGTCGCCCCGGCCGAGACGGTGTTCCTCGACGCGAAGGTCGAGCAGGAGCTCCTCGAGCTCGACACGGAGTCGGCGCTGGAGCTGCTCGAGTCGATCGGCCAGCCGGAGCCGGGTCTCGACGCCCTGGCCCGCGCCGGGTTCCGCACCCTCGGCCTGCAGACGTACCTGACCGCGGGCCCCAAGGAGTCGCGCGCCTGGACGATCCGGATCGGCGCCACCGCGCCCGAGGCCGCCGGCGTGATCCACACCGACTTCCAGAAGGGCTTCATCAAGGCCGAGATCGTGTCCTACGACGACCTCGTCGTGGCCGGGTCGATGAACGCGGCCAAGACCGCGGGCAAGGTCCGCATGGAGGGCAAGGACTACGTCATGCACGACGGCGACGTCGTCGAGTTCCGCCACGGATCACCATCTCGCTCTTAGCGAGCAGCGTTCGCGCCTCGGTGGTCCAGCGCGGCGGCCGGAACCGCTCCGACCGGCGACGGTCGGCAGCACGAGCAGGAGCCCACGGTAGGCCGCGACGATCGAGCCACGCCGTCGCCCCGCTGATGCCGCCGATCTCGGCGACGTCGAGCAGCTCGGACGCCTGACCGGCGCGGCTGATGTGGTCCCACGCCTCGGGGCCGAGAGCGATCATGTCGTCGCCGCCCTGGTCCTCGGCGGCGATCTCCTCGTCGGTCTGCTCCCGCCGGAGCCCGGCGAAGCGGCGAAGGTCCATCCGCTCGGTGGTCGACCACGTGAGCTGGCGCCGGCCGTGGCTGGCCTGCTCCCACTCCCACAACAGCGAGACGTCGTCAGCGGCGTACGTCTCGACGGCGTCGCGGAGGATCGCGAACGGCGTCCGGCCGCCGGTGGACTCCTTGGCGTATGCGGCGGTGACCTCCCGCGCCGCCTTGGTGAAGTAGTCCCCGAGGCCCTCCGCGCCGACCCGGATGCGCCGGGCGTCGACACCGTGGACCGGCGTCGAGTCGAGCCCGCGACGGCGCAGCGCGCGGTCCCAACGCTGCCACCCACGGAAGGCGACGCGCTGGGCCTGGTCCTCGTCGATGTCATCGGACCACGCCAGCAGCGCGTGGACGTGCACGTGCCAACCGGATCGTCGGGAGTGGGTGATCTCGACGACGCGAGCCCAGCCGAGCATGCCGCGCTGGTCCGCGACCCACGCCTTGCCGGAGGTCACCGCGCCCCAGGCTGCGCTGACGGCGTCCCAGAGGGTCGCGAGACGCTGGCCCTGGTGGTGCCGCATCGTGTACGTCACGAGGTAGGCGCACCCGCCGGAGCGATGGACGGCCGCCATGACGTCGGCCAGCTCCTCCGCGCGACGAGAAGCGATCTTCGCGGCACAGCAGGGGCAGGCCCACACGCTCCCGCACGTGGACAGTCCCGCGTAGCCAGCCCCTCGCTGGGACGACACCCGCAGGGTCGGACCGCCCGTTCCCGTGATGGTCGTCCGACGGCACTGACGCAGACGCGAGAGGCTCGACACCGGCCGGGCCCGTTCCAGCAGCGACCACCGTTCGGCACGTCGCAGGCGGGCGCTCAGAGCCGCATCCACGCCCTCCCGACCACCGTCGTCAGCGTCCCGGGAAGAGGTAATTGCGTAGCCACCAAGAGCGGTGCCGGACGGGGCCGCGGCGGCGCCTTCGGCGCCGCGCGCGCGGCGCTGCGCTCCTGTCTTCGACCCGCGCCCGCCGCGCGCCGCCTCAGGACGAGCCGGGCAGGTCGGCGTGCCACCAGGTGAACCACGAGAACCCTCCGGGGGGCGCTCGCTCCGGAATGGGGGAGGAGCGGCGCGGTCTCCCCGCCCCGTCACGTCGGCCCCCGAGGGGTCGCGCGGAACGCCGGCCACGTCAAGCGCCCCGCTTGGTCATGAGGTCGTCCGACGGGCTCGGGGTGGCGCTTGACCCGGCCGACAACCCACGCGAGCGCAAGCGCGCCGACGCGACGGAACGGGGAGCCCTTGGAGCCGGGACGTGCGGCTGGTACCGCAGCAAGGACGCGAGCCGGTCGCGCTGCTCGCCGGTCAGCGGCGGGGCCGCATCGACCAGAGCGGCGATGACGTCGGCGTAGAGGTCAGCGACCGGCACGGGCTCAGGCACGGCCCACCGCCTCGGACACCCGGGCGCAGTACTCGCCGTACCCGCCGGAGAGCAGCGGAGCCCGGAAGCGGAGCAGCGACACACCGGGAGCGGTCAGGAGCCCCACGCCGGGCAGCGCCCCAAGGACGTCGGAGACGTCGACCGCAGCCGGGTGCAGCATCCGCACGGCCTCCGCGTCCGAGACCGAGAAGCTCACGCGCAGCCCGCACTGAGCCCGCGACAGGCCGTCGATCACCGCGGCGTCGGCACGCTGGACGATCAGCAGACAGCGGAAGCCGACCTTGTGGCCCTCGGCCAGGAGCCGTCCGACCAGCATCCGGATGCGAGTGCCGGTCTTGCGGTCCTGCATGTCGGCGACGCGGTAGAGCCCGGCGAGTTCCTCGAGCACGACGACGACGGCCGGAGTGTCCGCGTCGAGAGGCAGGACGTCGTGACCGGCCGGCATCACCGACAGCCGGCGGTCCATCTCGGCGCAGAGCCGGACGAGCAGGTCGAGATGCTCGCCCAGGTCCTCGGAGAGCCCTGAGACCTGCCACTCCGCATGCCGTGAGTCGGACCAGGGACGCCAGAGCAGGCCGGTCGGATCAATGCCAGCGACGAGGACGTCCGGAGTCCCGGCGATGGCCGAGAGCTGGCCATACGTCCACATGGACTTGCCGGACCGGGTCTGGCCCTGACACACCGCGTGGGGCCGGCGATGGACGGGCTCGACGACGGCCTGGCCGTGCTCGCTGTAGCCGACGAGGCCGGGCGGTGCCGACGGCACCAGCGTCACGACCTCGTCGAGCGGATCGGCGCTCAGCAGGTGCAGGCGGATGTACATCAGCCCCCGCGGCTCGACCACGAGGCGAGCCGCACCGAGGGCGGGAGCGAGGCGGGGCGCGACAGCGGTGACGTCCGCGGCGAGCTGCCCGGGGAGGAGGCGCACGGTCAGCACAGGCTCCGCGCCGGCTCCGACGTCGCAGAGGGTCGGGATGCTGACGGTCGTGCCTGACGGTGTGTCGACCGACTGTGAGAGCCCAGCGCCCTCGCACGCCGAGCGCCAGGCCGGCGCGAACCCGCTCAGCCGATCACGTGCGAGCCAGAGTTCCGAGCGTGCCTCACGGCGTCGCGAGAGCAGAGCCACGGCCGACCTCCGGAGCCGGTGGAGCCGGGCCCCGGCCGAGGGGAAGACGGCCGGGGCCCGTGGGTGGGGAAGGGCGTGTCAGGCGATGCCCGCGACGTCGAGGAGCGCAGCGAGGGCGGCGGCCCGGGTGCGGTAGTCCTCGCCGCGCCAACGGGCGGCGGTGTCGTCGACTTCGCGCCATGCGGCGCACCAGCGGCGGCCGCCGTGGGTGTGCCCGAGCCAGGGGCGCTCGTCGTACACCCAGCCGACCCAGCGGCTGTCGAGGTTGACCGTGTAGGCGACCGAGCTGCCCGACGCCATCGCTGGGCCGCCGGAACGCGTCAGCACGACACGGCGGGAGTCCATCGCCACCTCGACGCGTCGAGCGCCCCGCGGCCGCGGCGGGGAGGCGGTCATGCCGACTGCCCCTCGGGCTGCTTGTGCTCCGCGTGGCCGTTGCGCTTCCCAGGCTGGGCAGCGTCGCGAATCCCGGCGGCGGACCAGTACTGGGCGAGCTTGCCCGCACGGTCCACGCGGACGTTCACGGTGAGGTTGTCGACGGCAACCGGGCCGAACTGCGTCAGGACTGGCTGCTGGCGAGCGGGGACGCGGAGCTGGAGCACCTCGGGACGCTCGGTGCCCATCGGCATGACGTAGCAGGTCCAGATGGGCTCGCCGGTCTCGCTGTCGTGCTCCTGCCGGTCGGTGAGGACGCGGCGACCGTTCTGGTCCTCCCAGACCATGACGGGCTCGGGCTGTCCCGCCGAGACGAGGTTCAGCATCTCGGCGGCGATCGGAAGGGTGCGGATCATGATCGGCTGTTCTCCTCAGGCGCTTCAATCTGGTGTCAACCAGACTAGCACAACTGGTGTCAACCAGGCGATCCGTATGGCCCGGTGTGAACTGGTGGGCACCAGTCGGAGATAGCGTGGAGTGGTGAGTAGCAAGAACAAGCCGCTCGACCAGTGGGCATGGCAGGAGGTCGCTCAGACCCTGCGCGAGCGCATCCTCAGCGGTCAGTACGCCCCGGGCTCGCGTCTGCCCGGGCGCCGCCAGCTCGTCGACGAGCTCAAGTCCGCCGACCGCACCATCGCCGCGGCCATGCACGAGCTCCAGGTCGAAGGCCTCGTCTACCCGCTGCCCCGCTCAGGCTGGTACGTCCGCACCGTCCGGCCCATCCGACGCATGTCCCGGAACCGCCTCAGCAAGGCCGAGCGCGACGCCGGCCGCGGGACGTTCAGCTCCGACGCCTACGACACGCCAGCCGACACCCACGCCGAGACCGAACGCCACTGGTCCGAAACCGAGGTCTCCGTCGGCACAGCTACCGAGGAGGTCGCCGGCTTTCTCGGCGTCGAGCCCGGCCATCCCGTGCTGATCCGCGACCGCGTGCACTTCATGGACGGCGAGCCGGCCCAGCTGGCGACGAGCTACATCCCGGGCGAGGTCGCCGACGACGTGCCAGCCATCCAGGAGGTCAACACCGGGCCCGGCGGCATGTACCGACGGCTGGAAGAGGCCGGCTACACGATGACCAGCTACTCCGAGGTGGTCCGCATCGGGCGAGCCGCGGAGGACGAGGCGAGCCTGCTCCGCATCGGCTTCAAGGACAACGTGCTGCTGATCCGCCGCGTCGCCTACGCCACGAGTGAGGGGCGGCCCGAGCCGGCGCCTGTCGAGGTCAACTTCATCACGGCAGTCGGTGACCGTTGGGAGCTGCACTACGAGCTGCCGGCGACGTAGGCGAGGGAGCGGGGCCACCGTGTCGGCAAACAGGCAGGTTATCGGGTATTTCGACTCGGCTGAGGTCGATGGAGCATCGGTCCGCGTAATGCTCCATCGACGAATGGACGATTACGCTTTGGTGCGTCAGGTCGACCCATGTGACGCCGATCCGCCCCCTGTAGAAGTGTTCGAGGGCGACAAGCCGCCCGTGGTTATGCTTGCCCTGAGTCACACGTCCCACCACATGACCGCGGTAGGTGACGACGGCTACCTATTCCCTCAGCGAATCGTTCAGGTTCGAGAGGAGGGTGACACTGTCTATGCTCGCACGCTCGGGCATGGCGAGTACGACGACGGGCGTCGCGTCCATCCGATTCCTGGTGGGGACGTGACCTTCGAGGACGGCGCCGTGGTCATCGAGCTTGACGCCATCGACGACTTCGAGAGGCAAGATCGAGTCGGCCCGACTCCGCTCACGCCGGTGCTTTGGACTTGGCTTCGTTTCTGCGATCAAAGTCTCGAGGCTCGCGAGCGGTACGTCCTCGCCGCAGCCCGACGACACGATATTGCGCTCGATCTCCTCGCTCAAGTGCTGGACGACCTCGACGAACTCCACGACGCCGAGGGCGCGCCCGTGCGGAGACAATTGAGTTTCCGGTTGATCTCTCGAGTCGAGAGTCTCATGATCGCGCTTGGAAGGCTCGTGCACATGGTTCAATGGTGTGGACGAACCTTACCTAGTTCATCCAGTGCTCAGCGGGCCATCCCCACCTTGGTCGCGGCGAAGGCTGACGCTCTCAAAGAGATTCGCGACGCCTTCGAGCACATTGACGAGCGGGCGACTGGCCGTGCGCGTCGGCAGAGCCCCGCTGAAGCATTGACGATTTTCGATCACCCCAGGCTCCTGACGGAGGAGGCAGTGAGCTACGGTGGCCGTGTACTTACGCTTGGAGATGACGTTCCAAGACTGCTTTCTGAGTGCCGACAGTTCTTCAAGGACGTCGTCTCTGATTGATCGGGCTAAGTGTAAATTTCCGGGAAGTCGCGTGGGCCTACAGCAAACGAGTCACGCCAGGCGAACGTCCCGCGGAAGTACTCCTCGCATTTATTTTGGGACGCTCCGAGAAGTCGGAGAAGTGCAAGGCGAAGAATGACAGTCAAGTTCGCGCGAAGTCGGCCCGTAAGGATATGGTCGGCGAAGAGACTGTCATCGCTAGTGGGGTGCGCGAAGCTATTTCGTTTCCGCGCAACTGCGTTTTGCCATGACCCCGATGAGCCTATGTGGCTGTAGAGCCAGGTGCCGCAATACTCGATGAGACTTTGAACCTTCTCCGCATAAGTGACATCTTCGACCCGGCGCAGTCTTCGCTTGACCCATTCCTTGTGTGCGGGGGGCGCTGCTTCTATGAGCTCCCGCATAACGGCGGCCTCCTCAGGGCGGAGCGCATCGGTCTTACGCCGGAGTTCTACCTCGTAGAATCCTTCTACTGCTGTCGCGAGATCGAAAAACTGATTTTCAATGTACCCGGATGCGCCGTCAGATGAGAAGATTAGATCCAGCACCGGACCGAGTCGCGTCGAAAGCCGGAACCATTTGGGAATCAATCTATCAAAGGGCATCTCCTGAATATCGATTACTCGCCGATGACGGTCGTTGTCAACACTGGAGTTCTCAGTCTTCTCGCCGTAGCCGCGTACCGTTAGCGGTATCTCGTGATCTATGTGCTCATATCGATGATCACGATGGAAGACTGCGAAGCTGGTGACCAGTGACTCGCGGTCGGATGCCAACGAAACTAAATAGCGTAGAGGTCGGATAAGACCGTGTTCGATCTCCTCAATCGACAAGTCTCTGCCGAACTCTACATGGAGATTCGGGCGCCGACGCCAGTCAACGAGCCATAGTGTTCGGCGACCGACTATTCCGTCCCGCAGGGTGACCTTGCCACCCTCAGGTAGGTTCGCAACGTGGTCCGGAGCTCGCTGGAAGGCAACTGTCTCGGACTCCTCGTCGGTGTAATCCCAGTCGAACTCCGGTGAGTCAGCCAGAATTGCTAGGCCGTCAAGATCAAGCGATGCGGCGTGAAACTTTGCAGCATCCTCATCCTCGAAATGTGCGCCGATCACGGCGGTCGACGCGTGGACCTTCGTTTCGCTAACCGTGCGTCCAATTGTTCGCGTACCGCCAAGTGTGCAGCCGAGCAAGGTTATCTTTCGCCCCGCTGAATTTCCAAGAATGGGGGAAGAATCCCAGAAGAGCCTTTCGTAACCCGCGGGCAGAAGCGACCCAAAGACTCTAAGCCCGTCGACTTGGCTCGGTGTATAGCTTCCGCCTACCGGAGGGAGATCGAATGCTGGTGCCCACCACGTGCCCTCATACGATGTAGGGTGCTCGCTATCGCTCATTCCTTACGCCCCCCATGCAATTGAAATCGAGCTCGTATCGAACTTGTAACCTCGTTTGGCGGGCAACAGGGTAACTGAGACGAGAACTTCGAGGATGGCCCGCTGAACGCCGAGAGGGGCATCGTCAAAGGCGAGGGCCGGGTTGGAGGCGCCCATTACGGACATCAGCCCGGCATTGCCAAGGGCGCGACCGCGGGCGCTTTCTGCGGCGGCGAGTTGGGCGCGGAGTTTTTCTGTCTTGACGGCGTAGCGTCGACCGTCGATTAGGTCTGCGTCGTAGTCGGCTTCCACCTGTACGAGCCGGCCGCGAAGTTCGGCGACCTCCTGGGCGAGCTCGACCGCCTCGCCGTTGTCCGGCTCCGTCAACAGGTCCGAGACGTCCGGTCGGGAGAGGCGCTCCCTGATGACGCCCCGCACGAAGGCGTCGATGCTGGGCGCCATGCGCGTGATGTGGCCGCCCTCGGGACAGCGGTACCGGTTCCCGCTGTGGGAGCGCACCGTCTGTGCGCACACTCCACAGCGGTAGATGCTCGACCCGAGGTATCGGCGGTCGGTGCCCTTCCGGTTCGCGATCCGGCGCGGGTCGCTCAGAATCTCCTGCGCGGCGTCGAAGGTGGCGTCGTCGACGATGGCCTCCCAGTCGCCGCGCTTGCCCGTGGTGCGCCCGCGGTAGACGGCACGTCCCGCGTAGCGAGGGTTCACCAGGATCGTGCGCACCGTCGACGGGTTCCACACTCGGCCGTTGCGCGTCGGGGCCACGGATGGCAGCCAGGCGGCGATGCCCCGGAGGGAGTCGCCGGCGACGAAGCGCGCGAACACCTGCGCGACGACCTCGGCCTCGTCCGGCACGATCTCGCCGGCCACCGTGTAGCCCGTAAGCCGGACTCCCCGGGGTGCCCGGCCATGCTCGGCACGCTGCGCGGCGGCGGCCTTCTGGCGCGCGCTCTTGCGCTCGACCTCGGCGCGGGCGACCGACGCCTTGATCCGGGCGAACAACCGGCCGCCGTCGGTCGAGAGGTCCGCCTCGCCGTTCGCCGTCGTGAGGAGCAGCCCGCGCTGCTCAGCCGCGTCGATCCAGTCCTCGAGCTGGCGCGGCTGGCGGGTGAGCCGGTCGAGGTCCCAGCACACCAGCGCGGCGAACCGACCGGCCGCGTAGTCGGCGACCATGCGGTCATACGCGGGCCGCTTCACGCCTGCCTTCGACGCCGATACCGAGTTGTCGACGTACTCCTCGACGATCGCCCAGCCGCGCTCGGCCGCGATCCGTCGGCAGTCCTCCCGCTGGCGACTCACGGCGAGCTGCTCGCCCGTTGCGTCGAGGGACACGCGGAGGTAGAGCGCCGCACTCGTCACCGGTACAGTGTTGCACCACGTCGTAACTCGTTGGTGAGTTCGTCCACCATCAGGTCGGCGAGGGTGCTGGGCGGACGGTCCAAAGCGGTGCTACGCTCTTGGCATTACTCCCCGTCGTCCTCCGGGACTGGCGGGGATTTTTTTATGGCTTAAGCAGGAGGTCATGCGTGAAGACGTCGGCGTTGAGCAGCGGAAACGCTGCCGGTGGCCCCGACAGGGTCGTCGTGTTCATGGACTACCAGAACATGCATGGTTGGGCCCGTCGCCAGTTCCAGCCGGTCAACGCGCACCCGGCGGCCGGGCACGTCGACCCCCTTCGGCTCGCACGTCTTCTGGTCGGGCGCCGCAAGCGCCCCTCGTCCCTCAGCGGCGTTCGGGTCTACCGGGGGCGGCCGCTCCCTGTGCACCAGGCGAAGGCAGCAGCAGCGAACGATCGTCAGACAGCAGAGTGGGAGCGAAGCAACCTCGTCACAGTCGTGCGTCGGCCGCTGCTGTACCCGTGTGACTGGCCCACGACGCCGGCCTCGGAGAAGGGCATCGACGTGACGCTGGCGCTGGACCTCGTGACGATGGGGCTGGACGGGGGCTACGACGCTGCCATCCTGTTCAGCTCCGACACTGACCTCCTCCCCGCGATCGAGACTGTCGTGCAGCGCAAGTTGGGACACGTTGAGATCGCCTCCTGGACGGGCGCGAACCGCATACGGTTCGCTAGCTCACAGCTCCCGTGGTGTCACTACGTGAGCGAGGCTGAGTACAGGTCGATCGAGGACACGACCAACTACGCCAGCCCGTGACGACGATCTGATCGGCGCCGTTCAGCGACCGCCGTCTCGACATGGTCTTCGAGATTGTGATTGGGTGGAGTTCCGCTTCAACGTGTGATCGGCGCCTCTGCATCGCGGGTGATGCAGCGATGATGCCGGGGTGCGCACCACCGTCGATCTCCCCCCGGCCGTCCACCGGCGGGCCAAGGAGATCGCGGAGCGCCGCGGGTTGTCGCTGTCGGCCGTGATCGCGGAGCTGGCCGCACGCGGGTTGATCCAGCTCGACGAGCCCGCCGTGATCGCCACCGACGGGCGGTCGGGCTTCCCGGACGTCAGCGTCGGGCGCCGCATCACCTCGGACGACGTGGCGAGCGCGCTGGACGAGGAGTGACGACCTACCTCCTCGACGCGAACGTGCTCATCGCGCTCACCGTCGCCGAGCACGAGCACCACGATCGGGCGTCGACGTGGGCCGCCGGGATCCGGCGGTTCGCGGTCTGCCCCGTCGTCGAGGGAGCGCTCCTCAGGTTCCTGATCTGGGCCGGCGAGACGCCGTCGGTGGCGACGAGCGTGCTGCGTGGCGTGCACGCCCTCCCCGGATGTGAGTTCTGGTCCGACTCGCTGTCCTACGCGGACGCACGACTCGGTCACGTTCGGGGGCATCGCCAGGTGGCCGACGCCTACCTCGCGGGTCTCGCGGCCGAGGGCCGCGAGGCGACACTGGCCACCCTCGACGAGGGTCTGGCGCGGGAGCTGCCCGAGCTGACCACACTCGTGCCGCGGGCGGACGACATCCCACCACCGCGCCGTTGACGTCGGCGGCAGAGATCGGTGGAGTTCCGCATCGACGACCGAGTGACCAGGGGGCACGGTGAGCGGTACGAGGGTGTTGGTGGCCGGCGCGAGCATCGCGGGGCCGGCGCTGGCCCACGGGCTGCGCCGGCGGGGCGCCGAGGTGACCGTGGTGGAGCGCGCCCCCGGGCTGCGTCCGGGCGGGCAGGCGGTCGACGCCCGCGGGGTGGCCAAGGAGGTCATCCGACGCATGGGGCTGGACGCCGAGGTGCGCGCGGCGTGCACCCGGACCGTCGGGGCGTACTCCGTCGACGCGGACGGCACCGTCCTCGAGACCTACCGCGCGGACGACGACGAGGGCGACGGGTTCATCGCGGAGATCGAGATCCTGCGCGGGGACCTGTCCCGGGTGCTCTACGACGCGACCCGGGACGACGTCGAGTACGTCTTCGGCGACCGGATCGCCGAGCTGGCCCAGGACGCGGACGGCGTCGACGTGGTGTTCGCGGGCGGCGACCGGCGGCGCTACGACCTGGTGATCGGTGCCGACGGCCTGCACTCGAACCTGCGGGAGATGGTCTTCGGGCCCCGGGAGCGGTTCGTGCGCCACCTCGGGCACGTGCTCGCCTTCTACAGCGTGCCGAACGAGTTCGGGCTGGACCGCTGGCTGATCGAGTACCAGGAGGCCGGACGGTCGGCCGGTCTGCGGCCGATCCAGGACGCCACGCAGGGGATGGCGATGTTCTCGTTCCCGGCGGCCGACGTCGACGTCGACTTCCGCGACGTCGCGGCCCAGAAGCGCCTGCTGCGCGAGCGGATGGCGGGCTTCGGCTGGTGGACGTCCCGCATCCTCGAGCACGTGGACGACAGCCCGGACTTCTACCTCGACCAGGTCGCCCAGGTGCTGATGGACCGCTGGTCGAGCGGGCGGGTCGGGCTGCTCGGGGACGCGGCCTGCAGCTCGTCCCCGATGTCCGGGCAGGGCACGAGCATCGCCCTCGTGGGTGCCCACCTGCTGGCCGGCGACCTGGCCGCCGCGGACTGGGACCCCGAGACCGCGTTCGCCGCCCACGAGCGGCGGATGCGCCCGTTCGTCGAGGCCAACCAGGAGATCGGGCGGATGAACGCGGCCGGCCGCCTGCCCGGCGCGGCCCCCCCGAGCATGGACTTCGAGAGCGAGGCGTTCCGGGACCTGCTCGACCGCGCGATCAACGGGCCCGCGCTGCCCGACGACGCCCGGGAGCCGGACCCGGCGTCGCCGACCCGCACGTGAGGGGTGTTCCGGACCGTTGTTGGCGCATGATCGGCACCGTTAGGGTCCGGATCACCCGATCCTGAGGAGGACCGTCGATGCTCTTCCACCTCGACTTCCACGTCGACTACGGCGCGACGATGAGCCAGCAGGACCTCTTCGGTATCTGGACCCGCGAGGCGGAGGCGGCGCTCGGCGCCAAGCAGGCGGGGGTCGTCGTCGACCTCTGGAAGGCCGCCGGGGAGCGGCGGGTGATCGCCATCCTCGACGTCGACAGTCACGACACCCTCGACGAGATCTGCTTCACCCTCCCGATCATGATCGAGATGGGTCAGTTCGTGGACATCACGGTCACGGCGCTGCGCCGGTACGAGGACTTCGCCGCCACCGTCACCAAGCTGACCCAGAGCTGACGGCGGTCCGGGCGACGAACATCGTCAGCGGCGGCCAGCCCCCGTCGGGCCGGCGCCGCCCCTCCTGGCCGGGGAAGTCCGGGAGCTCGACGTCGTCGAACACGCCCCGGGCCGTGTCGAGCACGTCGACGCCGGCGAAGCCGGCGCTGGCCGCGTAGACGCCCCGCAGCAGGAGGATCACCGGCATCGACCACCCGCGCGGGACCAGCCGCATGTCGAAGACGAACAGCCGTCCGCCAGGGCGCAGTGCCGTCCGGACCGCGGCGAGAGCCCCGGGGACGTCGGGCATGGCGCTGATCGACGAGCAGGCGTACACGGCGTCGAACGCGCCGTGCTCGATCTCGGCACGGGTGGCGTCGGCGTGCCGGAGCTCGACGTTCTCCAGACCGTGCCCGCGCACAACCGCCTCCGCGCGGGCCAGCATCTTCGGGCTGTTGTCGATGCCGACCACCCGGCCCGCCGGGCCGACGGCCGCGCTCAGGGTCGGCAGTGCGGCTCCGCTGCCGCACCCGAGGTCGAGCACCGCGGCACCGGGTCCGAGCGCCAGGTGCGTCAGGGCGAGCTCGGCGACGCGGGTCGTCTGGCCGCCGGCCGACCCGTGGACGGGGCTGACGAGGTCCCACCAGCGGCGTCCCCGCCGCAGGCGTCGGTCGTGGAGCGTGTCGGGCACGGCGACCCCCTAGCGTGGCGATGCAGCTGCATCGTCACACGGCGGCACCCGCGATCGCAATACAGTTGCATCGTGTCAGGATGCGCGCGTGCCGAAGAAGGTCGACCCACAGGAGCGCCGGGCGGAGATCGCCCGGGCCCTGCATCGCGTCATCGCCGGTCGCGGACTCGACGAGGTGAGCCTGCGGCACGTCGCGGCGGAGGCCGGCGTCTCCGCCGGGCTGGTGCAGCACTGGTTCCGCACGAAGGACGAGATGCTGCGCTTCGCCCTCGAGGTGGTGGCCGAGCAGGGGCAGGCGCGGCTCGCCCGCCGCGGGGCGGAGATCGAGCACGGCACGCCGCGCCAGGCCGTGCGCGCCCTGCTGGTGGAGCTGCTGCCTCTCGACGAGGAGCGCCGCGTGGAGGCCCACGTCGCCCTCGCGTTCGGTGCCCGTGCGGCCGTCTCACCGGAGATCGCACGGTGGGTGCGCGAGGGGATGGACCAGATGCGCGCCTTCGTCGCCGACCGTCTACTGGCCGCCGGGCGGGTCGGTGCCCCGGAGGCCGCCGCCGTCGCCCTGACGGCGCTGGTCGACGGGCTCGCGGCACACGTCCTCACCGAGCAGTGCACGCCGGAAGCAGCCGAGGCGGCCTTCGACGACCACCTCGACACGGTGTTCGGCCCATGACGGTCCTCAGCCCGGTGACCCGAGCCTGACGACGTTGCCGCTCGGGTCCGTGAAGCGGAACTCCCGCAACCCCCACGGTTCCTCGCGAACCTCCGACACCGGGAGCCCGGCGTCGGCCAGCTCGGCGCGCCGGCGATCGGCGTCGTCGACGTGCAAGTAGCAGCCCGCGGCGTTCCCGGCGACGTCGAGATCCGAGACGAGGCCGAGGTGGACGACCTCGGCTCCGTCGTGGCGGACGAACGCGTAGCCGCCGCCGGCGTACTCGTCGACCGTCAGGTGCGGGACCCGCGACCAGAACGCCACGGCGTCCGCCATCTCGCGGACCGGCAGGATCGGGATCGCGACCAGGTGATGTCCCACGCGCCCATCATGGGCTCACCGCCAGCCGAGCTCCGGGGCGAGGTGGGTCAGGACGCTCTCGATCACGTGGGCGTTGTAGTCCACGCCGAGCTGGTTGGGCACGGTGAGCAGGAGCGTGTCCGCCGCGGCGATCGCCTCGTCCTCGGCGAGCTCGGCCACGAGCTTGTCCGGCTCGCCGGCGTAGGTCCGGCCGAACCGCGCGTCGCCGCCGTCGAGGTGGCCGACCTGGTCGGTCGAGTGCCGCTCGCGCCAGAACAGCTGGCGGTCGAGCTCGCTGACGATCGGGAAGATGCTGCGGCTGACCGACACGCGCGGCTCGCGCTCGTGCCCGGCGGCGGCCCACGCGTCGCGGAAGCGCTGGATCTGCTCGGCCTGCAGGCGGTGGAACGGCACCCCGGTGTCCTCGGTGAGCAGTGTCGAGCTCATGAGGTTCATCCCCTGCTCGGCGGTCCACTCGGCGGTGGCACGGCTGCCCGCGCCCCACCAGATGCGGTCCCGCAGCCCCTCCGAGTACGGCTCGAGGCGCAGCAGCCCGGGCGGGTTGGCGAACATCGGCCGCGGGTTGGGCTGGGCGAAGCCCTCGCCGGAGAGCACGTCGAGGAAGAGCTGCGTGTGGTGGCGGGCCATGTCCGCGTCGGTCTCGCCCTCGGTGGGCACGTGGCCGAAGTAGCGGTAGCCGTCGATGACCTGCTCGGGGGACCCGCGGCTGATGCCGAGCTGCAGCCGTCCACCGGAGATGAGGTCGGCGGCGCCCGCGTCCTCGGCCATGTACAGGGGGTTCTCGTAGCGCATGTCGATCACCCCGGTGCCCAGCTCGATCCGGCTGGTCCGGGCGGCGGCCGCGGACAGCAGCGGGAACGGGGACGCGAGCTGTCGGGCGAAGTGGTGCACGCGGAAGTACGCGCCGTCGGCGCCGGCCTCCTCGGCCGCCACGGCCAGCTCCACCGACTGCAGCAGGGCGTCCTGGGCGGACCGCACCATCGACTGCGGGGACGGCGACCAGTGCCCGAAGGAGAGGAACCCAATCTTCTTCACGTTTCAACCAACATCGCACCGCACCGAGGCATTCCGGACCACGCCTCGATCGGCGATGATCGCCAGCAATGCTCCGCCCGGCCGTCCTGGCGCTCGTCGGGCTGGTCCTGCTCGCCTGCTCCGGCCCGACCGCCCCGGGCACGGGACCGGACCCCGCCGCGGCGGGCGTCGCCCGGCTCACCGACGGGCGGGTGCCGCCGATCCTGACGTGGCGGCCCTGCCCCGACGCCCCCGAGCCCGGCGTCGAGTGCGCCGATCTCCCCGTGCCCCGCGACTACCGGGATCCGGCCTCGCCGACGCTGACCCTCGCCGTCACGCGGCTGCGCGCCACCGACCCGCAGCAGCGCCGCGGGGTACTGCTGACCAACCCCGGCGGGCCCGGCGCGGAGGCGCGGTACAACACGCTGGGCGTCGACGCCCTCACGGACCACGCGCTGCGCCGGAGCTACGACCTCGTCGGCCTCGACCCCCGTGGCGTCGGCGCGAGCACTCCCGCCGCGCGTTGCGGGCTGACCGACCCGTTGCTCCGGCTCGCGACCGGCGACCCCACCGCCCTCGACTTCGACGCCGACGCGGCCGCCGCCCGCGACATCGCCGCGACCTGCGCCCGCGCCGGCGCGGACCTGTGGCCGTTCCTCAGCACGGCCGACGCGATCCGCGACATGGACGTGCTGCGCTCCGCGCTCGGCGAGGAACGCCTGTCGTTCTACGGGACCTCGTACGGCACCTCGCTGGGGACCGCGTACTCGTCGGTGTTCTCCGACCACACCGACCGCGTCGTCCTCGACAGCGTGGACGACGACACCGTCGGCTGGCAGGAGCGCTTCCGCCTGTCCGACGCCGGGACCGACGCGAGCTTCACCGCGGTCGCCGCGACGATCGCGGCCGACCCGCGATGGGGTCTCGGCACCGCCGACGACGTGCGGGCCCGCTACCTCGACCTGCGGGCGCGGGCCGCGCGGGGCGAGGTCGTCCTCGCCGGGTCGCCCGTGGAGGTCCGCGGGCTGCGCCTCGTCCTCGAGGACGCGCTGCGCGGCGGCGGGGCGTACGTCGACGACCTGGCCGCCCTGCTCGCCGTCGACGCCCGGACGCCCGGCGCGCCCCGGGAGGACGACCTCGCCGCCCGGCTGGGCGTCGGCGCCTCGCCGCCCGACGCGGCGCGCCAGGCCCGGGTCGACCGGGCGGTCGCCGCGGGGCTCGGCGTGCAGTGCGCCGACCCGTCGTGGTCCCGCGACCCCGCCGACTACCGCCGCGCCTTCGAGGAGGACCGCGCGGCCCACCCGGTCAGCTCCGGGGCCCGCGCCACGATCCGCCCGTGCGCGTTCTGGCCTGCCGCGCCGCGCGACCCGCTCCCCACGCTCACCGACGCCGGCCACGACGGGCCGCCGCAGGCACTGATGCTGCAGAACCGTGCCGATCCGGCCACCCCGCTCGAGGGCGCCCGCCACGTCCGCGACGCCCTCGGCTCGCGCGCGGTCATGATCACCACCGGCGACGTCGGGCACGGGGTGCTCGGCCGGAACCGGTGCGCGACCGACGCCACCGTCGCGTGGCTGGTCGACGGCGAGCTGCCGGGGTCGGACACGACCTGCTGATCACCCGGCCTTGACACCGGTCGGCCGGAGGTCGAGCGTGCGCGGACGATCAGGCCCGGTCGACTCGAGGAGGAGCCCACCGTGGGGCAGCAGGACTTCGACGTGGTGTCCGACGGATGGTCGTACCTGGAGTGCCCCCGCTGGCACGAGGGCCGGCTGTGGGTCTCGGACTTCTACACCGAGCGGGTCGTCGCGATCGACCCCGACGGCGGCCACGAGGTGATGGCCGAGGTCCCCCAGCAGCCCTCGGGGCTCGGGTTCCTGCCCGACGGGCGGGCCCTGATCGTCTCGATGCGCGACCACCGGATCCTGCGCCGCGAGCACGACGGGTCGCTGGTCGAGCACGCCGACCTGTCGGGCCTGGTGAGCCACCACCTCAACGACATGCTGGTCGACACCAGCGGCGGCGCGTACGTCGGCAACTTCGGCTTCGACCTCATGAGCGGCGCCCCGATCGCCCGCACGACGCTGACGCACGTCGCCCCCGACGGCACCGCGCGCACCATCGCCGACGACCTGCTCTTCCCCAACGGCATGGTGCTCTTCGACCGTGTCCTGGTCGTCGCCGAGACCTTCGGCGCCCGGCTGACCGCGTTCGACGTCGCCGCCGACGGCGGCCTGGCCCGCCGGCGGGACTGGGCCCGCTTCTCGGCGCCGCCCATCACCGACGACGTCGGCGAGGCCCTCGGCGCGCTGGCGGTGGCCCCCGACGGCATCGGCGGCGACGCGGAGGGCGCGATCTGGGTGGCGGACGCCCTGCACCAGCGCGTCGTGCGCGTCGCCGAGGGCGGGACGATCCTCGAGGAGCGGGGCACGGGCAACCTCGGCGTCTACGCCTGCATGCTCGGTGGCGAGGACGGCCGGACGCTCTACGCGTGCGCGGCGCCGTCGTTCGCGGAGCACGAGCGGCGCCCGGTCCGGGAGGCGGTACTGCTCGCCGGCCGCGTCGACGTCCCGCACGCGGGACTGCCCTAGGTCAGGCCCTCCACCGGCAGGGACGCCAGCCGGCTGCCGCCCACCGTCCCGGGGTCGACGCGGCGCAGGTCGGTGGCGGGCACGGCGAGGCGGGCGTCGGGGAAGTCGGCGACCAGGACGTCGACGACGGCCGCGAGCTCGGCGCGGGCGAGGTGCGGACCCGCGCACACGTGCGGCCCGGCACCGAACGCGAGCCCGGCGCCGGGGCCCGCGGCCGGGTCGTCGGCCAGCCCGGCGACGTCGACGAGCACCGGCGTCCCCGGCGCGAGCACGACCCCGTCGAGCACCACCTCCTCGGCGGCGAAGCGCCAGAGCGTGAACGGCGCGGGCGGGTCGCGGCGCAGGACGTCGTCGACGAGCGCGCCGGCGTCGTCCGGCGGCCCGTCGGTGAGGACCCGCGCGACGAGGAAACCCAGCGCGGTGTCGGTGGTGAGCTGCCCGGCGAAGATCAGCGCGAACAGCAGGTAGTGCACCTCGTCGTCGGAGATCTCCGGCGGCAGGCGCTCGCGCAGCTCGCGGGCGAGCCCGTCGTGGGCCATCGCCGCCGCGCCCAGGCGGGCGAACGCCGCCATCGCCGCGGCGCCCTCGGTCGCGTCGCCGAACATCTGCCGGCACGCGGTCACCGCGTCGTCGAGCATCGCCCGCGGGACCCCGAGCAGGTCGCCGACCACGGTGAGCGGGTAGCGGGTGGTGAAGTCCGTGAGCAGGTCGACGGGGCCGGGTCCGGCGGCACGGAGCATCGCCCGGGCGGTCTCGCGCATGGCCGGCGCGAGGGCCCGCATCCGCCGCGGCGAGAGCATCGGCGCGTGGGCGCGGCGCAGGGCGGCGTGGGTCGCGCCCTCGGCCGTGGTCAAGGACAGCGCCTGCGCCGCGGCCGGCTCGAGGCCCGCCGCGTGCGGGTCCCAGTGCGACGGGGCGAGCGCGGTGTCCTTGACGATCCGCGGGTCGCCGAGCACCGCGCGGGCCAGCGCCGCGGTGGTCACCACCGCCACCGGCCCGCCCGCGGGCGCCTCGACGACCGCCACCGGACCGGCGGCCCGCAGCGCCTCCCGGCCCGGGTAGGGCTCCTCCGGGCGGCGGGTCCCGGCGACGAAGGGGCAGGCGCCGTGCGACGATTGCTGCGTCATGCAGATACTGTGACACACAATTGCTGCACCGTGCAGAGAACGGAGGTCCGGTGTCCCCGGAGGACGTGGTCGCCGCCCTGGCGGCGTGGAGCGTGCGGCTCGTGCAGTTCAACGGGCTCGTGGCGGGGCACCTCGGTGTCGGCGCCACCGAGCTCCAGTGCCTCTACGAGCTCACCCGCCACGGTCCGGCGACGCCGGGGGTCCTGGCGGGGCGCCTCAACCTCACCACCGGGTCCGCGTCGCGGGTGGTCGAGCGTCTGCACGCCGCCGGGCACGTGCGCCGCGTGGCCGATCCCGCCGACCGCCGCCGCGTGCTCGTCGAGCCCGAGCCGGCGTCGATCGCGCGGATCGGGGCGTTCTACGAGCCCCTCAACGCCAGGCTGGCCGCGCTGCTGACCGGAGCCGACGCGCCGGTGCTCGCCCAGATGGGCGCGTTCCTCGCGGCCGCCGAGGACGAGACCGACGACGTGATCAGGAACGGGTGAGCGGCGCGTCGGCGGGCAGTGTCGCCGGCAGGCCGACCCGGGCGAGGTGCTCGGGCCCGATGAAGGCGGTGACCTCGGCGATCCGGCCGTCGGGGGCGAGCGCGAGCACGTCGAGCACCTGGCCGCGCCAGATCCCGTCCCCGTCGTCCCACGTGTAGCAGCCGACCGCGAGCTGACCGTTGGCCCGCGCCGGGACGTGGCGCCACGCCACGGTGAACGGCGCGGCGCGCAGGAACGCGGTGACCGCCGCGGTGCCCCGGAACCATGCCGCGTTCGGCGGCATCGACCACGTGACGTCCGCGGTGAGCAGCCCGACCAGCGCGTCGGCGTCGCCCGCCTCGAGCGCCGCGGCGTAGCGCGCGACGGTGGCCGCCAGCTCGGCGTCGGGCAGGCCGCGCAGGGTGCGCTGCTGGCTCGGGCCCGGCACCTTCTCCGCGACCGTCGCCCGGGCCCGCTGCACCGCGCTGTTCACCGACGCGACCGACGTCGCCATCATCGCCGCGACCTCGGCGGCCGAGAACCCGAGGACCTCCATGAGCAGCAGGGCGGCGCGCTGGTTGCCCGGCAGGTGCTGCAGCGCGGCGACGAACGCGAGCTCGACGGACTCCCGCTGGGCGACCGTGGCGTCCGGGTCGTCGGGGTACGGGCCCAGCCAGGCGATCTCGGTGCGCGGAGGGTCGTCGCCCGGGGCCTCGCTGGACGGGCCGAGGTCCATCGGCAGCGCGCGCCGGCCGCGCCGGGAGATGGCGTCGAGGCTCGCGTTGGTCGCCACGGTGTAGAGCCACGACCGCAGCGCCGAGCGGCCCTCGAACCGCCCGATCGCCCGCCACGCGCGCACCAGGGCGTCCTGCAGCGCGTCGTCGGCGTCGTGCACCGAGCCGAGCATCCGGTAGCAGTGGGCGTGCAGCTCGCCGCGCAGCGGCGCGACCAGCCGGTCGAAGGCCGCGTCGTCGCCCGCGCGCGCCCGGTCGAGGTCGTCCCCGGGCGCGGCGGTGAGGCTCTCGCTCATGGACGGGCAGTCTGCCCGCTGCGCCCGACAGCGACGACGTCCGCGAGCACGGACCGGCGGTGGGACGGGCACGGACGAGCGTGGGCTCACGCGCGGCGACGGGACCGCGGGCCGGTCGGTCGCCCTCGATCACCCGCGCGGGCGCACCGCTCGACGCCGTGTGCCGCCGTCCGGGGACTGCTCGCTCGGGTGGGGGACGATCGTGCCTAGTCTGTCTCCGTGCGCTCGGAGCGGTGGTCGTCCCGGACCGCGGATCTGACGCTGCCCGAGCGGGTGGCCTGGGTCCTCGGTGACGACGAGGGCCGCCCCCTGTCGACCCTCACCGAGCCGGCCGGCCTGCTCGTGGCGGCCGCGATGGTGGAGCTGCTGCTCGACGCCTCGCTGCTCGACGCGGGCACCTCCTACCGGCGCGGCCCCGTCGAGCCCACCGACCCGTTGCTCGCCTGGGTCGCCGACGGTCTGCTCGGCCACGGCGGCGCCAAGTCCGACCTGCAGCACGCCGTCACCGGCCAGCGCGGGGCCCAGATGATCCGCCGCACGATGGACCGCCTCGTCGAGCGCGGCCTGGCCGCCCGCGAGCCGCGCCGCGTGTTCGGCTACGTCGCCATGCCGGTGTTCGGGTCGGCCCTGCGGGTGCACGAGGTGGACGCGCTGCACCACGACCGGGCCGTGGTCCGCGCCGCCCTCGACGGCGAGGAGGACCCGGACGAGGCGGTCGCGATGCTCATCGTGCTGCTCCACCACGGTCGCCGGGTGCGCAGCCTGACCCCGGTCGACGTCACCGGGTCGACCCGGCGCGCGCGGGCCGTCGCCGACGGTCGGCACGTGTCGCTCGGGGTCGCCCAGGACATCCGCCGGCTGGTCTCGCCGACGGTCGGCGCCGTCCTCGCGGCGCTCACCGCCACCACCGTCATCGGCTCCGAGCGCTGACCTCGGGCCCGTCCCGACCCGATCTCGCGATGATCCACCGTGTCTGATCGTCGCGGGTTGATCGATTCGGAGCAGTGATCGCCCCCGGGCGGCCCCGTCGCTCGCGATTCCCTCGACCGGACCCCCTGTTCTCGGGCCGGAATCGGTCTACGGTAGGGCATCCGACCGGGCGAGAGAGCCCGGGGCCGGGGAAGGGGGCTTCCCATGACGTCGACCCGCCCTCCGGAGGGCCTGCCGGTGCTCGAGGCCGGCGCGCACCGCGATGCCGAGGCCGGCAGCTGCCTCATGGAGTACGTCTCCGTGCTCGCCGGTGAACGCTTCACCGACCGGCCGAGCTGTACCCATCCCGCGCTGGCGGCGGTCGCCTGGCAGGTCAACGACGCGGTGTCGTCGACCTCCCGCCAGCAGCTCGCCACCCGCGCCGTGACCCTGATCGGGCTCGGCCGCGAGCCCGGCGTCGAGGTCCGCCCGATCGTGCTCGCGACGATCGCCAGGGCCGGCCTGGCCGTCGACCCGGGCAACCGCTTCTTCCCGCGGCTGCAGCGCCGCCTCGAGCGGCGGGAGTCCGTCGCCCCGCGTCGCCCGGGACGGGGCGAGAACGGGAACGGCGGGCGGCTCGCGACACTGCTGCACGTCGGCCCGGTCAACCACGCCTGCGCCCACCTGCTCGTGGCCGCCCGCGTGGCCGATCTCGACGCCGACGCGCGCGACCGGATGCTCATCGGGCTCCTCGACGACACCATCGCCGCGGTCCGCGACGCCGAGCGCGCCGAGCGCGCCGAGCGCGCCGAGCGCGTCGAGCGGTCGGGCGCCCCGCTCGTCGTCGAGCCGTCGCACGTCTGAGTCCTCCGGGGACCCGGTCCGCCGCGGCCCCGTGTTCGAGCACTGCGGCTTTCCTGGCCGTCTGACGCCAGGATCGCCACGTCCTCGCTGCGCGACACGCCGGGTCGGGCCTGATCGCGAACTCGGTGACGAACCCCTGCAGATGTGAGTGCGGACGTCACCGAGATCGCGATCACGGAGCGGCCCGCCAGGGGTACCCGCCGGAGGTCAGCCACCGAGCCCGACGCCGACGCAGACGGCCCGCAGTACGCACGCGTCGACGCCGACGCCGCCCGACCCGTCGGAACCGCCCGAGGACCCGCCGGACGAGCCTCCCGACGAGCCGCCGGACCCCGAGCCACCCGACGAGCCGCCTGACGAGCCCGACGAGTGCCCGGAGGAGCCGCCTGAGCCACCCGAGCCACCCGAGCCACCCGAGCCACCCGAGCCCGCGGACCCCCCGGAGCCGCTCGAGCCCCCCGACCTGCCCGACCCCCCGGAGCGTGCGCTGCTGCCCGACGACGCGCGTCCTGTCGGGTCCGCGGTCGCGTTCCCCGCGGTCGCCACCGCCACCGGACCGGCGGGCGCACCGGGGACGACCGGCACGCCCGGGCCGGCCGGGACCGGCGGTGCCCCGGGGCCACCGGGCACCGGACCCGCCGGCGTCGCCGAGGTCGACAGCGCCGGCGCGGCGCCCGGGTCCGCGGGCTCCGGCTGCGTCGCCGGCGTGAGGTAGCCGGCCTGCGCCGACCCGAGCATGACCACGGCACCGAACAGCGCCGCGAGCAGCAGCTTCTTCACCACGCCGGCCTCCGTCACCGCGGGACCCGGAACCGTGACGGGTCGGGCACAGGCGGACATCGCGGGCGACACCACACCCGTGACCCGCCGGAACGCCGTCTCGCCCGAACGCGGCGCGAGATCACCCGTGAGGACGCGCACCGTCCACCCACGGAGATCGTCAGAGGCCGGACGGGCGATCTCCGCGACCGGTCGGACGCACCGCTGTCCTCAGACGTCGGCCGCGGGCTTCGGCGGGGTGCGGAGCCCGTCGGCGGGACCCGTGGTCGACACGACCGGCACGGGCGGCAGGCCGCCACGCCCGTTGATCATGCCCAGCGTCCTCGAGGCCGGCCCGGAACGCTCAGGCCCGGCGGCGCGCCAGGGCCGGCGCGATCGGCGCGACGACAACGCAGGCGAGAGCGGCGACGAGGAAGGCCTCCGGCGCGCCGGCGGCGCCGAGGATCGCCGAGAGCACCGCGGCCCCGAGGCCGGTGCCGGCGTCGTAGGCGGTGTTCCACCAGGTGCTGGCCGCGCCGGAGTGCGCGGGCCCGGCGCGGGCGAAGAGGTCGACGAGCGTGTCGCTCTGCACCGCGCCGAACCCGAGGCCGACGAGGGCGGCCCCGGCGAGCACGAGGGCGGCGACGGCCGTGCCGCCCAGGGCCACGATCGCGGCGCCGGCCGCCACGGCGGCGAGCCCGAGCAGGGTCACGACGGGCGTCCGACGCGTTCCCGGGCGGTCCGCGAGCTCGCCGGCCAGGCTGCGCCCGGCGAGCTGGCCCGCGGTGAGGACGGCGAGCGCGATCGCCGCGGTGGTGGTCCCGCCCGCGAGGCCCGCCGGGTCCCCGGTGCCGGGCGTCCACAGCGGCAGCACCGTGATCACACCACCGGCCGCGGCCGCCGAGACGACCATCGCCGTCCACGGCCCGGCCACGACGGACAGCGGGAGGGCGCGCCCGGGGGCGGGGGCGGCCGGCGGTGCGGTCCGTGCCGGCAGCCGCACGCACACGAGGGCGGCGGCGACGGGCAGCACGGCGCCCGCGAGCATCACGACGACCGGTCCGAGCGCCGCGTACGCCCACACCCCACCGCTGAGCAGGGCGAGCTGGGGGAGCCCGAGGGCGAGGCCGTAGAGCCCGACGGCGCGCCCGCGGCGCGCGGCCGGGGCCAGGTCGGCGACCACGGCCGCGCCCGTCACCGTCACCAGCCCGAAGCCGAGCCCCCGGACGACCGCGACACCGACCAGCACCGGCAGCGCCGCGGTCGCCACGAGCAGCGCCGCGGGCGCCCCGAGCGCCAGGACGCCGACGACCAGCGCGGTCCGCGCGCCGACGCGTCGCAGGACGGCCGGGACGGTGAGCTGGGCGGCGACCGTCGCCGCCATGAAGACGCCGGTCGTGGCGCCCGCCGCGGCGGGGGAGGCCCCGCCGGCCGCCGCGTGCACCGGCACCACCGGCAGCAGCAGGGCGTAGCCGCCGAAGGCCAGCACGGTCGCGACGAGGACCGCGACGAACGGGACGGTCCAGAGAGGCTCCGGGGCCCGGCCGGTGGTCAGGAAGCGCCGCGGCGGTCGAGGACCCCCGAGATCTTCGCGGCGAGATCGGTGTCCTTGGCGGTGAGGCCGCCCTCGGAGTGCGTGGACAGCTTGAACTTCAGGCTGTTGTACCGGATGTCCATGTCCGGGTGGTGGTTGTCCGCCTCGGCCAGCTCGGCGACCTCGTCGACCGCCGCGACGGCCTCGGGGAAGCTCGGCAGCTTCGCGAAACGGACGATCGTGGCGTCGTCCTCCCGCTGCCAGCCGGGCAGCTTCTCCAGGGCCTCGGCGATCGCGCTCTCGTCCAGGAGTTCAGCCATGGCCGCATCCTGACACGCGTGCCGATGACCCACACTGATCAGCATGACCGGTGTGGTGGTCGGGGCCGCTGTGGTGCGCGACGGGCGGGTGCTCGCGGCGCGCCGCACGCGGCCGGCGGCGGCCGCCGGCCGCTGGGAGCTGCCGGGCGGTGCGGTGGAGCCGGGCGAGGACGAGGCGACGGCGCTGGCCCGAGAGCTGCGCGAGGAGCTGGCGCTCGCCGACGTGGGTGTCGGCGAACGCCTCGGGCCCGAGGTGGCGCTGCCGGGGGAGAAGGTCCTGCGGATCCGGGTGTGCCGCACGGACGCGGAGCCGACCGCGCTCGAGCACGACGCCCTGCGGTGGGTGGGTCCCGACGAGCTCGACGGCCTCGACTGGCTCGACACCGACCGCGAGGTGCTGCCCGCCCTCGCGACGCTGCTCAGGCGGCGCGGGCCTTCTTCAGCGCCTTCTTGAGGTCCTTGCCCTCCACGCCGGACTCCTGCAGCCGCGCGGCGCGCATGAGCACCACCGGGCAGCCCTTGCAGCGGGGGGTCGACCGGCAGCACTTCTTCTTGATCTTCTTGGCGCCGGTGAGCGTCGCGGCGTGCGCGTAGTGGGCCAGGTGCAGGGGGACCTTCGTGCCCTTGGAGGACTTGGTGGCCTTCGAGGAGGCGGCCTCCTTGTCCTTCTTGGCTCCCTTGCCCATGAGGTGAGGCTAACCTCCGACGGGGTCCCAGGACCAGACCCGTCGACCTGGTGCAACGCGCACCGTGCCACGATGAGTTCGCCGGTCCGGCGGGTCACGCGGACGCGCCGGTGCCGGAAGCCCAGGGCGGTCCCCCGAGGAAGAGAGGCCGGGACGAAGGCGTGACTGGTCCCCGACGTGCCGTCGGAGTCCTCCCCGCCCTCCTGCTCGCCCTCGCGGTCCTGGCGGCCTGCTCCGGCGCGCCGCCGCCCGTCGTCGGGCAGGTCCCCTCCCCGGCGCCCGCGCCGACTCCGCAGCTCGAGCCGGACCCGACCGAGCTCCGTCTCGGCGTCGACGATCTCGGGGTGGGCTTCAACCCCCACCGCGTCGCCGACGACACCCCCGTCTCCCGCGGGATGGCCGCACTCGTGCTTCCCTCGGCGTTCCGCCCCGGGCCCGACGGCGAGCCGCGTCTCGACACCTCCGTCGTGACGTCCGCGCGCGTCAGCGCGACCCAGCCGTTCACGGTGTCCTACGAGATCGCCCCGGCGGCGACGTGGTCGGACAACGCCCCGGTCGCCGCCGAGGACTTCGTCTACCTGTGGCAGCAGATGCGCAGCCAGCCCGGCACCGTCGGCGCGGCCGGGTACCGGGCGGTCAGCGACGTGCGCTCCCGGGCCGGCGGCAAGGCCGTCGACGTGGTGTTCGACCGGCCCTTCCCGGCCTGGCAGACGCTCTTCGACCACCTGCTGCCTGCGCACCTGCTCAAGGACGCGCCCGGGTCGTGGGGCGGCGGGTTGACCGACAGCATCCCGGTGTCGGCGGGGCCGTACCAGGTGCGCGTCGTCGACCGCATCCGCGGCCAGGTGACGCTGGCCCGCAACGACCGCTACTGGGGTACGCCCGGGGTCCCCGACGAGGTCGTCTTCCAGGCCGCCGAGGCCACGTCGCTCATCGATCGCGTGCGGTCGGGCGACGTCCAGGCCACCCAGTTCCGCGCCACCGGCGACGACCTCGCCGCGCTGGCCGCCGCCGGCCCCGGGCTGACCGTGCGCCCCCTGCCCGAGCCGGCGCTCGTACAGCTGGCGCTGCGCAGCGACGACGGCCCGCTCGCCGACCTCCGGGTGCGGCGCGCCCTGGCCGCGTCGATCGATCGCACGGCCCTGCGCTCCGTGGGCACCGACGGGGGACCGAGCGCCGACCTGCCCGCGGACGCGTTCGCGCGCGCGCCGTCCCAGCCGGGCTACCGGCCGACCCTGCCCGCCGACTCGCCGGCCGCGCGGCGCGACCTCGACGAGGCCGCGCGGCTGCTCACCGACGCCGGCTACACCCGTGGCGAGGACGGCATCTGGGCCCGCGCGGGGCAGCCGCTGGTGCTGCGCCTGGCGGCGCCGCCGCAGGTCGCGCCGTACGGACGGCTGCTCGGCACCCTCGCCACGCAGCTGCGCGCCGCGGGCATCGCCTCGGTGGTGGTCGCCGACGGGGGCGACGCCGGCTTCCTGCCCGGACGCGGCCCCGCCTCGACGACGTCCACGGGCACCCCGGCCCAGCCGACGCCGGTGCCGACCCCGGGCTCGCCCACGCCGGCCCGGACCCCGACGGGCACGCCCACCCCACTGCCGGCCGGCTCCACGAGCACGTCGGCCGGGCCGGGCACGACCACGACGACCGTGCCGCCGACCCCGGACTCGCCCTCGGATCTCGCCGTCGCCGACGTCGCGCTCGAGGCGCTGCCCGTCGGGACCGACCCGATCACCGACCTGGCCTCGGTGGTCGGCTGCCCCGGCGGGCGCGCGCCGTCGACCTCCGGGCGCACCCTGTCCGACCCGGCCTCCGACGTCGCGGCCTCCGACCTGACGCCCGCGGCCGCCCCGGGGGCGACGTCGACGGCACCGAGCACCCCGGCCGCGCCCACGAGCACCTCGGCGCCCACGAGCGCGGCACCGGCCGCCTCGGCCACCGGGGCCGCCCCGACGTCGACCGTCGCGCCGGGAGCGACGACGACCGGCGCCGCGCCCGACGCCGACGAGCTCGCCGAGATCACCGAGGAGCTCACCGAGCCCCAGGCCTCGGAGGCGCTGACGCCCACCGGGTTCTGCGACCCCGCGATGCAGTCGCTGCTCGACGCCGCGTCGGCGGGGACGGTCTCGCCGGACACCGCTCTCGCGCTCGCCGAGCCCGCGCTGTGGAGCTCGCTGCCGACGATCCCGCTCTTCCAGGCCGCCTCCGTGCTCGTCGGCCCGGCCGACCGCACCGACGTCGTCGTCCCGCCGCTGCCCGAGAGCCCGTTCGCGGGAGCCGACCGGTGGACCCCGCCGCCGGCGAGCCAGCGCGGCGACGACGGCATCAACTGACGTCGCGCCTGACGACCGCGTGACAGTTCACGTGAACGTTCCCGGAAGTCTTGCCGCATTCAAAGGAAACGCTTAGGTTGCCTGCGGCCGCGTGACGGGCCGTATCCGGTCAGTTACCCGCGCGGGGGACACCACGTCCTGACACCCCCGAGGAGGAACGTTGTCGTTGCGTCGGTTGGCCGCGATCGTGGCCGGGATGCTCGCCGTGGCACTGGTCGCCACCGCGTGCGGCGGTTCAGGGGGCGGCGACCAGTCCGCCCAGACGATCAGCATCGAGTGGGCCGAGCCGGAGAACCCGCTCATCCCGGGCAACACCACCGAGCAGAACGGTGGCGACGCCATCGACGCGCTGTTCACCGGGCTCGTCAAGTACGACGTGAACACCGGGCAGCCGTCCGACGAGATGGCCGACTCGATCACGACGACGGACAACAAGACCTTCACCATCAAGATCAAGCCGGGCTGGACGTTCCACGACGGCACCCCGGTGACGGCGCAGAACTTCGTCGACTCCTGGAACTGGACCGCGCTGGGCACCAACGCCGCCCAGGCGCAGTCGTTCATGGAGAAGATCGACGGGTACGACGAGGTCTCCACCGAGGCGCCGACCGCGCAGACGATGCGCGGGCTGCGCGTGGTCGACCCGCAGACGTTCACGGTGACGCTCAAGCAGCCGTTCACGATCTTCCCGGTCACCCTCGGGTACTCGGCGTACTACCCGCTGCCCCAGAAGTTCTTCACCGACCGCGCCGGCTACGAGGCCGCGCCGGTGGGCAACGGCGAGTTCCGCTTCGAGTCCCGCACCCCGAACCAGAACCTGACGCTGGTCCGCAACGACCAGTACGCGGGCACCGACAAGCCGCAGGCCCAGCGCCTGGAGTTCCGCGTCTACGGCGAGCTGCAGACCGCGTACGACGACGTCGTCTCCGGCAACCTCGACCACATCCGCGCGATCCCCAGCGCGGCCCTGGCCGGCAACCGGTGGAAGACCGACCTCGGCGCCGGCGCCCGCCAGAAGGAGGGCCTGGTCACCGACTCCCTGGGGGTCCCGCTCTACGACCCGCGCTTCGCCAACCCGAACCTGCGCAAGGCGATCTCGATGGCCATCGACCGGCAGACGATCGTCAACCAGATCTTCGGCGGCGTGTACACCCCCGCCACCGGCTACGCGACGTCCGCCGCGGAGGGTTACGAGCCGAACCAGTGCGGCGTGTACTGCACCTACAACCCCGACATGGCTCGGCAGCTGCTCGCGCAGGCCGGCGGGTTCCAGGGTCCGCTGACCCTGACCGCCAACTCCGACGGCGGGCACGACCCGTACATGCAGGCCGTGGCCAACAGCATCCGGCAGACCCTCGGGATCGACGTCCGCTACGCGCCGGTGCCGTCGTTCTCCGAGCAGCGCCGCCTCGCGAACGCCAAGCAGTTCACCGGCCTCTTCCGGGCCGGCTGGCAGGGCGACTACCCGGACATCGAGACGTTCCTGACCCAGCTCTACCGCACCGACGCCTCGTCGAACGACTACGGGTACTCCAACCCGGCCGTCGACGCGGCGCTGTCCGCGGCCGACCAGGCCCCGACCGTCCAGGCGGCCGACCAGGGCTACGCGGCGGCGGAACGCCTCGTGCTGAACGACATGCCGAGCATCCCGCTCTGGAGCCGTCCGATCGTCTACGGCAACGGGTCTCGGGTGGCGCAGGCCGAGCAGAACCCGCTGAACCGGCAGGACACCAGCACCTACCGGCTCAACCCGCAGGGCTGACCTCTTCCGGGAGGCGACCACCACCACCGGGCCCGTGACCGCGCACCGTCGCGCGGTCACGGGCCGCGGGTCGGGGCCCCGAAGGAGGTAGTCCGTGGGCCGCTACACCCTGCGGCGTCTGCTGCAGCTGATCCCGGTGTTCATCGGGACCACGTTCATCGTCTACGCGCTGGTGTGGGGGCTGTCCGACGACCCGTTCGCCGGCAAGTGCGGGCAGCGTGCCTGCTCACCCGCCTACATCGCGACGATGACCGAGCGCTACAACCTCGACGACAACATCATCGTCCAGTACCTGAAGTACCTCGGCGCCGTGCTGACCGGCGACTTCGGCCAGACGTTCTCGGGCACCGAGGTCTCCGCCCTCATCGCCGGCGCGTACCCCACCACGATCAAGCTGGCGCTCGTCGCCGTCGCGATCGAGGCCGTCATCGGCATCCTCGCCGGCATCGTCTCCGGCCTGCGCGGCCGCGGGTTCGTCGACTCGCTCGTGCTCGTCTCGACGCTGTTCCTCATCTCGCTGCCGGTGTTCGTCACCGGCCTCGTGTTCAAGCAGGTGCTCGGGGTCGAGCTCGGGATCATCCGGACGTCGGTGCCCAACGACCCGTCGATCGTCGACCTGCTCGTCCCCGGGTTCGTGCTCGGCAGCCTGTCGATGGCCTACGTCGCCCGGCTGACGCGCACGAGCCTCATCGAGAACACCCGCGCCGACTACGTGCGCACGGCCGTGGCCAAGGGGCTCCCGCGCCGGCGGGTGGTCGGCGTGCACATGCTGCGGAACTCGCTGATACCGGTGATCACCTTCCTCGGGACCGACATCGGCGCGCTCATGGGCGGCGCGATCGTCACCGAGGGCGTGTTCAACATCCGGGGGATCGGCGGGCTCGTCTTCAAGGGCATCCTGCAGCAGGACACCGCCACCGTCGTCGGCATCGTCGTCCTGCTGGTGATCGTCTACCTGATCGCGAACCTCGTCGTGGACCTGCTCTACGCCGTGCTCGACCCGAGGATCCGCTATGACTGAACCGCTGCTCGCCGCCCACCCGGCGGACACGGAACCGGAACCGGAGCCGACCGCCGAGGAGGTCAGTGGCCTCTGGACCGACGCGTGGCGCCAGCTGCGTGGCCGCCCGCTGTTCTGGATCGCCTCGGCGATCATCCTCGTGCTGCTGGTGATGGCGTTCTTCCCGTCGCTCTTCACCTCGGTCGACCCGCGCACCACCGACCTGGCCGGGTCCGGGGCCGAACCCGGACCGGACGCGCCGTTCGGGCGCGACCTGCAGGGCCACGACGTGTACGCCCGCGCCGTCTACGGGGCGGGCCCGACGCTCGCGGTCGGCGTCCTCTCGACGCTCGGCACGGTGGTCATCGGAGCCCTCGCGGGCCTGCTCGGCGGGTTCCGCGGCGGGTGGCCGGACTCGTTGCTCTCGCGCTTCGCCGAGATCTTCGCCGGCCTGCCGTTCGTGCTCGGCGGCATCGTCATCCTCACGACCTTCAACCCCCCGGGTGAGCTCGTCCCGGAGGGCAGGCTGATCTTCCAGGTGGTCACGACGATCACCGTGCTGTCCTGGCCGATCGCGATGCGGATCATGCGTGCGGCGACGATCACGGCCAGGGAGCAGGACTACGTCAAGGCCGCCCGGGCCCTCGGTGCCGGGCCGCTGCGCATCGTCTTCCGGCACATCCTGCCCAACACGCTCGCGCCGGTGCTCGTCTACGCGACGATCCAGCTGGGCGCGTTCATCGGGGCCGAGGCGACGCTGTCGTTCCTCGGGATCGGGCTCAAGGACCCGGTCGTCTCCTGGGGCGTGATGATCGCCGAGTCCCAGGACCGCGTCGCGCAGATCCCGCACGCGATCCTCTTCCCGGCGGGCTTCCTCGTCGTCACCGTGCTGGCGTTCGTCATGCTCGGGGACGCGGTCCGCGACGCGCTCGACCCGCGGGGGCGGTGATCATGAGTCCTCTGCTCGAGGTCGAGGACCTCCACGTCGAGTTCGGCCAGGGCCGCGACACGGCGTCGGTGCTCAACGGCGTCGGCTACCACGTCGACGAGGGCGAGACGCTGGCCGTGCTCGGCGAGTCGGGCTCGGGCAAGAGCGTCACGGCGCAGACGGTGATGGGCATCCTCGACACCCCGCCGGGACGGATCACCGGCGGCTCGGTGCGCTTCCGCGGCGAGGAGCTGCTCGGCGCCGACCCCGAGCGCCGGCGGATGCTGCGCGGCGAGTCGATGGCGATGATCTTCCAGGACGCGCTGTCGGCGCTGAACCCCGTCTACTCGGTGGGGTTCCAGATCGCCGAGCAGTTCCGCTTCCGCCGCGGGATGTCGCGCAGGGACGCGATGGTCCGCGCGGCCGAGATGCTCGACCTCGTCCGCATCCCCAACGCGAAGCAGCGCGTCCGCGAGTACCCGCACCAGTTCTCGGGCGGCATGCGGCAGCGGGCGATGATCGCGATGTCGCTCGCGCTCGACCCCGAGCTGCTCATCGCCGACGAGCCGACCACGGCGCTCGACGTCACCGTCCAGGCCCAGATCATGGAGCTGCTCGACGAGCTGCGCCGCGAGCGGGGCATGGGCCTGATCCTCATCACCCACGACCTCGGCGTCGTCGCGGAGGTCGCCGACCGGATCGCGGTGATGTACGCGGGCCGGATCGTCGAGCACGCCGACGCCGCGACGCTCTACGCGCACCCCGGGCACCCCTACACCCGGGGGCTCATGGACTCGGTGCCGCGCGTGGACGACGTGGCGGGCGCGGCGCTGCGCCCCATCCCGGGCCTGCCGCCGAGCCTGTCCGCGATCCCGCCGGGCTGCCCGTTCCACCCGCGGTGCGCCCACGCGGAGGACGTGTGCTCCGCCGAGGTGCCCCTGCTGCGCGAGCTGGGGGGCGACCACCAGGCCGCGTGCCACTTCGCCGAGCGCTTCGTCGCCGAGGATCCCGACCGTCCGACGACGCACGAGGTGGTGTCCCGGTGAGCGAGCCCATCCTCCAGGTGCGCGACCTGGTCAAGCACTTCCCGGTGACCCGCGGCGTGGTGTTCCGCCGGACCATCGGGCACGTCCGCGCCGTCGACGGCGTCTCGCTCGACCTGTACCCCGGCGAGACGCTCGGGGTCGTCGGCGAGTCGGGGTGCGGCAAATCGACGCTCGCGCAGGTGCTGATGCGCCTGACCCCGCCGACGAGCGGGACCGCGGAGTTCGAGGGCCAGGACCTGTTCGCCAAGCGCGGCGCCGACCTCACGGCGTGGCGCCGCGACATGCAGATCGTCCTGCAGGACCCGTACACGTCGCTGAACCCCCGCAAGACGGTCGGCGACATCGTCGGCGAGCCCTTCGACATCCACCCCGAGGTGGCGCCGAAGGGCGACCGCCGCCGACGGGTGCAGGAGCTGCTCGAGGTCGTGGGGCTCAACCCCGAGCACATCCGCCGCTACCCGCACCAGTTCTCCGGCGGGCAGCGCCAGCGCATCGGCATCGCCCGCGCGCTGGCGCTGCGGCCCAAGGTGATCGTGTGCGACGAGCCGGTCTCGGCGCTCGACGTGTCGATCCAGGCCCAGGTGCTCAACCTGCTCTCGGACCTGCAGCGCGAGTTCGGCCTGGCGTACCTGTTCATCGCCCACGACCTCGGCGTCGTGCGCCACCTCTGCGACCGCGTCGCCGTGATGTACCTCGGCTCGATCGTCGAGACGGGCACCGCCGAGGAGATCTACACCCGCGCGAGCCACCCGTACACGCAGGCGCTCCTGTCCTCGGTGCCCGTGCCCGATCCCTCGCTGCGCGGGCGCCGGGAGGCGATCCGTCTGGAGGGCGACGTCCCGAGCCCGGCCGACCCGCCCTCGGGCTGCCGCTTCCGCACCCGGTGCCCCAAGGCCGCCCCGGTGTGCGCGGAGGACCCGCCGGCCCTCGAGGTCCGCGACGGCACCGACCACCCCGCCGCCTGCCACTTCGCCGCACCCCCGCACCTCGTCCGCGCGGAGTAGCGGGGTTTGTCAGCGAAGTGCCGTCGCAGACGCTGAGCGTCCGTATCGGGACTTCGATCACCGGGACCCGCGGAGCCGCATGCCGCCGGACGGCCTACGGTGCCCCGGGTGAGCACCGGCCCCCTGCTGCTCGTCCACGCCCACCCGGACGACGAGACGATCACCTGCGGCGGGGTCATGGCGCTCGCCGCCGCGGCGGGGGTCCCGACGACGCTGGTGACGTGCACGCGCGGCGAGCAGGGCGAGGTGATCCCGCCCGAGCTGCGGCACCTCACCGGCGACGCGCTCGGCGAGTTCCGCGAGGGCGAGCTGGCCCGGGCCTGCGCGGCGCTCGGCGTCACCGACCATCGCTGGCTGGGCCACGCGGGCCGCTGGCACGACTCGGGGATGGTGCTCGCCGGCGCGGGCATCCGCGCCGCCGCACCGGCGTCGCTCGACGCCGGCGCCTTCGCCGCCCCCGACGGGTTCGACGCGCAGGTCGAGGCGCTCGTGGCCGTGCTGCGCGAGGTCGCGCCCCGCGTGGTGGTCACCTACGACGAGCGCGGCGGCTACGGCCACCCCGACCACGTCCGCGCCCATGAGGTCACCCTGGCCGCCGTCGCCGTGGTCGACCCCGCCGCCACCGCGATCTCGGTCGCCGCCACCGCCGCGCCCCACGACGACGTCGACGCCGGCCTGGCCGTGCTCCGGCGCCGAGCGTGGCTCGGCGTGCCGGTGCCGCCCGTCGACGACCTGCCCACCGTCCCCGACGCGACGATCACCACGCGCGTCGCGCTCGGCGGCGCGCGGGTCGCCAAGCTCGCCGCGCTGCGCGCGCACGCGACGCAGATCAGCGTCTACGACGACGGCCGCGAGCCCCCGGCCTTCGCGCTGTCCAACGACCTCGCCCAGCCGGTGCTGCCGACCGAGTGCTTCGTGCACCTACGGGGCCCTGCCGGTGCGCCCGACGACCTGTTCCCGGCGCCGTGAGCACCGCCGACGAGCCCGCGGCACCCGAGGCCGGCGCGAGCAGCGAGGGCGACCCTCGCTCCACCACCCGCGGCACCACCGTCCTCGCCGTCCTCGTGCTCGTCGTGCTGAGCCTGGACGCCGTGCTGCTGGCGTGGACCGAGATGGCGTGGCTGACGCTGCGCACCGTCGACGCCGGGATCCCGTTGCCGCTGTCCGCGCTGGTCGCGGCCCTGACGACGCCCGTGCTCGTGCTCGCCGCCGACGCCGTGCTGCCGACGTCGCCGACGAGCCGGGCCCCGCTCGTGCCGCTCGCGGTGTGGACGCTGACCGTGCTGGTCGCCGGTCTGTGGAGCCCCGCCGGGGCCGGGGTGCTCCCGGCCGACTGGCGCGCCATCCTGCTGCTCGCTGCGGGCGTGCTGCCCGGTGCTGTCGTGCTGTCGTGGAGCACGGGGCGCCGGCGGGCCCGCGCCGCCGAGTCGGGCGGGGGCTGATTCACGGCTGCGCCCGACCGGCCGCGGCGCAGGCGACCGGTCCGTGGCACGCCGCGAGCGCCGTGAGCGTGGTGTGCAGCGCCGCCGCGCGGTCCGGAGGGAGCGCCGCGACGGCGTTGGTCCGCTGGAACGGGTCGGTCGCGCGGTCGTGGTACTCCCGCTCGCCCGTGACGTACTCGACGTAGGTGCCGGCCGCCGTCTCGATCGCCGTGTACGAGGGCGGGTTCGACCGGTTCCGGCCCGGCGCGCGGTCCGGGTCGGACGGGTCGTCGTTGGGGCCGTGGTGCTCGACGAGGGCGGCGGTGCGCCAGTCGGGCGGGTCGGTCCCGGCGAGCAGCGGGACGAGCGAGCGGCCGTCGGCCTCGGGGAGCCCGGGCGCGTGGGCGAGGTCGGCGATCGTGGGCGCGAGGTCGACGTTCTGGGCGAGCTGCGGCACCGTGCGCGGCGTGACGCCGGGCCCGGCGGCGATCAGCGGGACCGTCAGGTCCGTGGCGAACGCGGTCTGCTTGCCGCCCGCGAGCTGGTGCTGGCCCAGGTGGAAGCCGTTGTCGGAGCTGAACATCACCACGGTGTTCGCCAGCTGCCCGGTCTGCGCCAGCGTCGTCTGCAGGTCGCCGAGCATGCGGTCGACGGCCTGCACCGACTGGGCGCGCTTGCGGTACTGCGCGTCGATCCGGTCGACCTGGCGCTGGTCGAGCGGCGCCAGCGACCGCAGCCATCCCGGCGCGCCCGGGGCGTCCGGGGTGTTGAACGAGGGGTCCCGCGGCGCGGTGAGCCCCGGGAACGCGTCCACGTCCGGCGGGGCGGGCGTGGACGGACCGTGGGGCGCGAACGTCGCGATCTCGAGGAAGAACGGCTGGCCGGCCCCGGCGTGGGTGCGCACGAAGTCCTGGCCGCGCGCCGAGACGACGTCGGTGAGGTAGTCCTCCGGCGCGTCACCGTGGTGCGCGACCTGCCCGTTCTGGTTCAGGTCGTAGCCGTACTCGCGATAGCCGTTGCCGGCGACGTCCCACTCGTTCCAGCCCGGCGGCACGCCGTCGGAGGTCGGCTCGTAGCCGTTGAGGTACTTGCCCATCATCGCGGTGCGGTAGCCCGCCGCCTGCAGCGTCGTCGCGAACGTCCGCTGCTCGAGGCCGCGTCCGTGGAACACGTCATAGCCGCCGTCGGGGCTGGTGTTGGTGAACACGCCCGTGTCGTGCGGGTACTGGCCCGTGAAGATCGACGACCGGCTCGGGCAGCACAGCGTGTCGCTCACCGAGTAGTCCGCGAACGACGCGCCCCGGGCCGCGAGCTGCTGCGCGTGCGGCATGAAGCGCAGCAGGCTCGTGTCGAGGTCGTCGGTGAGGACGAGGACGACGTTCGGGTGCCCCACGGGCGACGCCGGCGGCACGTCGGGGCCCGGCAGTTCCGGTCCGGGGGACGGGTCGGCGCGGCGCGACCCCGCGCAGCCCGCCGCCGCGAGGAGGGCGAGCGCGAGGGCCAGGACGAGGGCCGGGCGGGGGAAGGCGTTCACGCCGCGGACGGTGCCCGGTGGGTCTGAAGGCCCGCTGAAGCCCGGCCGGGGTTGAGCGGGGCGGCGGTCGGGAACCGTGCGGCCATGCCCGCCATCCCCGACGAGCACGTCGTCCGCGTCCTGCGCCCGTTCGTCGCCGCGACCGGACCGGTCCTGCGCGGTCTGCGCGACGCCGACCCGTTCCGTCTCGGGCGCCTCGCCCAGCGCCGGGCGGTCGAGCTGTCCGAGCACGGCCGGGAGCCCGAGTCGCCGGCCACGACACGCCGCGGGAAGGTCGGCCGCGCCGTGCGGACCGGGCGCGCCCGAGCACTGGACCGCCTGGCCACCTCGAAGCTGCCGGGCACCCCGCGCTGGCAGGCGATGAGCCCTGGCGAACGCGACCAGTGGTGGGTGTCCCGGGTGGGGCGCTTCACCTCGGCGGTGGCCTCGATCCCGGGCATCGGCGGCGCGCTCGCCCGCCGGCTGCCGGTCTCGGACATCCTCGGGCTGGCGGCGCAGGGCCTCGTGGTCTGCGCGATCGCCAGCGAGCACGGGATGGACGGACGCGACGCGCAGGTGCGCCTGCTCGCGTCCGTGCTGTTCGGCCGGGACGTCGACCCGAGCCGCCACGGCGACCCGCACGGCGCCGACGTCGAGCGGGAGGCCGGCGAGCTGGCCGGGAGCGTCGGCACCCAGCGCGAGGAGCGGGGCCGGCTCTCCGCCCTGGCCCGGGCGGTCTGGCGGATGGGGAGCACGCTGTGGGGCCTGCAGTCCGAGCTCGACCGGCGCCCGCAGGGCAGCCGCTTCTGGCGCACACTGGCCAACCTGCCCGTGGTCGGGGCGGTCGCGAGCTACCGCAGCGAGCGTTCCGGCCTCAAGCGGGCCGCCCGGGCCGCGGCGCGGTGGGTGGCCCGGGAGCAGGGCCGATCGTGACGGGCCCGGGACCGGTGACGTGACCGGGATGTGACGCCCGACATGCCCGTGTCGGGCAATCTGGGCGCCCCCGCACGGGCGTGACGCGGCAACGGACGGAATACTCGCCGCAGGCGCCCCTGGTGACCGTGTGACACCACCACAGCCAGGTCCGGGGAGCCGGACGACGCGAGTGAGGAGCAGGAGCAGACGTGACGTACGTGATTGCCGAACCGTGTGTCGACGTGCTCGACAAGGGCTGCATCGAGGAGTGCCCCGTCGACTGCATCTACGAAGGGGGCCGGATGATGTACATCCACCCCGACGAGTGCGTCGACTGCGGGGCGTGCGAGCCGGTCTGCCCGGTCGAGGCCATCTACTACGAGGACGACGTCCCCGACCAGTGGTCGGTCTACACCCAGGCCAACGTCGACTTCTTCGACGAGCTCGGGTCGCCCGGCGGTGCCGCCAAGGTCGGCAAGGTCGATCGTGACGCCGGACCCGTCCCGAGCCTGCCGCCACAGGGCGAGTGACGACCACGGGGGCGGGGGTGCGGTTCCCGGCGCTCCCGGACTTCCCGTGGGACAGCCTCACCGGGGCCGCCGCCGTCGCGCGGGGGCACCCCGACGGGGTGGTCGACCTGTCGGTCGGCACCCCCGTCGACCCGGTGCCCGAGGCGGTCGGTGAGGCGCTGCGGGCCGCCTGGGACTCCCCGGGCTACCCGCAGACCTGGGGCACGCCCGCGCTGCGGGAGGCCGCGGCCGCGGCGCTGGGACGCCGCCACGGCGCGGGGCGCTCGGCCGTCGAGGGCCTCGACCCCGACGCCGTGCTGCCCACCGTCGGCTCCAAGGAGCTGGTGGCGTGGCTGCCGACGCTGCTGGGCCTCGGTGACGGCGACGTCGTGGCGTTCCCCGACCTCGCCTACCCCACCTACGAGGTCGGCGCCCAGCTCGCCGGGGCCCGTCCCGTGCGCGTGGGCGACGACGAGCCGCTGCCGGCCGACGCGCGCCTGGTCTGGCTGAACTCGCCGTCCAACCCGACCGGGCGCGTCCTCGACGCCGCGGCGCTCGCGTCCCGGGTCACCGAGGCGCGCGCCCTCGGTGCGGTCGTCGCCGCCGACGAGTGCTACCTCGGGCTGCCCGGCCCGGGCGTGGTCGCGACCTCGGTGCTCGACCCCGTCGTGCACGGCGGCGACCTCGAGGGCCTCCTCGCCGTGCACTCGCTGTCGAAGATCTCGAACCTCGCGGGTTACCGCGCCGGCCTCGTGCTCGGCGACCCCGCCCTCGTCGCCGGCCTGCTGCAGGTCCGCAAGCACGCCGGGATGATCGTGCCCCGCCCCGTGCAGGAGGCCATGACCGCGGCCCTCGGCGACGACGTCGGTGTCGCCGAGACCCGCGAGCGCTACGACGCGCGCCGCGCCGTCCTGCGTCCGGCGCTCGAGGCGGCGGGGATGCGCATCGAGCATTCCGAGGCGGGGCTCTACCTCTGGGCGACCGCCGACGAGCCCTGCCGCGCCACCGTCGACCGCCTGGCCGCCCGCGGCATCCTCGTCGCGCCGGGCGAGTTCTACGGCCCCGCCGGCGCCGCCCACGTCCGCGTCGCCCTCACGGCGTCCGACGAGCGGATCGCCGCCGCCGCGCAGCGCCTCGCCGGCTGAGCCGCCCGCCGAGAACGGGACTCCGCGCGCGGAGAAGCAGCGAACGCCACGTTCGCTGCGGGCCCCCTGGGCCGATCGGTCGATCCGCCTCGACGGCGCGTGACACCGCGCGTCCCGACCGAGCACCGTGGTCCCCCGGACGAGCGAAGGGGGCCGCCATGACCACGGTCGGTGCGGGAGCGTCCCACCGCAGCGGCGACGCGACGGTGCCGCTGCCCGAGCAGACGATCGGCGACGCGCTGCGTCTCGCCGCGGCGGCCGATCCGGATCGGCGCGCCGTGGTCGAGGGCGCGCCCTCCGCGCGGCGCACCCTGACCTACGCCGAGCTCCTGGTGCGGGCCGAGGAGGTGGCGCGGGCGCTGCTGGCGCGCTTCCGGCCCGGCGAGCACGTGGCCGTGTGGTCGCCCAACTCGCTGGAGTGGATCGTCGTCGAGTACGGCGCCGCGCTCGCGGGGCTGGTGCTCGTCACCGTGAACCCCGCCTACCAGCCCGCCGAGCTCGCCTACGTCCTGCGCCAGTCGCGCAGCGCCGGGCTGTTCCACGTCGCGAGCCACCGCGGCAACCCGATGGCCGAGATCGTCGCCGAGGTGCGCGGCGAGCTGCCCGACCTGCGGGAGGTCGTCGACCTCGCCGAGCTCGACGCCTTCGTCGCGGGCGGCGACCCCGCGACCGCGCTGCCGGCGGTGCGTCCCGACGACCGGGTCCAGATCCAGTACACGTCCGGCACGACCGGCTTCCCCAAGGGCGTGCTGCTGCGCCACCACGGGATGCTCGAGAACGCGCGGCTCACCCTGCGGCGGATGGGCGTCGGGCCCGAGGACGTCTGCGTCTGGCCGATGCCGCTGTTCCACACCGCTGGCTGCGGGATGGGCGTGCTGGGCGCGCTGACGACCGGGGCGACGATCGTCTACGTCACGGCGTTCGACCCGGCGCTGCAGCTGGAGCTCATCGAGACCGAGCGGGCCACGATCTCCGGCGGCGTGCCGACGATGCTCATCGCGATGCTCGCCCACCCCGACCTGGAGGCCCGGGACACGTCGTCCCTGCGCTGCCTGTTCTCCGGCGGTTCCCCGGTGCCCGTGGACGTGGCGCGCGAGGTCGAGCGGCGCCTCGGCGGGCGGATGTCGATCGTGTTCGGGACCACCGAGACCTCGCCGATCATCACCGCGACCGCGCCCGACGACCCCGAGGACGTGCGGACCGGGACGCTCGGGGCGCCGCTGCCGCACACCGAGGTGAAGATCGCCGACCCGGTGACCGGCGAGGCCGTGCCCGTCGGTGACGTCGGCGAACTGTGCGCGCGGGGCTACCTCGTGATGGAGGGCTACTACGACCAGCCCGAGGCGACGGCGGCCGTGCTCGACGCCGCCGGCTGGTACCACACCGGCGACCTGGCCTCGATGGACGCGCAGGGCCGCCTGCGGGTCGAGGGCCGGATCAAGGACATGATCATCCGGGGTGGGGAGAACATCTACCCCCGCGAGATCGAGGAGCTCCTCCAGACCCACCCCGCGGTCGCCGAGGTCGCGGTCGTCGGCCGGGCCGACCCGCACTGGGGCGAGACCGTCGCGGCGTTCGTCCGGCCCGCCGCGGGCGCGACGCCGACGGGCGAGGAGCTGCACGCGTGGTGCCGGGCGCGCCTGGCGGCGTTCAAGACGCCGGCGAGCTGGCACCTCGTCGACGTCATGCCCGTGACGGCCTCGGGGAAGATCCGCAAGAACGTGCTGCGGGACCGCCTCACGACGGGGCAGGCCGCAGCCGACGCGTGACGGCGGCGTGCACCGGTTCCACGACGCGCGCGGCGACCGGGCCGAGGATCGCCATGAGCAGCACGTACGTCGTCGCCAGCGGGGCGAGGCCCGGGTCGACCGAGCCCGTGGTGAGCGCCAGCCCGGCGATGACGATCGAGAACTCCCCGCGCGCGACGAGCGCGGCGCCGGCGCGCCACCGTCCGAGACGCCCGACCCCGATCTGCCGGGCCGCGAACCAGCCGGCGCCGATCTTCGTCGCGGTCGAGACGATCGCCAGCGCGATCGCCGCCGGCAGCACGGCGGGGATCTGCGCCGGGTCGGTGTTGAGCCCGAACACGACGAAGAACACGGCGGCGAACAGGTCGCGCAACGGCGAGAGCACGCGCGTCGCGTTCTCCGCGGTGTCCTCGGAGATCGCGATGCCGAGCAGGAACGCGCCGACGCCCGCCGAGACCTGCAGCTCCGAGGCGATGCCGGCGACCAGCAGCGCGATCCCGAACACGCGGAGCAGGAACACCTCGGAGCTCGGCGACTCGACGATCGCCGACACCACGTTCCCGAACCGCAGCGCCACCACGAGCACGACGACGAGCAGCCCGACCGCGATGGCCACGGTCCGCAGCCCCGCGGCGAACCCGAGCGCGGCGAGCGCCGCGGTGGTGATCGGGAGGTAGAGGGCCATCGCCAGGTCCTCCATGACGAGCACGGAGAGCACCGCCGGGGTCTCGCGGTTACCGAGCCGCCCCAGCTCCTCGAGGACCTTCGCGACGATCCCGGACGACGACACCCACGTCACCCCGGCCATCGCCAACGCCCCGAGCGGTCCCCAGCCCAGGATCAGCGCGGCGATCGCGCCCGGTGCCGCGTTGAGGACCATGTCGACGATCCCGGCCAGCCACGAGCGCCGCAGGCCCCCGACGAGGTCGGACGCCGAGTACTCCAGCCCGAGCAGCAGGAGCAGCAGCACGACGCCGACCTCGCTGGCGACGCCGGTGAACGGCTCGATGCCCTCGAGCGGCACGAAGCCGCCCGCGCCGAACGCGAGCCCGCCGAGCAGGTAGAGCGGCACCGGGGAGATGCCGAGGCGGCCGGCCGTGCGCCCGAGGACGCCGAGCCCGAAGAAGAGCGCGCCCAGCTCGATCAGCGAGAGGGCGGTCGAGTGCACTGAGCCATCCAATCCGGCGGGCTCAGCCGTCCTCGAGGATCGCCGCGGCCTGGCCGAGACCCTCGCCCGTGCCGACGACCACGACGAGGTCGCCCGCGCGGAACGCGAACTCGGGGCCCGGGGACGGCGACACCACGTGGTCGCGCACGACCGCGACGATCGACGTGCTGGTGCGCGTGCGCATCGCGGTGTCGCCCAGCGTGCGCCCGTCGTAGGGCGAGCCGGCCCCGACGGGGAACTGCGCGGTGCTGATGCCCTCGACCTCGCGCTGCTGGTCCTGCAGCTGCGCGACGAGGTTCGGCGCGCCGAGCAACGTGCCCAGGGCCTGGCCCTCGGCGTCGGACAGCGCCACCGACGCGGTGCACGCGTCCGGGTCGTCGCGCCCGGACACCAGCAGCTCGCGGTGCCCGTCGCGATGCGTCAGCACCCCGATCCGCCGCCCCGACGCGGTGTCGAACTCCTGCTTGGTGCCGATCCCCGGCAGCCGCGTGACCTCGACGTCCACACCGCCACCCTACGAGGCCGTTCCGGACACGCACGGCGGGCGGGGGCGATCATCGTCATACCGGGCGCGGGCGGGTCACGAGCGCCGCAGGCGCACCTCAGTTCGCGTGCAGGGCGGCGTTCAGCTCGACCTTCGCGCCCTCGGTGCGCGGCAGGGCGTGGACGGCGCCGGACACGGAGTCGCGGCGCAGCAGGATGCCCGAGCGCCCCGAGAGCTCGGCGGCCTTGACGACGCTGCCGTCCTCGAGGGTCACGCGCGTGCCCGCGGTGACGTAGAGGCCGGCCTCGACCACGCAGTCGTCGCCGAGCGAGATCCCGATGCCGGCGTTGGCGCCGAGCAGGCAGCGCTCGCCGATCGCGATGACCTCCTTGCCGCCGCCCGAGAGCGTCCCCATGATCGACGCGCCGCCGCCGACGTCCGAGCCGTCACCGACGACGACGCCGCCGGAGATCCGGCCCTCGACCATCGACGTCCCGAGCGTGCCGGCGTTGAAGTTGACGAAGCCCTCGTGCATCACGGTGGTGCCGCTCGCGAGGTGGGCGCCGAGGCGCACGCGGTCGGCGTCGCCGATGCGCACGCCCGAGGGGATCACGTAGTCGACCATGCGCGGGAACTTGTCGACCGCGTAGACGGTGACCGGACCCCGCCCGCGCAGCCGCGCCCGAACCCGCTCGAACTCGGGCACCGGGCACGGCCCGTGGTTGGTCCACACGACGTTGGCGAGGTGGCCGAAGATCCCCGTCAGGTCGACGCCGTGGGGCTGGACCAGCCGGTGCGAGAGCAGGTGCAGGCGCAGGTAGACGTCGTAGGCCGACGCGGGCGGCCCGGTGAGGTCGGCGACGGTGCGCACCGCGACGACCTCGACGCCGCGGGCCTCGTCGGGGCCCAGCGCGTCGACCAGCGAGGGCTCGAGCTCGCCGGCCGGCACGACCACGGTGCCCGGCTCCTCGGCCATGCCGTCGCCCGCGTCCGCCAGCTCGGGCAGCGGGTACCAGGTGTCGAGGACGGTGCCGTCGGTGGCCACCGTGGCCAGGCCGACGCCGAGGGCGCGGGACGGGTGCGCGGGGGTGCTCATCGTCCGCCAGGCTAGCGGGCGTGGGCGAACCGGCGGCCGGGCGCGGTATCGGCAGGTCAGCGGGGCGGGTGGCGACCGCGTCGACGCTGCTCGCCGCCGTCGCGGGCGTCGTCGACCTGTGGGCGGTGACGAGCCTCGGCGGGCCGTTCGCCGGGGTCGTCACCGGCAACCTCGTCACCGCAGGCGGCGCGGCCGGGCGGGGTGACCTCTCGGCGCTGTGGCCGCCGCTGGTCGCGGTGCTGGGGTTCGCGGTCGGGGTCGCGATCTGGTCGTTCGCGTGGCGGGGCCGACCGCACGCCGTCGGGGCCCCCTTGCTCGTCGAGCTCGGGGTGCTCGTCGCCCTGGCCGTCGCCTGGGCCGTCACGGGGCCACGCAGTGCCGTGGTTCTCGTCCTGCTCGGCGCCGCCGCCCTCGCGATGGGCGGGCAGAGCAGCACGGCGCTGCGGCTCGGGGAGTCGACGACCTACCTCACGGGCACGCTCACGGGCGGGCTCGCGGCCCTCGTCGCCGGCGGGTCGCGGGGCCGGGTCGTCGCGCTGCGCCAGCTGGGCGCGCTCGTCCTCGCCGCGGCCGTCGCGGCGCTGCTGCTCGGGGTCGCCCGGTGGTCGGTGCCCGTGCTGGCGGTGCTCCTGCTGGTCGCGGCGCTGGGAACGCTCGGACGGCGCGACCGCGCGCGGGTGGCGGGCACCCGTCCGGGTGAGTCGCCGACTCCCGGCTCAACCGACCGAACCCCCGGTTAACCTCGGGCCGCGTGAGCGCCCCTCCCGTGACCCTCGACCTGCTGGCCGATCCCGTCTCGCTGACCGCGGCGCTCGTCGACGTCCCGAGCGTGTCGGGCGACGAGCGGGCGCTCGCCGACGCCGTGCAGGCCGCCCTGGCGGTCCAGGCGCCGCACCTGGAGCTGCTGCGCTCGGGGGAGGCGCTGCTCGCCCGGACGCGGCTGGGCCGGCCCCGCCGGGTGCTGCTGGCCGGGCACCTCGACACGGTGCCGATCGCCGACAACGTCCCGTCCCGCCGCGACGGCGGCACGCTCTACGGCTGCGGCACCAGCGACATGAAGTCCGGGGTGGCGGTGATGACCCACCTCGCGGCGGCGCTCGCCGAGCCGGCGCACGACGTGACCCTCGTGCTCTACGACTGCGAGGAGATCGAGGCGTCCCGCAACGGTCTCGGGCGCCTCGAGCGCGAGCACCGCGACTGGCTCGACGCCGACCTCGCGCTGCTCGGCGAGCCGACGTCCGGCCAGGTGGAGGCGGGGTGCCAGGGGACCCTGCGGGTGGTCGTGCGCACCAGCGGGCGGCGGGCGCACTCGGCGCGGTCGTGGCTGGGGGAGAACGCGATCCACGCCGCCGCGCCCGTGCTCGACCGGCTCGCCGCGCACGTCGCGCGGGAGGTCGACATCGACGGCTGCGTCTACCGCGAGGGGCTGCAGGCGGTGCGGATCGCCGGCGGCGTGGCCGGGAACGTCGTGCCCGACGCGTGCGAGGTCACCGTCAACTTCCGCTTCGCCCCCGACCGGTCCCTCGACGACGCGCGCGCGTACGTGGCCGGGGTGTTCGCGGGCTTCGACCTCACCGAGACCGACGCCTCCCCGGCCGCGCTGCCGGGGCTCTCGGCGCCCGCCGCGGCCGACTTCGTCGGGGCCACCGGCACGGTCCCGGTCGCCAAGTACGGCTGGACCGACGTCGCCCGCTTCGCCGCCCTCGGGATCCCGGCGCTGAACTTCGGGCCCGGCGACCCGAACCTCGCCCACACCCGCGAGGAGTCGGTCCCCGTCGGCGCGATCTCCGAGGCGTGCGACGTCCTGCGCGCCTACCTCACGCGCGCCTGAGTCCGTCCGGAGCAGCTCGCTCGCCCGGGTGCCGCGCGAGGTGAAGAACGAGCGGCGCTCTCGCTGCTTCGCGAGCAGCGAGAGCGCCGTTCGTCTCCGGGGGACCGCGCTCAGAGGGCCGCGACCTCGCTGCGCCCCGCCACGAGCTGGCGGGTGACGGTCGCGATCCGCTGGCCCGCGTACTGCGTGGCCTGGCGGGTCTCCTCGGAGATCGGGATCGAGCCCTGGCCGTCGACGTGCGACGGGCCGTAGGGGTTGCCGACCTGGAACTGGATCGGGTCGGTGTAGCCCGGCGTCACGATCACGCCGCCGAAGTGGTGGATCGTGGTGTAGAGCGCGAGCAGCGTCGACTCCTGGCCGCCGTGGGCCGTGGCGGTCGACGTGAAGCCCGAGTACACCTTGTCGGCGAGCTGGCCCTGCGCCCACTGCGGCCCGAGGGTGTCGATGAACTGCTTGAGCTGCGCGGCGACGTTGCCGTAGCGCGTCGGCGTGCCGAACACGACCGCGTCGGCCCACAGCACGTCGTCGGCGGTCGCCTCGGGGACGTTCGCCGTCTCGTCGGCGTGCTGCTGCCACGCCTCGTTCGCGGCGACGGCCTCCGGCGGCGCCAGCTCGTGCACCTTGCGGACGCGCACCTCGGCGCCCGCGCCCTCCAGACCCTTGGCGTACTCCTGCGCCAGCGCGTGGATCGTGCCGGTGGAGCTGTAGTAGATGATCGCCACCTTCGGGGTGACCGTGGCCACGAGAGCCTCCTGGGGTCGAGAACGGTTGCTCGTTCAACCACCGGGTCCCCTGGGTCCGGCGGACGCGAAACGACGACCCGCGCCACAACCCCGCGTTCGGACCCCGTTCGTGTGGGGTCCTTAGGCTCGTCCGCATGCTCCACGACGACCCGGCCGGTCAGGACGCCACCGCGCCGCGGCCCACGACGATCGACCGCCGGCGTCCCGAGCACCGCGACCCGGCCCGCCTCAGCTCCACCACCGACCAGCGCCTGCTCGACTCGCGCGGCCCGGCCGACTGGGTGCACTCCGACGCCTGGCGCGTCCAGCGGATCCAGGCGGAGTTCGTCGAGGGCTTCAGCGTCCTCGCGGAGATCCCCCGCGCCGTGACGGTGTTCGGCTCGGCGCGCACCCCGCAGGGACACCCCGAGTACCAGCGCGGCGTCGACCTCGGCGGCGCGCTCGCGCGGGCGGGCTACGCGGTGATCACGGGCGGCGGACCGGGCGCGATGGAGGCGGCCAACCGCGGGGCCGCCGAGGCCGGCGGGCTCTCGGTCGGCCTCGGCATCGAGCTGCCCTTCGAACAGGGGCTGAACCCCTGGGTCGACCTCGGCGTCGGCTTCCGCTACTTCTTCGCCCGCAAGACGATGTTCGTGAAGTACGCCCAGGCGTTCGTGTGCCTGCCCGGCGGCTTCGGGACGCTCGACGAGCTGTTCGAGGCGCTGGTGCTGGTCCAGACCGGCAAGGTCACGCGGTTCCCGGTCGTGCTGCTCGGGCGGGACTACTGGGGCGGGCTGCTCGAGTGGCTCGCCGGACCGGCGCTGGACGCGGGCACGATCAGCCGCCGCGACGTCGACCTCGTGCACCTCACCGACGACATCGACGAGGTGGTGACCATCGTCGAGGAGGGGTTCCGCGAGGCGGTCGGGTCGTGACGCGACCCCACGCCGTCTGCGTCTTCTGCGCCTCCGGGGCGGTCCCCGAGCCCTTCATCGCCCTCGCGGGCGAGGTCGGGGCGGCGATCGCCGCCCGCGGCTGGAGCCTCGTCTCCGGAGGCGGGCGCGTGTCGATGATGGGCGCGGTGGCCCGGGCTGCGCGCGAGGGCGGCGCGCGCACGGTCGGCGTCATCCCCGAGGCCCTGGTGGCCCACGAGGTCGCCGACGACGAGTCCGACGAGCTGGTCGTCGTCGGCGACATGCGGACGCGCAAGGGGGAGATGGACGCGCGCAGCGACGCGGTCCTGGCCCTGCCGGGCGGTCTCGGCACGCTCGAGGAGCTGTTCGAGGCGTGGACGTCGCACGCCCTGCGGATGCACGACAAGCCCGTCGTCGTGCTGGATCCCGACGGGCACTACGACCCGCTGTTCGCCTGGCTCGACGGCCTGCGCGGCACGGGCTTCGTCTCCGACCGGGGAATGGCGGGCGTGGTGCGCACCACCACCGTCGGCGCGGCCCTCGACGCGCTCGACCCGGCGTCCACCGCGCGGAGCGTGCCAGGATCGGGGTGATGACCACCCATCACCGTCCGCTGCTGCCCGCCGACGGGCGGATCGCGGTGATGGCGATCGTCAACCGCACCCCGGACTCGTTCTACGACCGCGGCGCCGCCTGGGACCCGTCGGCGGCCCTCGACGCGGCCGACCGCGCGGTGGCCGAGGGCGCCGACGTCGTCGACGTGGGCGGGGTCAAGGCCGGCCCGGGCCCGGGCGTCGACGCCGCCGAGGAGCTGCGCCGCGTGCTCCCGACCGTCGAGGCCGTCCGGGCGCGCCATCCCGACGTCGCGATCAGCGTCGACACGTGGCGCGCCGAGGTCGCCCGCGAGGTCTGCGCGGCGGGCGCCGACCTCATCAACGACACGTGGGCGGGCGTGGACCCGGAGCTGGGCGAGGTCGCCGCGGAGTTCGGGGTGGGCATCGTGTGCTCCCACACCGGCGGCGCCGTCCCCCGCACCCGCCCGCACCGCGTGCGCTACCGCGACGTCGTCGCCGACGTGATCGCCGAGGTCTCGCGGCAGGCGAAGGCCCACGAGCAGGCGGGCGTCGACCCCGCGCGGATCCTCGTCGACCCCACCCACGACTTCGGCAAGAACACGTTCCACGGGCTCGAGCTGCTGCGCCGCCTCGACGAGCTCGTCGCCCTCGGTCGCCCGGTGCTCATGGCGCTGTCGAACAAGGACTTCGTGGGCGAGACCCTCGGCACCACCGAGGTCACCGAGCGCCTCGAGGGGACCCTCGCCGCCACCGCCGTCGCGGCCTGGGGCGGCGCGCGCATGTTCCGCGCCCACGAGGTGGCGGCGACCCGTCGCGTCGTCGACATGGTCTCGGCGATCCGCGGCGACCGCGCCCCCATCCGCACCGTCCGGGCCCTGGCATGAGGTGCCTGCGGCATGTGAGCACTTCGGAGTGCTCCAGCACTCCGAAGTGCTCACATGCGCGGAGCGCACCGTGAGGGCGCAGACCGAGGACTGGTTCGCGCGGCGGACGTGGGCGCGCCCGGACTGGACCGCCGACGAGCTGACCGCCGCCAAGCGCGGGCGCACGGTGTCGGTCGTGCTGCCCGCGCTCGACGAGCAGGAGACCGTCGGGGGCGTGGTCGCCGCGGTGCGCCCGCTGCTCGGCACGCTGGTCGACGAGCTGGTCGTCGTCGACTCCGGCTCCATCGACGCCACCGCCGAGCGCGCACGGGCGGCCGGCGCGCGCGTCGTGCCGCGCGACGCGGTCCTGCCCGAGGTGCCGGTGCGCCCCGGCAAGGGCGAGGTGCTGTGGCGCTCGCTGGCCGCGACGTCGGGCGACGTCGTCGTCTTCCTCGACTCCGACCTCGTCGACCTCGGCCCGGACTTCGTCGTCCACCTGCTCGGCCCGCTGCTCACCGTCGACGGCGTCGCGCTGGTCAAGGGCTTCTACCACCGCCCGCTGCGGATGTCCGACCACGACGCCGCGCTCACCGGCGGCGGGCGCGTCACCGAGCTCACCGCCCGGCCCGCCCTCGCCGCGCTGCGCCCCGAGCTCTCCGGCGTCGTGCAGCCGCTCGGCGGCGAGTACGCCGCGACCCGCGAGCTGCTCGAGTCGCTGCCGTTCGCCGCGGGCTACGGCGTCGAGATCGGGCTGCTGCTCGACACCCACCGCGAGCGCGGGCTCGACGCGATCGCGCAGGTCGACCTCGGGGTGCGCAAGCACCGCCACCGCAGCCTGCGTGCCCTGGGCGCCACGGCCGCCGAGGTGCTCGACGCCGTCCTGCGCCGCTGCGTGCCCGGCCACCCGGGCAGCGACCCGCTCACCCAGTTCGTCCCGGTCGACGGCGACTGGCTCCCCGACGAACAGGCGGTCGCCACCGCCGACCGCCCGCCCCTGGCCACGCTCCGATCGAACAGGGGCACCCCCGGGAGCTGACGCCGGTCGTCGGGGGTCCCACCTACGATCGGACCCCATGGGCAGCGCGCTGGTGTACGTCATCGTGGTCGGCCTCGTGGCCGCCGCGGTCTACCTGCTCGTGGCCTTCGTCTTCGGCCGGGGCGAGGAGCTCGCCCCCATGCCCCCCGGCGCCACCCCGACGCGGCTGCCGGCCCGCGACCTGACCGGCGGCGACGTGCGCGACCTGCGCTTCCAGCAGGCCCTGCGCGGCTACAAGTGCAGCGAGGTCGACTGGGCGCTCGAGCGCCTCGCCGCGGAGGTCGACGCCCTGCGCGCGCGGGTCGACGCGATGGAGGGCCCCGAGGAACCCGAGGAGAACGCCTCCCCGGTCGCCCACACCAACGGCCACGCGGCGGCCGCGGGGAGGGCCGACGTCGCCGACCCGTCGCCCACCGACCCGACCGTCCGCGGCGAGGGCGCGTCGGTGGACGCGCCGCGGGGAACGTCGGGGGTCGACGGCCTGGCGCGGTAGCCCCGGCCGGACCACGAGGCGAGCACCACGAGAGGCGGAGCAGCGGGCATGGCACGGCGCGAGATCACCTTGTCGGTCGACGTCGACGCCCCGGTCGAGACGGTCTGGGGCGAGGTCACCGACTGGGAGTCGCAGGGCGAGTGGATGCTCGGCACGAGCGTCAAGGTCACCCGTGGTGACGGCACGAGCGTCGGCTCGGAGCTCGCGGCGACCACGGGGGTCGGCCCCCTGGGCGTCACCGACACCATGGAGATCGTCGGCTGGGACCCGCCGCACCGCGCGACCGTGCGGCACACCGGGCGGGTCGTGCGCGGCAGCGGCGTGTTCAGCGTCGTCGAGCGCCGCACCGCCGACGGGCGCGAGGGCTCGACGTTCGTGTGGAGCGAGCAGCTCGACCTGCCGCTGGGCCCGCTCGGGGCGCTCGGCTGGCCCGTCGTCAAGCCCGCCTTCGCCTGGGGGCTGCGGCGCTCGCTCGACGAGCTGGCCCGGCGCTGCGAGCGGTCCGCGCGATGAGCACGGTGATCTCGTGACGGTCGCGGTCGTCGGCGACGACGGTGTCGGCCGCTGCCCCTGGGGCACCGGCAACGACCTGCTCGCGGAGTACCACGACGCCGAGTGGGGCCGGGAGCTGCGCGGCCGGGACGCGCTCTACGAGCGGATCAGCCTCGAGGCGTTCCAGTCCGGCCTCTCGTGGCTGGTGGTCCTGCGCAAGCGGCCCGCCTTCCGCGCCGCGTTCGCGGACTTCGACCCGGAGGCCGTCGCCGCGTTCGGCGACGACGACGTCGCCCGCCTGCTCGCCGACGCCGGGATCGTCCGCAACCGCGCGAAGATCGACGCGACGATCGCCAACGCCCGCGCCGTCCTCGGCCTCGCCGACCGCGGCGAGGACCTCGACACGCTGCTGTGGTCGTTCGCGCCGCCCGCGCGGGAGAAGCCGCCGGCGGGCTTCGAGGAGGTCCCGGCGACGACGCCGGAGTCGACGGCGATGGCGAAGGCGCTGCGCGCCCGCGGCTTCCGTTTCGTGGGCCCGACGACGTGCTACGCGATGATGCAGGCGACCGGGATGGTCGACGACCACGTCGCCGGATGCTTCCGCGCGATCGACGCCGGCTGACCCCGCGGGCGGGCCCGACACGACGGGACCGCGGGCCGACACGCGGCCTGACCGGGGAGGACACGCCCGGATGATCGCTCCGGTGTCGTGCCGGTCGGGCCCATAGGGAAGAATCGTCACCTGACACACGGCGCTCGCTCTCCGGCCGCCCACACGGGCACTCCGGGGGACGAAGACGACCAGCTCGTGGAGGGAGCACGCTATGGCGGCCATGAAGCCCCGGACCGGTGACGGTCCCCTCGAGGTCACCAAGGAGGGGCGCGGCATCGTGATGCGCGTGCCTCTCGAGGGTGGGGGGCGCCTCGTCGTCGAGATGACGGCCGACGAGGCGGGCGACCTGCGGGAGGCCCTGCAGGGCGTGGTCGGCTGAGCACCCCGACGTCCGCCGCTGGAGCGGGGGACCGCACCGTCGGCCCGGCCGACGTCGACGGGGCGGCCTTCGCGGCCCCGGCGCTCCCCACCCCGCTCGCCGCGCTCACCACCGAGCCCGCGCCGGAGCGCGTCGCCGTCCTGCGGTGGCGACGCCGCTCCGAGCCGCCCGACGAGCCCTCGGACCCCGGAGCCGAGCCCGACGCCGGCCCCGATGCCGACGCCGGTGCCGACGCCGGTGCCGGTGCCGACCCCCCGATCGACGGCGCCCCACCGGGCTGGCGGCCCTCCGCCGGCGCGGTGGCCGCGCTGCCCGGGCCGGCGCCCGGCCAGTGGCTCGTCGGCGCCGGCGGGGGCGAGGCGAAGGACTGGCGCGCGGCGGGCGCGGCCGCGGCCCGGGCACTGCGCGACGCGCCCGCCGGCGCCGTGGTCCCCGATCCCGGCACCGACGGCACCGACGGCGCCGACGGCGCCGACCTGCCCGCTCCCCGCGTCGCCGTCCTGCGACCGGACCGTCCCGAGGACGTCCCCGACGACGCCGACGGCTGGGCCGCGCTCGCGCTCGGCGTGGTGCTCGGCTCGCACCGGTTCCTCGTCCGCTCCGGCGACCGCCCCGCCCTGCTGGTGCACCTCGACATCCCCGCCGAGCACCGGACCGCCGTCGACCGCGCCGTCGACCGTGCCGTCGAGCTCGCCACCGCCACGGCCCGCGCCCGCGACCTCGCGGACACGCCGTCGGGCACCAAGTCGCCGGCGTGGTTCGCCGCGACCGCCGCCGAGCTCGTCGCCGACGCCGACGGGCTCGGGGTCACGATCCGCGACGAGCAGTGGCTCGCCGAGCAGGGCTTCGGCGGCGTGCTCGCCGTGGGCGGCGGGTCGTCCCGCCCGCCGCGCCTGCTCGAGCTGACCTGGTCGCCCCCCGACGCGGGCACCGACCACGTCGTCCTCGTCGGCAAGGGCATCACGTTCGACACCGGCGGCATCTCGATCAAGCCGAACGCCGGGATGGCGGACATGCGCACCGACTGCTCCGGCGGCGCCGCGGTCGTCGCGGCGCTGCGGGCGCTGGCCCGGCTGGGCACTCCGGTCCGCGTCACCGGCCTCGTGCCGCTGGCCGAGAACCACGTCTCCGGCTCGGCCTACCGGCCCGGCGACGTCGTGCGGCACCGCGGTGGCACGACCACCGAGGTCACCAACACCGACGCCGAGGGCCGGATGGTCCTCGCCGACGCGATCGCCTACGCCCTGGACACGCTCGCACCCGACGTCGTCGTCGACGTCGCCACCCTCACCGGGGCGATGAAGGTCGCCCTCGGCGTGCGCACCGGCGGCGTGTTCGGCAGCGAGCCGGCGCTGTGCGACGCGCTCGTCGACGCCGGCGCGGCCACGGGGGAGCCCTGGTGGCCGATGCCGTTGTCCGCGGACCTCGACCCCGACGTCGACTCCACGATCGCCGACGTGCGCCAGGCGCCCGGCGGGCCGGGCGGCATCGCGGCGGCGCTGTTCCTGCGCCGCTTCACCGACGGGCGGCCCTGGCTCCACCTCGACATCGCCGGGCCCGCGCGCAGCGACGGCCAGCACGAGGAGGTCGCCAAGGGCGCCACCGGCTTCGCCGCGCGCACCCTCGTCGAGTTCTGCGCCCGCCGGTCCTCAGGGAGCTGAGGCGTCCCGGAGGGCCGCGCAGAGCAGGCCCTCGGCGACGGGGAGCATCAGCGGGACGAGGCGCTCGTCCTCGCGGACGGTCCGCACGGTCTCGCGCAGGGCACCCGCGAGCGCTTCGCGGCGCACCGGGTCGGCGATGCGGCCCTGCCAGAGGACGTCGTCGAGCACCACGACCCCGCCCGGGCGCAGCAGGCGCATCGCGGCCTCGAGGTCACGGGGGAAGTCGGTGGTCACGCCGTCGACGAGCACGAGGTCGTAGCCCGCGTCCGAGAGCTTCGGCAGCACCTGGCGCGACGAGCCCGTGATCATCCGGACGCGCCCGGGCCCGAACCCCGCCTCGACGCACGCCGCGCGGGCCTGGGCCTGCCGGGACCCGTCGGGGTCGATGCTCGTGAGCAGGCCGTCGGCGGGCATCCCGCGCAACAGCGCCACGGTGCTCAGGCCGAGGCCGGTGCCGATCTCCACGACGGCCCGGGCCCGGGTGGAGGCCGCGAGGAACGTCAGCGCCGCCGCGGTGGCCGGGGAGACGGCCACGACGCCCTGCTCGGTGGAGCGGGTGCGCAGGCGGGTGAGCAGCTCGTCCTCGGCGAGGAACGCGTCCGCGCGGTCGGCGATCCGGGTGCGCGCGCGGGCGGCGCCGTCGGCCCCGGCGGACCCGTCCACGGCGGTGTCGGCGCCGGGCGCGGCGGTGCCCGCCGCGGCACCGGGGGCGCGGACGGCGCGCAACGGGCGCTGCGCGCCGCGCACGCCACCGCCTCGACCGCCCGGCCCGCCCGGGCGTCCCGTCGCCATGGGAGCAGGCTAGATCGAGAACGGGGCCCGGTCGGCGTGCCGCGCCGACACGCCGACCACACGGTCGGGGTCGCGCCCACCACCGGTGGATCTCCGCCGCACGCGGAAACTCAGCGGTCTCTCAGCACGACCTCACCCCTGTGACATCACGGCGCGCCAGAGTGGTGTCACGTCGCCGGCACCCCCGACCGGCGCCGCCAGGACGAGCCGAGGAGCCCGCACCCCGATGCCCGACACCTCCGCCTCCGCCGCGGTCCTCGACCGCCCCGACACCACGGCTCGCGACCAGGCCTTCCAGGACGCCGAGTCCGGTCTCGACGCGGCCGACGTGTGGGTGCCCCCGACGTGGGACGACGTCGTGCGCCTGCACGCCGACCGCGTCTACCGCCTGGCCTTCCGCCTGACCGGCGACGCCCACGACGCCGAGGACCTCACGCAGGAGACGTTCATCCGCGTGTTCCGGTCGCTCGCGGGCTACAAGCCCGGCACCTTCGAGGGCTGGCTGCACCGCATCACCACCAACCTCTTCCTCGACATGGTGCGCCGCCGCGCCCGCCTGCGGATGGAGGGTCTGCCCGAGGACACCGACCGGTTGCCCGGCGGCGGTCCCGACCCGGAGCAGGTCTGGTCGGAGGCGCACCTCGACCCCGATCTGCAGGCTGCGCTCGACGCCCTCGCCCCCGAGTTCCGCGCCGCGGTCGTGCTCTGTGACGTGGAAGGTCTGTCGTACGAGGAGATCGCGGCGACGCTCGGTGTCAAACTGGGGACCGTGCGAAGCCGCATCCACCGTGGGCGCCAGTCGCTGCGCGCCGCTCTCGAGTCCCGCGCCGCCGAGCGGACACCTCTCCGGGACCAGGCATGATCTCCGGTCGCGGTGGCTCGGGGTGGTGGTCCGAGCGCTTCACCGAGGCCGGCCACCTCGCGCTCGACGCCGTCGTCGCCTTCGTCGACGACGAGCTGCCGCCCGGACCGGCGCACCGCGCCGCGATGCACGTCGACCGCTGCCTGTCCTGCGCCGCCGAGGTCGCCGCCCAGCGGCAGGCCCGGCGCCGGGTCCGCGCCGCCGGTGACCCGGCCGCGCCGAGCTCCCTGCTCAGCGCCCTGTGCTCCATCCCCGACGCCGCGCCGCTGCCCGGCCCGCCCGCGGGGCTCGCCGTCGACGCGGACGGGCAGTTCGTCGTGCCGGCCGACGCGTCGGACGCCCCCCGTGCCGAGCGCCGGGGCCGGCGCCGCGGTCGCCGGCGCGCCCTCGCGGTGCCCGTGGCCGTGAGCTCCGGTGTCGTCGTCGGCGCGGCCGCCCTCGCGGCCCTCACCGGCCCGGTCGTCGTGGCCGGCACCCCGGCGCCCGCCCCGCCCGGCAGCACCGCACGTGCCGAACGCCCGCTGCCCACCACCGCCGCGGCCGCCGACCTGTCGGTGCGCAGCGAGCGCGGGGCCGCACCCGGCACCGCGCTGCCCGGTCCCGGCACGCCCTGACCCGGCACGCCCCGACCCGGCGCTGCACACCGGACCTTCACCACCGCGGTCGCACGCTGTGACCGTGTCGACGCGGCCCGCCCCCCGAGGCTCTACGGTGGAGGGGCGATGAGCACCGACCCGCGCGGCCGCCCGCCCCACGAGCCGGCCGACACGTCTCCCACCGAGCCCGGCCACGACCGCGAGCACGGGGGGTCGGCGAACGGCGCCGCGTACCCCGACGGTGCGGACACGCACGGCCCGGCCGAGGGCGTCGACGGGCACGGCAACGGTCACGACGCGCACCACGTCGACGGCACCGTCGACGGCACCGGCAACGGCGCGGGCCACGGCGTCGCGAACGGCTCGGGCCACGGCTCGGGCCACGGCGTCACGAACGGCTCGGGCCACGGCTCGGGCCACGGCACCGCCAACGGCTCGGGCCACGGCACCGCGAACGGCTCGGACCACGGCACCGCGAACGGCGCGGGCGGCGGTGCCGCGAACGGCACGGGCTACGGAGTGAGCAACGGCGCCGGGAACGGGCACGGCGTCGGCGACCGTGATCTGGCCGCCGCGTTCGGTCGTCCGGCCGGCGTGTCCGGCGGCTTCGGCGACCGCACCGCGGAGAGCGTCGGGTCTCACGGGCCCGCCCCACGCGCGTCGCACGGCGACCCGCCGGCACCGGCGCTGGTCGCCGCGTTCGGCCGTCCCGAGGGCTCGACGGCGTCCGGCGCCACCTCCCTGCAGCGCCCCGAGCGTCCCGCCGACCGCGGCGACGACCGTCCCGACGACTTCTGGGAGGGCGACGAGAAGGCCGGCGCCGACCCGTGGCGCGACCCGGGCGCCGGCGCCGAGCTCGGCGGGCCCGCGCTGGGCGACACCCGCAGCGCGACGGCGACGCCACCGACCGGGCCGCGGCTCTCGGCGCGCGAGCTGGTCCTCGGGCGCCGCGTGCGGCCGACCGCGCTCGCGCTGCTCGCGGTGGTGGCCCTGCTCATCGGCGGCGTCGGCGGGATCGTGGGCTGGGCGGTCGCCGGTGGCGCCGACAGCCTCGTCGATCCGGGCGCGTCCCTGAGCCCGGTCTCGGCGGGTCACGAGCGGCCGCCGGGCTCGGTCGCCGACATCGCCGGTCGTGTCGCGCCCGCCGTCGTCTCCCTCGAGCTGCAGGCCGGCACGAGCGGCGGCACCGGCTCGGGCGTCGTGCTCGACCCGAACGGCTACATCGTCACCAACAACCACGTCGTCGAGCTGGCGGCCAACGACCCCCGGGCCTCGCTCGAGGCCGTCTTCGCGTCCGGGCTGCGGGCGCCGGCGCGTGTCGTGGGCCGCGACCCGCAGACCGACGTGGCCGTCGTCAAGGTCGACATCGCGAACCCGGTCGTCGCGCAGCTCGGGCGGTCCTCGGACCTGCGGGTGGGCGACGGCGTCATCGCGATCGGCTCCCCGCTGGGGCTCGCCGGCACGGTCACCGAGGGCATCGTCAGCTCGCTGGACCGCCCGGTGCGCCTCGACGCCGAGACCAGCGACGCGAACCCCGTCATCGACGCCATCCAGACCGACGCGGCGATCAACCCCGGCAACTCCGGCGGCGCGCTCGTCGACACGTCCGGCGCCGTGGTCGGGATCAACACCGCCATCCGCACGCTCGGCGGCGGCGAGGGCGGCTCGATCGGGCTCGGCTTCGCGATCCCCATCGACGACGTCCGCACCATCGCCGAGTCGATCATCCGGACCGGCAGCTACGCCCACAGCGACCTCGGCGTGAACGCGAAGTCGGTCACGGACGGCACCTCGGACGGCGCGCAGGTGCTCAACGTGCGCCAGGGCGGGCCGGCGTCGCGTGCCGGGCTGCTCGAGGGCGACGTGGTCCTGCGGGTCGACGACCGCCCGATCGCCTCCGCCGACGAGCTCGTCGTGGCCGTGCGGGAGCATCCTCCGGGGCAGACGATCCAGCTGGGCGTCGTCCGCCAGGGACGGCCGTTGACCCTGCAGGTGACGCTCTAGGAGGTCGGGGTGTTCGACAACATCGGCTGGCCGGAGCTGCTGGTCCTCGCCCTCGTCGGCCTGTTCGTCCTCGGCCCGGAGCGCCTGCCGGCGGCCGCGGCGTGGGTGGCGAACACGGTCCGCACGATCCGCGACTACGCCACCGGCGCGCGCGACCAGCTGCGCCAGGAGCTCGGCCCCGAGTTCGACGAGCTCCGCAAGCCGCTCGAGGACCTGCGCTCGGTGCGCGACCTCGACCCCCGCCGGGCGGTGCGCCAGCACCTGTTCACCGACCCGCCCGCCGACGGCACGTGGAGCGGGTCGGCCACCCCGGCCGCCCCTGCCACCCCGGCCGTGGCCGGCACCCCCGCGATCGCTCCGTCGACCGCCACGCCGAGCACGCCGCGCGCCGGGCGTGCCGACAGCGGGCCGCCACTGAAGCCCGGTGAGATCGCGCCGGTGGACCCCGACGCGACCTGAGGCGCGGGAACGGCACGGCAGCGCGACGGAGGAGCGCTGTCGAGTCGTCTCCTCGTCGCCGGGACGGCCCTGACCGTCGTCAGCCGCCCCGACCGTGATCAGTTGACCTGACGGTCGCGGCCCTCCCAGTACTCCTCGCGCAGCTTGAACTTCTGCAGCTTCCCGGTGGCCGTGCGGGCCAGGCCGTCGCGGAACTCGATCGAGGTCGGGGCCTTGTAGCGGGCCAGGTGCGCCTTGCAGTGCTCGATCAGCTCGGCCTCGTCGGCGTGGGCACCCGGAGCGAGCACGACCAGCGCCTTGATCGTCTCGCCCCACTTCTCGTCGGGCACGCCGATGACGGCGACCTCGGCGACCGCGGGGTGGTTGAACAGCGTGTCCTCGACCTCGATCGACGAGACGTTCTCCCCGCCGCTGATGATGACGTCCTTGCGCCGGTCGCTGATCGTCAGGTAGCCGTCGCCGTCGACGGTGCCGCCGTCGCCGGTGTGGAACCAGCCGTCCTTCAGCACCTTCTCGGTCTCGTCCGGCCGCTCCCAGTAGCTCTTGAGGATCACGTTGGAGCGGGCGAGGACCTCGCCGTCGTCGGAGATGCGGACCTTGACGCCCAGCGCGGGGGCGCCGGCCCGGCCGAGCCGGGCCGCGCGCTCGTCGGTCTCGAGGTCGTCCCACTCGGCGCGCGTGCGGTTGAACGTCAGCAGCGGCGAGGTCTCGGTGAGCCCGTAGATCTGCACGAATTCCCAGCCGAGGACCTCCTCGACCTGGGCGATCGTCCTCGTGGGCGGCGGTGCGCCCGCGCCCACGATGCGGACCCGCCCGCGCCCGGGGATCTCGCCCTTCCACTCCGCGGCCGCGCCCAGCACCGCGCTGATCACGGCCGGGGCGGCGCAGAGCACCGTCACCCCGTGGGCCTCGACCCGGCGCAGGATCTCCGCGCCGTCCACCTTGCGCAGCACGATGTGCTTCGCCCCGAGCCCGGTGACGCCGTACGGCATGCCCCAGCCGTTGGCGTGGAACATCGGCAGCGTGTGCAGGTAGACGTCGCGGTCGTTCACGCCGAGGTGCATCGAGAACGTGGTGGCGTTGACCCAGAGGTTGCGGTGGGTGAGCTCCACGCCCTTGGGGCGCGCCGTCGTCCCGCTCGTGTAGTTGATCGTCGCGGTGGCGTCCTCGTCCGGCTCCCAGGGCTCCGGGTCGACGCCGAAGCGGTACATCTCCTGGTCGCCCTGCTCGCCGAGCACGATCGTGCGGGCGCACGGGACGCCCTTGAGCTGCTCCTCCAGCTCCGGGTCGACCAGCAGCAGGCTCGCCCCGGACTGCTCGACGATGTAGGTGACCTCCTCGACCGACAGCCGGAAGTTCACCGGCACGAGGACGCGCCCGTGGCCCGAGACCCCGAAGAACGACACCAGCAGGCGGGCGCTGTTGTGGGACACGATCGCGACGCGCTCCCCGAACCCGATCCCCATCGCGTCCAGCCCCGCGGCCTGGGCCCGGGCCAGCGCCGCGACCCGGGCGTACGTCAGCTCGGCGAGCGGTGTGGCCGGCTGGTCGGGCTCGTCGACGATCCCCGTCCGCGCGCCGTAGACGATCTCGGCGCGGTCGAGGAAGTCCTGGATCTCGAAGGGGACCTGCATCATCAACTCCCGGGAACGGCGCCGGCGACCGCGACGCGGTGGACCGCACGCTCCCACGGAGATCGTTGTTTCGGCGAGAGCATGCTCACGAGGGCCGGCTCGCGGCTCGGTGCGCCGCGCCGTGACTGTTACCGTCGGTAACGTGCTTGTGCGCCCGAGTGAGCCGGTGCGCCGCCGGGTCCGCGGCGCGGCCAGCCGGCTCGACAGCGATCCGTGGCTGCTCGCCGCGCTCGAATGGGCCCGGTCCCGGCTGCCCGGCGACGCGCACTACGGCGACCCGCTGTCCACCGGTGACGACCCGGCGGGGCGCGTGGCCGCCCAGCTCGCCCCGCTGGCGGCCACGCGGCCGAGCGTCCTGCGCGAGGTCGGGCTCACGGCGCTCCAGGTGTGGCAGGCGCACGCCGGGACCGAGGAGCGCACCGGCGACGAGGTCGTCGCAGTGCTCTTCACCGACCTCGCCGGCTTCTCCGACTGGACGCTCGAGGTCGGCGACGACACCGCGGTGCGCGCGCTGCGACGCGTCGGAGTCGCCGTCGAGCCGTTGGTGCGCCGGCGCGGTCGCGTGGTCAAGCGGCTCGGCGACGGGCTGATGGCGGTGTTCCCCGAGGCCGACGACGCCGTCGAGGCCGCGCTGGCCGCGCGCGACGCCGTGGCGGGGCTGGAGGTCGACGGGCACCGTCTGCACCTCCGCGCCGGCGTCCACGTCGGGACCCCGCACCAGCTCGGCGGAGACTTCTACGGCCGCGACGTCAACATCGCGGCGCGGATCACCGACGCGGCAGGGCCGGGCGAGGTGTGCGTGTCGAGCACGACCCACGCGCACCTCGAGACCGGTCGCTTCGCCGTCCGGCCGCACCGCCACCGTCGCGGCAAGGGCGTGCCCCGCGACATCACGCCGTGGCGGGTGGATCGCAGTCGAGCTCGGCGTTCTCCCGCCTGAGCGGGTTCGCGCGCATCTTCCCGGACGGGTCGAGCCGGCCGAGGACCGCCGCGGTGACGTCGGCGAGCGACGCGACGCCCTCGGCGTCGAGGGCGTCGAAGATGAGCCGCCGGACCTCCGCGGCGTGGCCGGGAGCGGTCTCCCGCACCTTGTCCAGGCCCGCGTCCGTGAGCCGGGCGACGGTCACGCGCCCGCTCTCGGGCGACGGCTCCCGCGTCACCCAGCCCTGCTGCTCCAGCCGGGCCACCACGTGCGAGAGCCGCGAGAGCGACGAGTTCACCGTGGCCGCCAGCGCGCTCATGGGTAGCGTGCGGCCCGGCGTCTCCGAGAGCATGGCCAGCGTCAGGTAGGAGAACTGGGTCAGCCCGGCGTCCCGCTGCAGCTGGGCGTCGAGCGCGGCCGGCAGCAGCGTCATCACCGCGGCCGTGCGCCGCCACGCCCGCTGCTCGTCGGCGTCCAGCCACCGCGTGTCGTCCATGGAGACCACATTACTTGATGCTTCAACTCCGAGCAGGTACCGTTCGGAGTTGAAGGATCAACTTCGTGCAGGGAGACGCCATGGACCCGTTCGCCACCGCCCACCCGGGAGCGGCGTTCGACGCCTTCGAGCCGGGGGCCCGCGAGCGCGCCGCGCGCCGCACGCCCTGGACGCCGCAGGACGGCCCCCTGCCCGCGCTGTACGTCAGCCACGGCGCGCCGCCGCTGTTCGACGACACCGAGTGGATGACGCGCCTGGGAGAGTGGGCCGACCGCCTGCCCACCCCGAAGGCGATCCTCATCGTCTCGGCGCACTGGGAGTCCGCGCCGCTGACGCTGTCGAGCGCGGAGGCCGGCACGCCCCTGGTGTACGACTTCGGCGGGTTCGCCGAGCGCTTCTACCGCATGACCTACGCGACCCCCGACGCCTCGGAGCTCGCCGCCCGCGTCGCCGCAACGCTGCCGGACGGTCAGCCGGCGCACACGTCGCGCCGGGGGCTCGACCACGGCGCCTGGGTGCCGCTGAAGGTCATGTACCCGCTCGGCGACGTCCCCGTCCTGCAGATGAGCCTGCCGACCGAGGACCCCGACCGGCTGCTGGCCATCGGCGCGCGGCTGCGCGAGCTGCGCGGCGAGGGCGTGCTGGTGATCGGGTCGGGGTTCATGACGCACGGCCTGCCGTTCCTCACCCGCGAGATGCTCGCCGGCCAGGACACGCCGGGCTGGACCGGGGACTTCGACGCCTGGGCCGCCGAGGCCCTCGACCGCCGCGACCTCGAGACGCTGCACCGCTTCCGCGACGCCCCGGGCATGCCCTACGCGCACCCGACGGCCGAGCACTTCGTCCCGCTGTTCGTCACCCTCGGCGCGGCCACCGATCCCGAGGCCCCGGTGACGACGACCATCGACGGCATGATGTGGGGCCTCTCGCGGCGCTCACTGCAGGTGGCCTGACCGTCACGGGAAAGGGGCTGGCGCGACCCGGCTCCTGATGGGCATGCTCGGTCCCGTCCGGGGAGAGGTCCCCGGGGACGACTTTCGAGGAGTGAACGCCATGGCCGCCCGGAGCGGGCGCCATGACCGGCGCCGTCACGCCATCACACGGTGACGCCCCCGTTTGCACTGATCAGCGGCGCGGCGTCCTGCCCGAAGGGTCGTACCCCGCAGTGTTTCCCGCTTCTCCGCACGTCTCCGTCCTGACCGGCCTCGGTTGGGACCCGTCCTGGGAGCAGCTCGCTCCCACTCTCGACGTCCCCGCCGGGTGCGTGCCCGGCCGCGTCGCGCGCGTCGACCGCGGCCGGGTCGACGTCCTCACCGACGGGGGTCGGCGGCGCGCCGACTCCCGGCGCCGGGCCCTCGCCGTCGGCGACTGGGTGCTGGTGGATCCCACCGACCCGGTCGCGGTCGCCGCGCTCCTGCCGCGGCGCACCGCCCTGACCCGCGCGTCGTCCTCCGGACGCTCCGAGGGCCAGGTGCTCGCCGCCAACGTCGACACGGTGCTCGTCACCGTCGCCCTGGAGTCCGCGCTGCGGGCGGGGCGGACCGAACGGCTGCTCGCCCTCGCCTGGGAGAGCGGCGCGACGCCCGTCGTCGTCCTCACGAAGATCGACCGGGACGACGGCACGTCGCTGGTCGCCGCCCTCACCGACCTCGCCGTCGCGGCGCCGGGCGTGGAGGTCGTCCCGGTCAGCGCCGTGACGGGCGACGGTCTCGCCGAGGTGGCCGCGGCCGCCCGCGGCACCACCGTGCTCGTCGGTCCCTCGGGTGCCGGCAAGTCGACGCTGGCGAACGCCCTGCTCGGCGAGGACGTGCTGGCCGTCGGCGAGGTCCGCGCCGTCGACGACAAGGGCCGCCACACCACCGTGCACCGGGAGCTCCTGCCGCTGCCGGGAGGCGGGGTACTCGTGGACACCCCGGGGCTGCGCGCCGTGGGTGTCCGCGACGCCGCCGAGGGCATCGACCGGGCGTTCGCCGATGTCGTCGACCTCGCCGAGCGGTGCCGTTTCACCGACTGCGCCCACGACCGCGAGCCCGGTTGCGCGGTCCGGGCGGCGGTCGAGGCGGGCGAGCTCCCGGCACGCCGCCGGGAGGGCTACCGCAAGCTGCAACGCGAGGACGAGTGGGCGGCGGCGCGCACCGACGCCCGTCTCGCGGCGCAGCGTCGCGGGCGGTGGAAGCAGGTCACGAAGGACCAGCGCGCCGCCTACCGGGCGCGGGGCCACTGAGATGACGCAGCGAACGTCCTACTGACCACGCAGATAGGGCGTTCGCTGCACGACCTCGGTGCCTAGCGGCCGGCGGGGCTGATGTTCAGCGACATCCCGGCGAGGCCGCGCGAGCGCACGGAGAGCTTCTCGGCGACCGCGCGCAGGGCGGCGCCGGCGGCGGACTCGGGCTGGGTCAGCACGAGCGGCATGCCGGCGTCGCCACCCTCGCGCAGACGGGTGTCGATCGGGATCTGGCCCAGCAGCGGCACGGTGCCGCCGACCGACTTCGTCAGCGAGTCGGCCACGATCTGCCCGCCGCCCGAGCCGAAGAGGTCCATGCGGGAGCCGTCGGGCATGTCCATCCACGACATGTTCTCGACGACGCCGGCCAGGCGCTGGCGGGTCTGCAGCGAGATCGCGCCGGCGCGCTCGGCGACCTCCGAGGCCGCCTGCTGCGGCGTCGTCACGACGAGCAGCTCGGCGTTCGGGACCAGCTGGGCGACGGAGATGGCGATGTCGCCGGTGCCCGGGGGCAGGTCGAGCAGCAGGATGTCCAGATCGCCCCAGAACACGTCGGCGAGGAACTGCTGCAGCGCGCGGTGCAGCATCGGCCCGCGCCACACGACCGGGGTGTTGCCCGGCGTGAACATGCCGATCGAGATGACCTTCACGCCGTGGCTCTGCGGCGGCATGATCATGTCGTCGACCTTGGTCGGCTTGTCGTCGGTGCCGAGCATCCGCGGCACGGAGTGACCGTAGATGTCGGCGTCGACCACCCCGACCGACAGGCCCTTGTCGGCCATCGCGGCCGCGAGGTTCACCGTCACCGACGACTTGCCGACGCCGCCCTTGCCCGAGGCGACCGCGTAGACGCGGGTGAGCGACCCGGGCTGGGCGAACGGGATCACCGGCTCGTCGGCGTCGCCGCGGACCTTCTGGCGCAGCTCGCGGCGCTGCTCGTCGTCCATGACGTCGAGCTCGACCGACACGGCCGTCACGTTCGACACCGCCGAGACGGCCGTGGTCACGCGCTGGGTGATGGTGTCCTTCATCGGGCAGCCGGCGACGGTCAGGTAGACGGCCACCTCGACCTTGCCGTGGTCGAGGACGCGGATGTCCTTGACCATGCCCAGCTCGGTGATCGGCTTGTGGATCTCGGGATCCTCGACGCCGGCCAGCGCGGACCGGATCGCGTCGACGGACGGTGCTGCGGCCATCGGACCCTTCTCGACTCTCCGAGGGACACCGGTCCCGCCCACGGCGGCCACGTCGCTGTCACGGTGCGGCCCGCCTGGGAGACCGGGGACGAGGGCAGACGGCCCTCATCGGCTCACCACCACTCTACGTGCCGGTCACCTCGGGGTCTCCGGCACGGCGGGCGTCGCACGTCACGCCGAGCAGGGGACCGGTGGCAGAGGGTGGCCGGAGGGGTGGCCGGGAGGGGGTCAGCGCCCGTTGGTGCGGCTCGACGACCCGGGCTGGTCGCCGTCTCCGTCGACCCCGGTGCCCGCGCCGGTGCCCGCGCCGGCCCCGGCCCCCGGCCCGGCCTCGTGCCGGTCGAGCGCACGCACGAGGGCCTGCTCGACCGCCGCGGCGAGCCGGGTGTCGACCGCGCGGTCCACGGCCCGGTCGACGGCTCGCGCCACCGCGCGCTCCAGGGCCTTGTCGGGCTTGCCGCTGCCGTCGGGGTCGCGGGTGCCGTCGCGGACGCCGCGGACCTGCTCGAGCTCGCCGCGCAAGTAGTCGCGCGTGACGACCTCGCCGAGCTGCAGGCGCATCGACGCCAGCTCGCGCGCCAGGTACTCGGTCTCGGCCGAGAGCCGGCCCGCCCGCGTCCGGTCCTCCTCGAGGGAGATGCGGTCGCGGTCGTCCTGGCGGTTCTGCGCCAGCAGGATCAGCGGCGCGGCGTAGGCGGCCTGGGTCGAGAACGCCAGGTTGAGCAGGATGAACGGGTAGGGGTCCCACCGCAGGCTGATCGCGAAGACGTTCAGCAGGATCCAGACCGTCACGATGACCGTCTGCCAGAGCAGGAACGTGCCGGTGCCCAGGAAGCGCGCGAGACGTTCGGCGAACCGCGCGAACCACTCGGCGTCGACGGAGAGCCGGAAGCGTCGGGTGCCGGCGGGCTGGTCGAGCCGGCGCCGGGAGCTGGCCTCAGGCACGGGCACCTCCCGGTACGGCGGCGGGCGGCTCCGGGTCGGGCTGGGAGCGCCAGTCCTCGGGCAGCAGGTGGTCGAGGACGTCGTCGACGGTCACCGCGCCGACGAGGTGCCCGCCGTCGTCGATGACCGGGCCGCACACGAGGTTGTAGGTGGCGAAGTAGCGGGTGACCTCGGCGAGGCTCGCCTCGGGACCGATGCGGGTCAGCTCGGAGTCGAGCACGCCCGCGACCAGCTCGGACGGGGCCTCGCGCAGCAGCCGCTGGGAGTGCACGCAGCCGAGGTAGCGCCCGGTCGGCGTCGCGGTCGGCGGGCGGCAGACGAACACCATCGACGCCAGCGCCGGGGTGATGTCGGGGTTGCGCACGTGGGCGAGCGCCTCGGCGATCGTCGCGCCCGGGGTCAGGACGATCGGCTCGGGCGTCATGAGGCCGCCCGCGGTGTCCGACGAGTACGTCAGCAGGCGCCGGACCGGCTCGGACTCCTCGGGCTCCATGAGGCCGAGGAGCTCCTCGGACTCGGCGCCCGGCAGGTCCGCGAGCAGGTCGGCGGCGTCGTCGGGGTCCATCTCCTCGAGGACGTCGGCGGCGCGGTCGGAGGAGAGGTGGCGCAGGAGGTCCTGCTGCTCGGCCGACGGCAGCTCCTCGAGCACGTCGGCGAGGCGCTCGTCGCCGAGGCCGTCGGCCACGTCGTGGCGGCGCCGCTGCGGCAGGTCGAGCAGCGCGTGGGCGACGTCGGCGGGGCGCATGTCCTCGAACGTGGCGAGCAGCTGCTCGGTCCCCTGCCCGGCTTCGGAGAGCGAGAGCCCCGAGACCGCCGCCCACGGCAGCACCTGCACCGGGCCGCGGCGCCCGAGCCGGCCCACCAGCTCGCGCACGGCCAGGCGCGTCACCAGCCAGTCGCGGCTGCGCTGGTGCTCCATGAGGACGTCGACCACCTGGGCGTCGGTGTCGTGGTCGGTGACGCGCACCCGGGCGTCGAGCATCTCGCCCACCACCAGCACCTCGTTCGGGCGCTGGGCGAACGCCCGCAGGTTGACCTGCCCGGTGGCCAGCGTGACGGCCGCGGCGTCGACCGACGTGACCCGCAGCATCGGCACGAAGATCCGCCGCCGCGACCCGACCGTGACGACGAGCCCGAGCACCCGCGGGGGGCGGGGTCCGACCGCCACGGCGCACACGGCGTCGCGGACGCGCCCGATGCGTTCGCCGTCCGGGCCCAGGACGGGCAGCCCGACCATGCGGGCCACGAACACCCTGGCCATGGCGGTAGTCACCGCAGCAGGCTAACCGGCGCAGCCCGTGCGGCTGGATCGAGTCACCGGTGAGAGGGTCGCCACCTCGGACGATGTGGCCCGCGAGCCCGTGTCAGCATCGCGGACCAGTCGTGGACCCTGTCGTGGAGGTCAGTAGCTCGTGAGTGTGGAGAACCGTCCCCGCCGGTCGTGTCTGGCGGTGCCCGGGTCGAGCCAGAAGTTCATCGACAAGGCCCGCACCCTGCCCGCCGACCAGATCTTCCTGGACCTCGAGGACGCCTGCGCACCGCTGGTGAAGCCCGAGGCCCGCAAGACGATCGTGGCGGCGCTCAACGAGGGCGGCTGGGAGGGCAAGACGCGCGTCGTGCGCGTCAACGACTGGACCACCGAGTGGACCTACCGCGACGTCACCGAGGTCGTGGAGGGCGCCGGGGCCAACCTCGACGCGATCATGCTGCCGAAGGTGCAGACCCCCGAGCAGGTCCACGCGCTGGACTTCCTGCTCACCCAGATCGAGAAGACGATGGGCTACGAGGTCGGCGCCATCGGCATCGAGGCGCAGATCGAGAACGCCCGCGGCCTCAACAACGTCGTCGCGATCGCCGAGTCGTCGCCGCGGCTGGAGACCATCGTCTTCGGGCCGGCCGACTTCATGGCCTCGATCAACATGAAGTCGCTGGTGGTCGGCGAGCAGCCCCCCGGCTACACCGAGGGCGACGCCTACCACTACATCCTCATGCAGATCCTCATGGCGGCGCGGGCGAACGACCTGCAGGCCATCGACGGCCCGTACCTCCAGATCCGCGACGTCGACGGCTTCCGCCGCGTGGCCAACCGCGCCGCGGCGCTGGGCTACGACGGCAAGTGGGTGCTGCACCCCGGCCAGATCGACGCCGCGAACGAGACGTTCTCGCCCTCGCAGGAGGACTACGACCACGCCGAGAACATCCTCGACGCCTACGAGTGGTTCACCTCGGAGGCCGGCGGCGCCAAGGGCTCCGCGATGCTCGGCGACGAGATGATCGACGAGGCCAGCCGCAAGATGGCCCTGGTCATCGCGGGCAAGGGGCGCGCCGCCGGCATGTCCCGCGGCGAGCGCTGGACGCCGCCGGAGAGCTGAGTCGATACTCGCCGGTAACTTCTAGACGCCCAGGAGCACCACGCATGGCACGCCTCGCCCAGACCGCCGGCCTGACCGATGTGCAGACCGAGATCCTCTCGACGGTCCGCGACTTCGTGGACAAGGAGATCATCCCGCACGCGCAGCAGCTCGAGCACGACGACGTCTACCCGCAGGACATCGTCGACGGGATGAAGGAGATGGGCCTGTTCGGGCTCATGATCCCGGAGGAGTACGACGGTCTGGGCGAGTCGCTGCTGACCTACGCCCTGGTCGTGGAGCAGATCGCCCGCGGCTGGATGAGCGTCTCCGGCGTCATCAACACCCACTTCATCGTCGCGTACATGCTGCGCCAGCACGGCACGCCCGAGCAGAAGCAGCACTACCTGCCGAAGATGGCGACCGGGGAGATCACCGGGTCGTTCTCGATGTCGGAGCCCGACCTCGGCTCGGACGTCGCGGCCATCAAGACCAGCGCGAAGGCCGACGGCGACGACTACGTCGTCAACGGCGCCAAGATGTGGCTGACCAACGGCGGGTCGTCGAACCTCACCGCCGCCCTCGTCAAGACCGACGAGGGCGCCGAGAAGCCCTACCAGAACCTGACCACGATCCTCGTGGACAAGGAGCGGGGCTTCGGCAAGGTCGCCGAGGGCCTGAGCATCCCCGGCAAGATCGAGAAGATGGGCTACAAGGGCGTCGACACCACCGAGATGGTGTTCGACGGCTTCCGCATCCCGCAGTCCCAGGTGCTCGGCGCCGCGCCGGGCAAGGGCTTCGCGCAGATGATGGACGGCGTCGAGGTCGGGCGCGTCAACGTCGCCGCCCGCGCCTGCGGCATCGCGATCCGCGCCTTCGAGCTCGGCATCGAGTACGCCCAGCAGCGCTCCACGTTCGGCAAGCCGATCGCGCAGCACCAGGCGATCTCGTTCAAGCTCGCCGAGATGGCCACCAAGGTCGAGGCCGCGCACCACATGATGGTCAACGCCGCCCGGCTCAAGGACCGCGGCGAGCGCAACGACGTCGAGGCCGGGATGGCCAAGATGATCGCCTCGGAGTACTGCAAGGAGGTCACCGAGGAGTCGTTCCGCATCCACGGCGGCTACGGCTACTCCAAGGAGTACGAGATCGAGCGCCTCATGCGCGAGGCGCCGTTCCTGCTCATCGGCGAGGGCACCTCGGAGATCCAGAAGACGATCATCAGCCGCGGCCTGCTGAAGGACTACAAGCTGCGCTGAGCGCGGTACGGTCCTCCGTCACACTGCTTCGTCACACCGGCTCCCCGCCCGGGCACTCCCGGGCGGGGTCCGCCGTTGGACAGGACGAGATCGTCAAGAAGTGAGCGAGGGACCGTCGTGACTGCGCCGTTCACCGGGAACCGCCCGGGCGCCCAGCCGGGGCTGCCGAACCTCCCCGAGCCGCCCTCGGGCTGGCCGGTGGGCTCCTACGCGAAGTACGAGGAGGCGCAGCGGGCCGTCGACCACCTGGCGGACAACGAGTTCCCCGTCGCCGACGTCACCATCGTCGGCGTCGACCTCATGCTCGTCGAGCGGGTCATCGCCCGCCTGACCTGGGGCCGCGTGCTCGCCACCGGCGCCGCGTCCGGGGCCTGGCTGGGGCTGTTCGTCGGCCTCGTGCTCTCCCTGCTCGCGCCCGTCGGCAGCGGGCTGGGCTCGATCCTCACCGGCCTGGTGCTCGGCATCGTCTTCGGCGTCGTGTCCGGCGCGATCACCTACGGCGCCTCCCGCGGCCGGCGCGACTTCACCTCGCAGAGCCAGCTCGTGGCCGGGCGCTACGACGTGCTGTGCCAGCCCCGCAACGCCGAGAAGGCGCGCGACATGCTCGGCAAGCTCGCGATGGGCACCGACGGCTGACGCACGGCGTGGTGTCAGCGTGGCGGCCACGCTGACGTTGGACGTCAGGAAATCCGCATGCTCGGCGGAACACGCCGGGGCCGGCCCGCGCCAGTCGCGCACCTCGACCCTCGATCGCGATCTCGGTGACGATCGGTGTCAGATGTGAGTGCCTCCGTCACCGAGACACCGATCGATGCGGCCACGACGCGTCAGCTGCCCCGTCGATGTGCGGTCGGCGTCGTCGAGGTGTGCAGCACGACGAGGCCCCCGCCCGCAGGAGCGGACGAGGGCCTCGTGACGTCACGCCGGCGTCAGGTCCCGACGCCGCCCACGCCGGTCGCGCGCACGACCGACAGCGGGGTGGCGATGTCCTCGAGCGACTTCTGCTCGGCCGCCACACCGAGCACCGCCGCGACGATGCCGCCGATGATCATGATGACGGCACCGAGGATGTAGGCCCAGAACAGGCCCGAGGTGCTCGGGTTGTCCTCGCTGCCGATCATGACCGCGTAGATCAGCGGAGCCACCGAGCCGAAGATCTGGGCGATCGCGAAGAACACCGCGATGGCCTTCGCCCGGACCTCCATCGGGAAGATCTCGCTGACCGTCAGGTACGCCGCGCTGGCGCCCGCCGAGGCGAAGAAGAAGATGATGCACCAGGCGATCGTCTGGGTCAGCGCGTTGAGCACCCCGGCCTGGAACAGGAACGCCGTGATGATGAGCAGCGTGCCGGCCAGCAGGTAGGTGCCGGCGATCATCTGCCGGCGCCCGACCGTGTCGAACAGCCGTCCCAGCAGGAGTGGGCCGAGGAAGTTCCCGATCGCGAACGGGATGTAGTAGATCGACGTGTCCGCGTCCGGCCCGAGGTAGAAGTGCGTGAGCACGATCGCGTACGAGAAGAAGATCGCGTTGTAGAGGAACGACTGCGTGATCATCAGCGTCGCGCCGAGCGTCGAGCGCCCCGGGTACTCGCGGAACAGGATCCGCAGCAGCGTGAGGTAGCCCGCCTGCGGGGTCGGCCGGATCTCGATGGCCTTCCCCTCGTCCACCGGGTCGATGTGCTTCCCGGTGGTCGTCTCGACCTCGTGCTCGATGAACTTGATCGACTCCTCGGCCTCCGCGCCGCGCCCGTGCATGATCTGCCAGCGCGGGCTCTCGGGCACCGACCGGCGCAGGAAGATGATGACGATCGCCAGCACCGGGCCGATGAGGAACGCGAGGCGCCAGTCGAGCGCGGGGGAGATCGCCCCGGACAGCAGCGGGATCTGGATGACGGCCGCGATCGCCGCGCCCGCCCAGTAGGTGCCGTTGACGATGATGTCGGTGCGGCCGCGGTACGGCGCGGGGATCAGCTCGTCGATGGCGGAGTTGATCGCGGCGTACTCGCCGCCGATGCCGGCGCCGGCGATGAACCGGGTGAGGTAGAGGAACGTGATCGACGCGGCCCCGGAGCCCAGGGTGAGCGCGGTGAGGGCGCTCCCGCCGAAGTAGATCGCCAGGGTGATGAAGAAGAGCTTCCGGCGCCCGAGCCGGTCGGAGATCTGGCCGAACACGAGGGCGCCGACCACCTGGCCGATGAGGTAGACGGTGGCGAGCAGGCCGACCGCGGTGGTCGAGATGCCCAGCCGGTCGGCCCCCGAGAGCTTCTCGCCGACGTTGCTCGCGATGGTGATCTCGAGCCCGTCGAGGATCCAGCAGGACCCGAGCGCGAGCACCATCCGCGTATGGAAGGGAGACCACGGGAGTCTGTCGATGCGGGCCGGGATGAGGCTCCGGACCGATTCCTGGGCGGGCGATGGGTACTGCGTCGTCATGGCACCTCCCGTGTCACCGAGCGTTCACAACTCGGGGGACTCTAGTCACAGGGGCACCGCCATGGGCTGCGGAAATACCTCTTCGTAGCCGAGCGGTCACAGCTCGAACTGACGCAGAGTGATCAGAGATTCCGGTACTTTCCGGACGCAACGACCGCGAAAAGGACGAAAACGGCCGATGTCAGGGCTGTTTTGTCCGGATGTCGACTACAGCCAGCGGTTGCGGCGGAATGTCCGCCAGAGGACCGCGCAGATCAGCAGGATCGCCACGATCACGGCGGGGTAGCCGAACTGCCAGTGCAGCTCGGGCATGTAGTCGAAGTTCATGCCGTAGATGCCGGCGAGCATGGTGGGCACCGCGAGCAGGGCCGCGTAGGCGGTGATCTTGCGCATGTCGTTGTTCTGGCGCAGCGTGATCTTGGCGAGGACGGCGTCGACCAGCGTCGTCAGCAGCTCGTCGAACGAGCCGACGCGCTCGGCCACCGTCGTCAGGTGGTCGTCGACGTCGCGGAAGTAGCTGCGCACCTCCGCCGGCACGAGGGGGGAGTAGCCCTCGGTGAGCCGGCGCATGGGCGTGACCAGCGGGGTCACGGCGCGGCGCAGCTCGAGGACCTCGCGCTTCATGAGGTAGATCTGCTCGGCGCCGACCTCGCTGTAGGGGGCGAAGACCTCGGTCTCCATGGTGTCGATGTCGCCCTCGACGCTCTGCGAGACCTCGAGGTAGGCGTCGACGATGTGGTCGGCGACGGCGTGCAGGACGACGGCCGGACCCTGGGCGAGGTGCTCGGGGTCGGCCTCGAGCTGGTGGCGCACGCGGCGCAGCCCCGAGTGCTGGCCGTGCCGCACCGTCACGACGAAGTCGCGGCCCAGGAACACCATGAGCTCGCCCGACTCGACGATCTCGTTCGCGGTGGTCGGCGACGCGTGCGCGACGTAGCGCATGGTCTTGAACACCGAGAACAGCATGTCGCCGCTGCCCGCGGCGCCGGAGCCCGTGCCGCTGTAGCGCTCCATCTTCGGGCGCTGGTGGGCGTGCACGGCGTCCTCGACGGCCAGCGGGTGCAGGCCGAAGACCTCGGCGATGTCCTGGATCTGCTCGGCGTCGGGCTCGTGCAGCCCGATCCACACGAAGCCCTCCTCGCGACGGCGGACCTCGGCGATCGCGTCGCGGTGGTTCCACCGGCCCTCGAGGCGCTTGCCGTCGACGTAGACCGCGCAGTCGACGACGAACGCCGACAGCGGGACGTGCGGGACCCGCGGGTCCTGCGGGCGGGGACGGCCGGGGCGGATCACGCGGGAACCGGCGTTGCGCAGCGTGGGCAGGCTGGGCATGGGGACCTCCGGGGACCGGACGGTGTGACGGGGGCAGATGGCACCGCTGTGCCTCCGCGTCCCTCCCGGGCCACCGCGCGACTCCTCAGCGCGTGGGCGTCACCGGGGAGGAGACGCGGCCCGTACTGGGGGGCGTGTTGTCCGCCCTCCTCGTGGAGTCGTCCACGTCTCACCTCCCTCGCCTCGTGCGACATGACGTCGGCCGATGGGCCATCCTAGCTGCCCTGTTCGACGCCGTCGGATCGAGGAGGCCCCGACGGCGTGACGACCGACGATGTTCAGGAGGCGGATCCGTGCAGTTCGGGCGGTACTTCGAGGAGTTCGAGGTCGGGGCGACCTACAAGCACTGGCCGGGCAAGACGGTCACCGAGTACGACGACCACCTCTTCTGTCTCATCACGATGAACCACCACCCCCTGCACCTCGATTCCCACTACGCCGAGGGGACGCAGCAGGGGCGCAACGTCGTCGTCGGCAACTACGTCTACTCGCTGCTGCTGGGGATGTCGGTGGCCGACGTCTCGGGCAAGGCGATCGCCAACCTCGAGGTCGAGTCGCTGCGCCACGTCAAGCCGGTCTTCCACGGCGACACGATCTACGGCGAGTCGACCGTGCTGGACAAGAAGGAGTCGTCGTCGAAGAACGACCGCGGCGTCGTCCAGGTCGAGACGATCGGCTACAACCAGGACGGCGTCGTCGTCTGCATCTACCGGCGCAAGGTCATGGTGCCGAAGCGTCCGGCGCCCGAGGGCACGGACGAGGGCTTCGAGGCCGAGCAGCCCCGCCGCCCCGTCCCGCAGCGCGACTGATCAGTCCGGCAGGCAGCCCCAGCCGCGCAGGGCGTCGGTCAGGCCGGTGACGAGGTCCCCGGCCTCGTCGAGCGCGGCGTAGGCGGCCGCGTCCACCCACCGCGCGTCGGCGGCGTCGTCGCCGGCGCGCGGGACGGCGTCCGCGTCCACCGGCCGGCAGCGGAAGTCGTGGATCGCGAAGACACGACCGCCCGGAGCGGGCCGGCGCACGTGCCCGACCTCCTCGCCGACGGCGACGGCGAGCCCCGTCTCCTCGGCGACCTCGCGGGCCGTCGCGTCGGCCGTGGTCTCGCCCGGCTCGACCTTCCCGCCCGGCAGCGACCAGCGTCCGGCCTCGGGGTCGTGGGCACGGCGGACGAGCAGCAGGCGGCCGTCGGCGTCGGTGACGATCCCCCCGACGCACAGCACGACCGCATCAGGTGACGGCGACGCGCCGGGATCGCCCCGGGGATCACACGTCGTCACACTGGATCACACTAGTATCACCGTGAGCCGGATAGCCGTCCCGGCCCGGACGAGCCCATACTGCCGACGACCGGACGTCGACCCCGAACCACGCGAGGGAAACCGAGTGAACGCGAAGAAGGTCGGGATCATCGTGGGCGTCGCGTTCGCGCTGTTCTTCGTCATCTCGCAGCCTCAGAACTCTGCGGACCTCGTGCTCAGTATCCTGACGATCCTGGGCAACGCGGCGGCCGCCGTGGTCGAGTTCGTGCGCGCGTTGTTCACCTAGGCCGGGAGGTCCGACGTGCTGGCACCCCGCGAGGTCGACGAGTACGTCCTGCCCACCGAGCGGCGGGTGATCCGCTTCCGGCGTCACTGGGCGGTGATCGTCGGCGAGGTCCTGCAGGCCGTGGTCCTGTTCGTCCTGCTCGCCCTGGGTGCCGCGTTCCTGCCGCAGAACGTCGTGCTGGACAACCTCTTCTGGTACGGCGCGCTGCTGGTGCTGCTCAAGAGCAGCTACAAGGTCAGCGAGTGGTGGGTCGAGAAGGTCGTCGTGACCGACAAGCGCGTGATGCTCACCAAGGGAATCTTCACGCACAGCGTCGGCATGATGCCGCTGACGAAGGTGACCGACCTCAGCTTCGTGCGCACGTTCAACGGCCGCCTGCTCGGCTACGGCACGATGGTCATCGAGTCGGCCGGCCAGATCCAGGCGCTCAACCAGATCCACTACCTGCCCGACCCCGAAGAGGTCTACGAGGCGATCTCCGAGCTGGTGTTCGGCGACAAGCGCCAGACCCGCTCGTACACGCTGCCGGGGTCCGGGTTCGGCGGGGCGCGCGGGCGTCGTCGCTGACCCGTCGATACTGCGGGGTGTGATCGACCTCCACACCCACTCCTCGGTCTCGGACGGCACGGACACCCCGACGGAGCTGGTCGTGACGGCGGCGGCCGCCGGTGTCACGGTGCTGGCGCTGACCGACCACGACACCACCGCCGGCTGGGACGAGGCCGCCGCGGCGCTGTCCGGACTCGGCTCCGCAGGCTCCGCGAGTGGCTCGCCGGGCATGCGGCTGGTGCGCGGCGCGGAGTTCTCCACCGTGAGCCCCGACGGGCACGGCGGCACGGTGACCGCGCACCTGCTCGGCTACCTGTTCGACCCCGCCGACCCCGACATCGTGGCCGAGCAGGAGCGGGTCCGGGGGTCGCGGCGGGACCGGGTGCGTGCCATGGGAGACCGGATCGGTGCTGACTACACCGGCATCGACGGCGAGTCCCTGCTGGCCCGGTTGCCGGCCGACTCGCCGGCCGGGCGGCCGCACATCGGGCAGGCACTCGTCGACGCCGGCGTCGTGGGCTCGGTGCCGCAGGCCTTCGAGGAGCTGCTGCGCAAGGACGGCCCGTACTACGTCGAGAAGTACAACACCCCCATCGCGGCGGCGATCGCCATGATCGCGGCCGCGGGCGGGGTGGCCGTGTTCGCGCACCCGTTCGCCCGTCGCCGGGGGCCGTGCGTCGACGCCGCGGTGATCCGCGATCTCGCGGCGGCGGGCCTGCACGGGGTCGAGGTCGACCACCCCGACCACGACGCCGACGACCGGGCCGCCCTGCGCGCGCTGGCCGCCGAGGAGGGCCTGCTGGTCACGGGCTCGAGTGACTACCACGGCACGAACAAGACGACCCCGATCGCCGCGGAGACCACCGCGACGCCGGTCCTCGACGCGCTCGTCCGGCGCGCGAGGGGCGCGGAGGTGCTCGCGGGCTGAGGACGCGGAGCGGAGCGGAGCCGGACCGTCGACGCTGTCGTCCTCGGGCCTAGGGTGGACGGTGATGAGCATGCAGCTGGGTCTGGAGGGCATGCCCGACCGCCTGGTGCGCGTGACACCGTCGCGCCTCGCCACCTGGCAGGACTGCCCGCGCCGGTACCGCCTGACCTACCTCGACCGCCCCGCGCCGCCGCGGGGCGGGCCGCGGGCGGCGAGCACGCTCGGGGCCGTGGTCCACACCGTGCTGCACGCCGTGTACGCCGAGCCGGCCCGCCGGCGCGGCGGCGACCGTGCCGCCGCCCTCGTCGAGCGCCAGTGGTCGTCGGAGGGGTTCCGCGACGACGCCCAGGCCGCGACGTACCGCGAGCGCGCCCGCAGCTGGGTCGCCGACTACGTCGAGCGCCACGCCGTCGCCGACGCGCCGGAGCCGCTGGGCGAGACCGTCGGGCGCGAGCGGTGGCTCTCCGCCCCGGTCGGCGGCATGGTCGCCGAGGGACGTGCGGACCGTCTCGACCAGCGGGACGGGGACATCGTCGTCGTCGACTACAAGACCGGCCGCCGCGTGCCCGACGCCGAGGACGCCCGCCGCTCGCCCGCCCTGGCGCTCTACGCCCTTGCCGCGCGCCGGACGCTGCGCCGCCCGTGCCGGCGCGTCGAGCTGCACCACCTGCCCAGCGGCACCATCGCCGCCGCCGACCACGACGAGGACTCCCTGGCCCGGCACCGCGAGCGCGCCGGTGGCGCGGCAGCCGAGCTCGGGGCCGCGGCCGACGCGTTCGCGGCGGATCCCGGCGTCGCCGAGACCCTCTTCCCGCCGGCACCCGGACCCCGGTGCGGGGCGTGCGACGTGCGCCGCCACTGCCCCGAGGGCCGCGCCGCCGCGCCCGCCGACCCGGCGTGGGCCGGGCTCGCGCCGTGAGCCAGGCGCGCCCGCGCCCGGACGACGAGCCCGACCCCGACGACGGCTCCGGCTACGCCTGGGCGTACGGCCCCGAGACCGGCCCGACCCCGCCCCAGGGCTGGTCGTCCGGCGAGGCGCCGACCCCGCCGCACGGGGCCGCGCCGGAGCCGCGCGGCGTCACGGAGACGGGCTCGTTCGTCGCGACGGGCACCTGGACCACCCCGTCCGGCGTGCCGCGCGCCGCGGACCGGCGGGAGCGCGCCCGGCGCTCGACGGGGCGGCCGACCCCGCCCGCCGGCGTCCCGGCGGCCCGCCCGGACCGTCCCGACCGCCTCGTCCGGACCCGGCGCCGCCTCGTCGCCGTCGCCCGGGTGCTCGCCGGCGGGCTCGTGGTGCTCGCGGTCGTCGTGGTCGCGGCGCCGTACCTGCTCGGCGGGCCGGGACCGGGCGCGGACACCGTCGTCGCGCACCTCCTGGCCGGCGGCGGTGCCGTCGCGGCCACGGCGGTCGCGGCCCACCGGCGCACCGGTCCGGTGGCCGCGGTCCTCGCCGCGGCGGCGGTGCCGGTGATCCTCGTGGTGCTGTTCAGCCTCGTCTGGTGGGCCTGAGGATCGAGCGCGAACGGGGACTTCGCGCGCGTAGAAGCAGCGAACATCCTAATGAGCACGCCGATAGGGCGTTCGCTGCGACCTCGGGGCTCAGGAGGCGGTGCGCTCCCGCGCGAGGGCCTCGCGCGCCAGGGGGCCGTGGCGCCAGTCCTCGGGCAGCCGCAGCACCGCGGCGCGCAGGGCGCGGATCGTCAGGGTCGCGCCGAGGTCCGTGGTCGGCAGGACGGGCACGCCGTGCATCCGGCGCGCCCAGCGCGGCTGGAGGGCGAAGCCGAGGGCGGCGACGGCGGTCCACGCCGGGCGGGCCGGGGTGGTCAACGTGGTGCGCAGCGACATCGGGGGCACGAGCAGGCGCAGGGCGGCGGCGCGGCTGGTGGGCGACGCGCGCAGGTCGCGGCGGCGCACGTCGGCGACGTAGTCGGCGACCTCGGCCCGGCTGGCGGGGACGTCCGTCGCGCCGAGCAGGCGGGCGGCGACGACCTGCTCGCGGTAGTACTCGTCGGCCTCCGCGTCGCTGATCGGCGCGCCCGCGCGGCGCACCGCCTCGAGGAACGAGCTGACCTCGGTGACGTGCACCCAGCGCAGGAGGTCCGCGTCGCCCGCGGCGTAGGGCCGCCCGGTGACGGGATCGGTGCCGCGCACGAACTCGTGGGCGCGGCGCACACGGGCCGCGGCGGCGTCGACGTCGTCGCGGCCCGCGTACGTCACCGTCATCACGTACTCGGCGGTGCGCTGCATCCGGGGCCAGAAGGCGGTGTCGAAGTCCGAGTGCTCCGAGACCCCGGCCATCGCGAGCGGGTGCAGGGCCTGCAGGAAGAGCGCCGAGAGCCCGCCCGGGCCGGCGGCGGGGTCGGCGAGCACCCGCCAGGTCACGCTGCCGGGCCCGAAGTAGCCGTCGGCCGGGTCGTGCGGGCGCATCACCCGAGGATGTCGTCCCGCAGCCAGGTCCGCCACGTGGGTACGAGGACGTCGAGCAGCGCCGCCGGGTTCTCGACGTTCGGGGCGTGCGCGGCGCGCGGGACGGCCGCGAACTCGGCTTCGAGCCGGTCGGCCATGGTGCGCTGCATGCTCACCGGCCAGGCGTCGTCGTCGAGCCCGCACACCACGAGGCACGGCACGCGGCGGGTGCGGACGGCGGCGACCAGCTCGGCGGTGCGGTCCTGCTCGGCGCGCAGCGCGTCGCCCATCCCGAGCAGCCCGGCGACCGTCGAGCGCCGCAGGCGCTCGCGCAGCAGCGCGACCACCTGGGGATCGGTGGACGACCACTCGCCGCCCGCGTCGCGCAGCGCGATCACCGCGTCGATCCCGCGGCGGCGCAGCACGGGCTCGAGCACGTCGAGCTGGGTGCGCCGCCGGCCCATGGGCAGCTCGCCGGGACCGGTGTCCATGAGGGTCAGGCCCCGCACCGACGCCCCCGCGAGCACCGCGGCCCGCGCGACGAGCCCGCCGTAGGAGTGCCCGAGCAGGAGCACGCGCCGTCCGGCGGCCTCCTCGTCGGCGACGACCCCGGCGATCACGGGCCCGAGCCGCGTGGGGTGGTAGTCGGTCTCGGCCTCCGGCCCCGGCGACTCGTACTGCCCGGGCAGGTCGAGGGCCAGCACCCCGATGCCGCCCGCGGTGATCGCGTCGATGAGCGGGGCGAAGTCCTCCTTGGAGCCCGAGTACCCGGGTACGAGCACTGCCGTCGCCGGCGTGCCCCCGACCGCCGCGTCGGCGTCCGGGTCGGCGCGCAGGGCCGCCAGCGGGCCGAGCTCCGAGCGGATCGTCACCCCGTAGGCGGCGTGCGGGTGGCACTGCGCCTCGCTGCGCCCGGCCGGGACCGCCGCCGGCGTGGCGTCGGGCGCACGCGCCGCCGGCACGCCGTTCGATCCGGCGGCCGACGCGGGCGCTGGGTCGCCGGCGCGCTCGGGGGTGTCGGGGCGTCCCACCTCGGTCAGTCTGCCCCATCCCGCGACACTCCGGGTCGCCGAACGGGCCTCAGCCCGGCGGGCGCAGCGCGACGACCGTCGACCCGCGCAGCTCCACCACGACGGTGCCGGTGGTGGCCACGCTGACGGGGGTGCCGGCCGGCAGCCCGCGGGCGACGGGGATGACGGGCGCGCGGGGGGCGCCGGTGGTCGCGTCCAGCACGGCGAGCCCCTCGGCCACCGGCACGAGGGCGGCCGTGGCCGGCGCGCTGCCCGGCCAGGCGGCGCCGGCGCCGAGCGCGCCCGGCACGGTCCAGCGGGGGGTGAGGTCGCCGCCGTCGAGGGCGACGGTCGCGGTGCCCGTCCACCACAGCAGCACCGGGCCGACCGGGCGCACGGTCGCCGCGAGTCCGGGCGGGTCCGTCGTCGGCCCGGCGGCCGCCCCGAGCGGGATCACCGCGGCGGGCAGGTCGACGGTGTCGGGCGAGGTCCCGACGACGTGCAGCGTGCCGTCCGGCGCGGCCCACGCGGCGCGCTGGTCGGTGAGCGCGACGAGCCGGGCGCCGCGCACGCCGAGCAGCTGCGAGGAGCGCTCCTCGGGCTTCTCCGAGCTCTGGGGGTCGGCGTCGACGACCGTGAGGCGATCGGAGTCCTCGCCGGGGCAGCGCTGGATCATGCCGACCGTGCCGCCGCCGACCGCCACGGAGCCGTTGGTGCAGCCCGCGCGCGGCTGGGCGTCGGGGGGCTGCACCGGCGTGGTGATGCGCCCGACCTCGGTGGTGAGCACGAGGTCGGAGCGCCAGGTCTCGACGTGGTCGGTGCCCGTCCCGGTGACGTGGTCGCGGTCGGCGAGCAGGCGCGTGCCGTCGCGCAGGTCGGCGTTGCGGGCGGGGCCGCGGGCGCCGGTGTCCGGCTCGAGGGCCGCCACGTCGGAGCACCAGGTGCCCAGCGCGCCCTGCGTGCGGAAGACCGCCAGGACGTCACCGAACCCCGAGCCGACCGTGCAGGGCGGCTCGGGGCGGCGGTAGCTCCAGGCCTCGCGGCCGGTGACGGGGTCGTGGCCGACGACGCCGTCGGGACCCGCGGTGACCACCGCGGGTCCGACGGCCAGCGGCGCCGGCGTCGCCGGACTCTCGGCGCGCCACGCCTCGGCCAGCGCCGTCGGCAGCGGCCCGTCCGGCAGCGCCGCCAGCGGCGGCGTCGCGACCCGGTCCTCGGTGTGCTCGGCGTCGCCGGAGGCCAGCACCAGCAGCGTGCCGACGACCGCGGCGACCGCGATCAGCGCGATCGCCACGAGGTCGCCGCGACGGCGCCGCTCGGCCGGCGGGAACCAGGCTCGCCCCTCCGGCTCCGGGGAGGCGGCGGGGTCCGGCTCCGTCGACGTCGGTGAGCCCACCGGCGCCGGGTTACTCGCCCGCCGAGGCGGCGGCCGGCTCGGTCGCGTCGGCCGGGGTCTCCGTGGCCTCACCCGATCCCGAGCGCGACCCACCGCGGCCGCCGCGACGGCGCCGGCGACGACGGCCGTTGCCGTCGGAGCTCTCGGCGGTGTCGGTGTTGTCGGCGGTGCCCGACGCCTCCTCGGTGCGCTCCGCGGCGGCGTCGGTGCTCCCGGAGTCCTCGGAGCCCACAGAGCCCACAGAGCCCACAGAGCCCACAGAGCCGACAGAGCCGACAGAGCCGACAGAGCCGACAGAGCCGACAGAGTCGACAGAGCCGACAGAGCCCTCGGCGGTGTCCTCGCCGCCGGCCACGACCTCGCCGCTGCGCCGGCGGGTGCGCGAGCGCCGGCTGCGGCGTCCGGGACCCTCGCCGTCGGACGACTCGGTCTCGTCGTCCCCGCCGGAGCCGCCGCGGCCGCGCGAACGGGAGCGGCCGGACGACCGGCGACCGCCGGTCTCGCGGGTCTCGCGCTTCGGGCCGTCCTCGGCCTCCTCCTCGGCCGGGCGGCGACGCCGCGCGACGCGCCCGCGGGCGTCGGCGGGGATCCCGAGGTCGGCGTAGAGGTGCGGCGAGCTGGAGTAGGTCTCCGGCGGCTCCGGGGCACCGAGGCCCAGGTCGTCGGAGATCGTCTTCCACTTGGGGATCTCGTCCCAGTCGACCAGCGTCACCGCGACGCCCGTGCGCCCGGCCCGGCCGGTGCGCCCGATGCGGTGGATGTAGGTCTTCGCGTCGTCCGGGCACTGGTAGTTGATGACGTGCGTGACGCCGGTGACGTCGATGCCGCGGGCGGCGACGTCGGTGCAGACCAGCACGTCGATGCGCCCGTCGCGGAAGGCGCGCAGGGCGTGCTCACGGGCGCCCTGGCCGAGGTCGCCGTGGACGGCGCCGACCGCGAACCCGCGCTCGGCGAGCTCCTCGGAGACCTTGCTCGCGGTGCGCTTGGTGCGCGTGAACACCATCGTGGCGCCGCGGTCGGTGGCCTGGAGGGTGCGCGCCAGCATCTCGACCTTGTCGAGCGCGTGGGCGCGGTAGACGAACTGGGCGGTCTTCTCGCCGATCGCGCTCGCGTCGACCTGCTCGGCCCGGATGTGGGTCGGCTGGGTCAGGAAGGTGCGCGACAGCGTGATGATCGGGCCGGGCATCGTCGCCGAGAAGAGCATCGTCTGGCGCTTCTCGGGGAGCATGCCGAGGATGCGCTCGACGTCGGGCAGGAAGCCCAGGTCGAGCATCTCGTCGGCCTCGTCGAGCACCAGCCCGGCGACCTTGGCGAGCACCAGGTGGCCCTGCTGGGCGAGGTCGAGCAGCCGGCCGGGGGTGCCGACCACGAGGTCGACACCACGCTGCAGCGCGGCGATCTGGTTCTCGTAGGGCCGTCCGCCGTAGATGGACACGACGCGCGTGCCCACGTCGGCGGCGGCGCCCTCGATGTCCTTGGCGACCTGCACGCACAGCTCGCGGGTCGGGACGACGACCAGCGCCTTCGGCGTGCCGTCGCCCGGCGTGCCCAGGCGCTGCAGGAGCGGGACGCCGAAGCCGAGGGTCTTGCCGGTGCCCGTGCGGGCCTGGCCGATGACGTCCTCGCCGGCCAGGGCCAGCGGCAGCGTCAGCTCCTGGATGGCGAACGTGCGCTCGATGCCGGCGCGGGTCAGCGCCGAGACGATCTTCGGGTCGACGCCGAGCTCGGCGAAGGTGGGGGATTCCTCGTCGACGGGGGCGCCGGCGTGCAGCGGCTCGGCGACCGGCTCGTCGGTGTCCTCGGGCGAGGACGGGGAGTCGGTGGTCACGGTGGTCAGGGGTCTGCCTCTCTCGCGGCTCGTGCGCGCGAGGCGGGCCGGCTGGCTCGACCACGTCGGGGTCGGCGACGGTGCACGTCTCTGGGGTGCGTGACCCGCCCCGTCGTCGGGGCCGGACCACCGTCACCGGACGCGGGAGAGCCGGTGGAGGCGCCCGCACGCTCGGTTGCGCTCTGCGGTGCACACAGCGCACGACGGCGACCTCGGTGGTCGGCGACGGTGCATGCACCGCGGAACGCCCTCATGGTACCTGGCGACCCGTGACGGACGCGTCACCGCCGGTGGGAACGCGCCGCGGGAGCCCCGCGGCCCCCTAGGCTGGTCCGCCGTGACCGAGCGCGACAACGGACCCGCGACCACGGAGCCCGCCGCCCCGCCCGCCGACCTCCTCGGGGCGGTCGCGTACGGCGCCCTCACGGCGTTCACGCGCCTCGCCGCCGACGCCGCCCTCGCCCCGGACCTGACCGGGCGCGCCGAGATGGCGGCGCTCGCCGCGGTCGAGATGGCGCACGTCGAACGGGTCCGCGCCCACCTCACCGCGCGCGGTGTGGACCTCGTCACCGCGATGACGCCCTTCGCGGCCGTCCTCGACGCCTTCGCCGCCCGGACCGCGTCGCGCGACTGGGGCGAGGCGCTGGTGGGGGCCTACGTGAGCCGGACCCTCGCGGTCGACCTGGTGGCGGCGACGGGGGCCGGGGGCGACGGTGAGGACGGTGACCTGCTCCGCGGCCCCGACGCCGGACGCGAGGCGGCCGGCGAGAGCGGGTTCGACGCGTTCGCCGAACGCGCCGTGGCCGACGTCGCCGTCGACGCCGAGACCCGCGGCCGGCTCGCCCTCTGGGGGCGCCGCCTGCTCGGCGAGACGCTCGCCGCGGCCAACGAGGTGCTCGACGAGCACCCCGACGCCGCCGCGGCGCTGCTCGGCGGGACGGCGCGCGCCACCGTGTTCAAGGCCCTCAAGTCGCGGCACACGAAGCGCATCAACGCGCTGGGCCTGTAGGCCCACTCCGGTCGGGCCCGGGAGGCCACAGCCGGTCGCCGCGGTGGACTAGCCTCGCGCGGGCGCTGCAGCGACGAGTGCAGCGACGGACGTGCTGAGCGGAGGAACGCGTGGAGGTCAAGATCGGCGTGGCGGAGAGCCCCCGCGAGCTCGTGGTCGCGAGCGACCAGTCGCCCGAGGAGGTGCAGGGCCTCGTCGACGAGGCGCTGGCCTCGAACGGCGGCACACTCGCGCTCTCCGACGACAAGGGCCGCCGGTACATCATCCCCGCGGCCCGCATCGCCTACGTGGAGATCGGCCCCGGCGAGGGCCGCCGCGTGGGCTTCGGCGTCGGCGCCTGAGCGCTGCGCCGGGGACGGTGCCGGTGACGGTGCCGGGGAACGACGCCGGGGCGGGTCCGACCCGCCCCGGCACTCACCCCTCCTGGCGGGGGAACCCGCCGATGCCGCGCCAGGCGAGCTGGGACATCAGCGTGATCGCGTCCTCGCGCGGCGGCTGCAGCCCGGCGTCGAGCCAGTAGCGCGCCGCGGTGGTCGACAGGCCGACCAGCCCGACCGCGAGCAGCCGGGCCCGTTCCGGCTCGAGCCCCGCGTCCGTGGTGACGGCCTCGGTGACCGCGTCGATGCAGTCGGACGTCGCCTTGTCGACCACCCCCGCGATCTCGGGCGTCGCGCGGGTGTCGGTCTCGAACACGAGGCGCATCGCGCCGTCGCGGGACGACACGACGTCGAAGTAGGCCTGGATCGTGGCCTGCACGCGGGCCTTGTTGTCCGTGGTCGAGCGGATCGCCGCGCGCACGGTGCGCACCATGTCGTCGGCCGCGCCCTGCACCAGCGCCCGGTAGAGGTCGAGCTTGCCCGGGAAGTGCTGGTAGAGGACCGGCTTGCTGACCCCGGCCCGCTCGGCGATCTCGTCCATCGCCGCCGCGTGGTACCCGCGGCCGCCGAACACCTCGCGCGCCGCCTCGAGCAGCTGCGCCCGGCGCGCGGACCGCGTCATCCGCGGCCGCCCCGCGGCGACGCCCGGGCTCTCCGGAGGGCTCGCCTGCCCGTTCATTCCCCCGCCCCCAGACACCCTTCGCGCGGCGGCACGGTTCTCGACCGCCTCGGACGGATGACCCTACCCATCGGGTGACGACCGCGCCGGTCCCGCCACGCGTGTCGTCACCCGTCGGTCCGCGTTCATCCGGATGTCACCGTGACGCCGTCACCTCGCTACCGCATCATGGTGCCCGTGATCATCCGCCGCCCCGTGCCGTCCACCGGACCGTCACCCGTCGGCCATCCCCGCGATCACGGTGACGCTCCCACCGACGTTCCCCTCGCCTCGGTGTCGGCGCTGGGCCCGATGGGGGACGCCGCGGCCCCGACGCCGTACTGGCCCGGGCGCGAGGTGACGGTCGGGGAGTCGACGCTGCACGTGCGCGAGACGCCGGGCCCGGCGGGGGAGACCGCCGTCTACGTCCACGGCCTGGGCGGCTCGTCGAACAACTGGACCGAGCTGGCCGGTGCGCTCTCGGCCCGCTGCCGCGGGCTCGCGGTGGACCTGCCCGGCTTCGGGCGCACCCCGCCGCCGGCGACCGGCGACTACCGGCCGACGGCGCACGCGGCCACGCTCACCGCCTTCCTCGAGGACCTGCGCCGGAAGGGCAGCGGGCCCGTGCACCTGCTCGGCAACTCGCTGGGCGGGGCCGTATCGCTGCTGGCGGCCGCGGCCCGGCCCGACCTCGTCCGGACGCTGACCCTCGTCAGCCCCGCGATGCCCGACCTGCGTCCGCTGCCCTCGCGCCTCGGCGGCAGGCGGGCGGCGCTGGCCCTGCTGCCGGTGGTCGGCGGGCGCGCCCGGGCCGAGCAGGACGCCCGCACGCCGCGCGAGCGCCTCGCGTTCACGATGGCGCTCTGCCACGCCGACCCGGAGCGCGTCGGCCCGCGTGCGTTCGCGATGGCCGCCGAGGAGGCCGAGGAGCGCGCGGGGCTGGACTGGGCGCCCGAGGCCCTGCACCGCTCGTTCGTCGGGCTGCTCGGCACGTGGTTCGCCCCGTCGCAGCGCTCGCTGTGGGCCGCGGCCGCGCAGGTCACCGTGCCGAGCCTCGTCGTGTGGGGCGAGGTCGACCGTCTCGTCGGCGTGTACCGCGCCGCGCGGACCGCGGCGGCGCTCCCGGCAGGGCGCCTGCTCCGCCTGCCCGACGTGGGGCACGTCGCCCAGATCGAACGCCCCCAGACCGTCGCCCGGGCCGTGCTCGGGATGCTCGACGCCGCGGCCGACGGGTCCTGGCCGGGCGCGCCCGCCCCGGCCCCCACCCGGTGGCGGAGCACCTCCGCGAGCCGGCTCCCTGATCGCCTCGCCCCGGGCGTCGCGGCGGCGGGACGGGGCGCGTATGGCACAGTTCCCGTGTGACCCGGCCGGTCCGGCGTGCTGCCGACGAGGACTCCGACCTCGCTGACCGCCCCGATCTCCCGTCGGACGAGGCGCCGTCCCGGCGCCGTGCCGAACCCCCGCGCGGACGCCCGTCCCGTCCTGGTCAGGGCCCGGGAGGACGGTCCGGGGGACGGTCCGGGCCGCCCCCGGGACGCGCCTGGCCGCCCCCGCCCCGCCGCTCGGCGGGCGCCTCGGTGCTGCGGTCCTGGCGCCTGTGGGTGATCCCGGGGCTCGTGGTGCTCACCGTGCTCGCCGTGGTGGAGGCCCTGTCGCCCGGCGGGGACGCCGGCTCGGCGTCGCCGCTCCTCGCGCCGCCCCAGAGCTCCTCGCCGGTGGTCACCGAGGCCCCGCCCGGCGTCGGGCAGAACGTCGACATCCCCACCGCCGAGCTGCCCGCGGGGGGCGAGTTCCCGGTCACCGGCGCGGGCACCTGGCACGTCGTGCCCGGCACGACCCCGCAGGCGGGCACCGGCCGCGTCTACACGTACTCGGTCGAGGTCGAGGACGGCGCCGTCATCCCCGAGGGGGAGCAGGCGTTCGCCACGGCGGTCGACGCGACGCTCACCGACCCGCGCAGCTGGGTCGGCTCCGGCCAGATCGCGGTCCGCCGCGTCGACACCGGCGTGCCCGACTTCCGCGTCAGCCTGACCTCGCAGATGACCGACCGGCAGCAGTGCGGCTACGACATCCGCTACGAGGCGTCGTGCTGGAAGTCCGACATCGGGCGGGTGCTCATCAACGGCTCCCGCTGGGTGCGGGGCGCCGCGGCCTTCGACGGGCAGCTCGGGCTCTACCGGCAGTACGCCATCAACCACGAGGTCGGCCACGTGTTCGACAACCGGCACGTGCCGTGTCCCCAGAACGGGGCCCTGGCGCCGGTGATGATGCAGCAGAGCTTCGGGACCGCGAACGACTACCTCGCGCAGCTCACCGAGGAGAACCCGCAGGGCACGCAGATCCCGCGCGACGGGAAGACGTGCCAGCCCAACGCGTGGCCGTACCCACAGGGCGCCGTGCCGCCCGCGGGCTGACGAGGCGCGTCACGTCGGGGAACATGGCGGGCCGCGCGGTGGTTGTGCGCCGTGAGGACCAGTGAGAACAACACTCGGGAGTTGAGCGCCGTCATGGCATCCCTGCCGCCCCTGGTGGAGCCGGCCGCGGAGCTGACCAAGGACGAGGTCGCCCGCTACAGCCGCCACCTGATCATCCCTGACGTGGGCGTCGACGGTCAGAAGCGTCTGAAGAACGCCAAGGTGCTCGTGGTCGGGGCCGGCGGCCTCGGCAGCCCGGCGCTGCTGTACCTGGCCGCGGCCGGCGTCGGCACGCTCGGGGTCGTCGACTTCGACGTCGTCGACGAGTCGAACCTGCAGCGCCAGGTCATCCACGGGCAGTCGGACATCGGGAAGTCGAAGGCGCAGTCGGCCAAGGAGTCGGTCGCCGAGATCAACCCGCTCGTGACGGTGAACCTGCACGAGACGCCGCTGGACTCGTCGAACGCGCTGGACATCTTCCGCGACTACGACCTCATCCTCGACGGCACCGACAACTTCGCCACGCGCTACCTCGTCAACGACGCGGCCGTGCTGCTCGGCAAGCCGTACGTGTGGGGCTCGATCTTCCGGTTCGAGGGCCAGGTCTCGGTGTTCTGGGAGGACGCCCCGAACGGCCAGGGCCTGAACTACCGGCACCTCTACCCCGAGCCCCCGCCGCCGGGCATGGTCCCGTCGTGCGCCGAGGGCGGCGTGCTGGGCGTGCTCTGCGCGTCGATCGGCTCGATCATGGTCACCGAGGCCATCAAGCTCATCACCGGCATCGGCGACACCCTGCTCGGCCGTCTGAAGATCTACGACGCGCTGGACATGGACTACCGCGAGGTGAAGATCCGGCGCGACCCGAACGCCACGCCGGTCACCGAGCTGATCGACTACGAGGCGTTCTGCGGCACCGTCTCCGACGACGCCCAGTCCGCGGCCGCCGGCCACACCATCACGCCGGTAGAGCTCAAGGAGAAGATCGACGCGGGCGACAAGTTCGAGCTGATCGACGTCCGTGAGCCCCACGAGTGGGAGATCGTGAAGATCCCGGGCGCGAAGCTGGTCCCGAAGGACAAGATCCTGTCGGGCGAGGCGTTCGCGGAGATCCCGCAGGACCGCCAGACGATCCTCTACTGCAAGTCGGGCGTGCGCTCCGCCGAGGCGCTCTCCGCGCTGCAGAAGGCCGGCTTCTCCAACGCCGTGCACGTCGGCGGCGGCGTCACGGGCTGGGCGCAGCAGGTCGACACCTCGCTGCCCACGTACTGAGCCACAGGGTCCAGGGCGCTGCGTCGCGACGTTGTGCGCGCGCGCCCGGAACGAACGAACGGCGCTCTCGCTGCTACCGAAGCAGCGAGAGCGCCGTTCGTTTCTCGGGGGTGTCGGCGCTCGGCGTAGCCGCCGTGCGCGGGCGGTCTAGTGCGCGCCGGCGGCGGCCGGGGTGCGGTCGGTCGAGGTCGGGCTCTCGTCGGAGTCACCGTCGTCCGCGCCGTGGGTCTCCTGCTCGATCGCGTCGCGCACGAGCGACGGGTCGTCGAGCGCGGCCTGGAAGCGCTCGTCGTCGCGCTCGCCGCACCAGCCCGCGACGACCATGGTGGCGACGGAGTTGCCGATGACGTTGGTCAGCGCGCGTCCCTCGCTCATGATCCGGTCGATGCCGGCGATGATCGCGATGCCGATGGCGATCGACTCGGTCGTGTAGAACTCGCCGCCGAACGCCTGCAGCGACGCCGCGAGGGTGACCAGGCCGGCGCCGGAGACGCCCGCCGCGCCCTTGGACGTCAGCAGCATCAGCGCCACGAGCCCGAGCTGGACGCCCCACGGCAGATCCTGGCCGCCGGCCTGGGCGATGAACAGCGCCGCCATCGTCAGGTAGATGCAGGTGCCGTCGAGGTTGAACGAGTACCCGGTCGGCAGCACCATGCTGACCGTCGAGCGGGAGGCGCCGGCCGACTCGAGCTTGGCGAGCAGGCGCGGCAGCACCGTCTCCGAGGACGACGTGCCGACGATGATGAGGATCTCGTCCTTGATCATCCGGATCAGCTTGAAGATGTTGAACCCGGAGAACGCCGCGACGCCGCCCAGCACGACCACGACGAAGATCGCGCACGTGCCCCAGAAGGTCAGCATCAGGGCGAGCAGGTTGCCGAGGCTCTCGCCGCCGAGCGCACCGACGGTGTAGGCGATGCCGCCGAAGGCCGCGATCGGGGCCAGGAACATGATCAGGCGGATCATGCCGAAGATGACCTTGGCGATGAGGTCGATGCCGCCGACGACGCGCTTGCGCAGCGACAGGGCGAGCATCGAGGTCGCGATGGCGACCAGGATCGCGAGCACGAGGACCCGCAGGATCTCGTTCTCGACGAACGGGCCGACGAAGCTGTCGGGCAGCAGGGTGTTCTCGATGAAGTCGAGCGCGCCGCCGCCCTCGCTGCCGCTGGCCACGTCGGCCTGGGCCTCGGCCAGGGTCGCCGGGTCCGGCGGGATCGCGGGGAAGCCGGCGCCGGGCTGCACGAGGTTGACCACGATCAGCCCGAGCCCGAGCGCGACCAGCGTCATGAGCAGGAAGTACACGAGCGCCCGGACCGCGATGCCGCCGGCGGTGGCGAGGCGGCCGATCGAGGCGATCCCGACGATCACCGTGCAGAAGATGACCGGTGCCGTGATCATCTTGATCAGCTGGATGAAGATGTCGGGCAGGAACTTGAGGTCCGAGGCGAAGTCCGGCGCCGCCAGGCCGACGACCACGCCGGCCGCGATCCCGATGACCACCCAGAACCAGAGCTGGGCCCAGACCCCGCGGCGCCCCGACCCGGCCGTCCCGCCGGACCCGCCCGGCTCGGGCGCGGGGCGCGCGTCGGCTTCCTGCGTCGACATCGATGTCTCCTTCCGGTCCACCATCCCCACCCCGGGTGGAGGTGGCGTGGGTCTCACCCGCCGGGTGAGGCTAGGGCGCACATCACCCTGCGTGGGACACCCGTGGCACGGAGTTGGGGATGAGTTGAGGAAAGGGGACCCGTGAAGGTCGTGCTCGTCGAGGACAGCGGGGCGGTGCGCGACGCGCTGTCCGCCGCGCTCCGGGGCGCGGGCTACCGCGTGACGCCCGTCGGCACCGGCGCGGCCGCCCTCGAAGCCGTGACCGGGCCCGACGCCGCGGCCGACCCGCCCGACATCGTCCTGCTCGACCTGGGGCTGCCCGACCTCGACGGCGTCGAGGTGTGCCGCCGGCTGCGCACCCGCTCGACGGTGCCCATCATCGCCGTCACCGCGCGGGGCCACCAGCAGGCGCGGGTGCTCGGTCTGCGCAGCGGCGCCGACGACTACGTCGTCAAGCCCTTCGCGATCGACGAGCTCACCGCGCGGATCGAGGCCGTCCTGCGCCGCAGCGCGGGCCACGTCGTCGCGCCCGTCGTGCACGCCGGCCCGCTGCGGATCGACCTCTCGCGTCGGGTCGTCGAGGTGTCCGGGCGCGAGGTGAGCCTGCGGCGCAAGGAGTTCGACCTCCTCGCCGCGCTCGCCCGCCGCGACGGCGCCGTCGTGTCCCGGGCCGACCTCCTCGACGACGTGTGGGGGCTCGCCCCCGACGACCCGGGACTCGACGCCGGGCTGCACTCGCTCGAGGTCCACGTGGCCGCGCTGCGCAGCAAGCTCGACGCCCCGGGGGCGGTCGTCACGGTCCGCGGGGTCGGCTACCGGCTCGCCGCCGGGGACTGAGGATCCCGTGGATTCCGCGCCACCGGACGGGTCGGCAGCCGCACGGTGAACACGGTGCCCCGGCCGTCGGGGCCGGGCGCGACGTCGATGCTGCCCTCCCGGCGGTCGACGACGCGCCGCACGAGCGCCAGGCCCAGGCCCCGCTCGCCCCGGCCGCGGTCCTTCGTCGACCACCCCGGCGCGAACGCCGCCTCCGGATCGGCGAGGCCGGGCCCGTCGTCGGCGACGCGGACGACGACGGCGCCGTCCGCGGCGTGCACGTCCAGCTCCACGACGCCGCCGTGGCCCGCGTGCGCGCTCTGCAACGCGGCGTCGAGGGCGTTGTCGACGAGGTTGCCGACCACCGTGACGCGGTCGGTCGACGCCTGCTCGTCGCCCGCGACGTCGGTGTCCAGGCTGGTCGTGTCGCCGACGCGCAGCTCGAGGCCCCGGTCGCGGGCGTCGGTGGCCTTGTCGAGCACGAGCGCCGCGAGCGCGGGATCGGCGATCCGGTCGCGCAGGTCCTCGTGGGAGCCGTCGGAGCCACTCGAAGCGCTGTCGAGCAGGTCGTGGTTCCAGCGCTGGGCGAGGTCGCGGGCGTCGTCGTGCGCTCCGAGCTCGATGAGCGTGGAGACGGCCTGCAGGTGGTTCGCGTGCTCGTGCGCGGCGAAGCGCAGCGCGCGGGTCACCGAGCGCGCGTCGTCGAGCTCGCGGGTCATGGCCTCCAGCTCGGTGCGGTCCCGCAGGGTGACCACGAGATCGGTGATCGCGGGCTGCGCGAGCTCCGTGCGGTTGACCAGCAGCAGCCGCTCGCCCACGAGCATCGTCTCGTCGGTGACGGGTGAGCCGTCGGCGAGGCGTTCGCGCAGGACCGGGTCGACGCCCAGCTCGTCGAGGGTCGGCCCGGCGGCGCGGGAGGGGTCGACGGTGTCGGGCACGCCGAGCAGCCGGGCGGCCTCGGCGTTGAGGACGACGACCCTCCCGGTGTCGGCGTCGAGCACGAGCAGGCCCTCGCGCATCGCGGCCATCACGGCCTCGTGGTGGCGGTGCAGCGCGGTGATCTCACGGGGCTCGAGCCCGAGAGTGTCGCGCTTGACCCGCCGCGCCGCGACCCAGGCGACACCGACGCCGAGGGCGATCGCGAGGGCCGCGGCGAGCGCGAGGATCCCGAGCTCGCGGGCGATCCGGTCGGCCACCTGCACGCGCAGCTGGCCCGCCGCGACCATCCCGACGACGTCCCCGGCGGCCCCCCGCACCGGCACGATCGCCCGGACCGACAGACCGAGCGTCCCCGGGAACGTCTCCACGAGCGTCGCGCCGGCGGCCGCCGGCAGGAACGTGCCCTGGTAGGTCTCGCCGATCCGCGCGGGCTCGGGGTGGCTCAGCCGGGTGCCGGCCGGGTCCATGACGGTCACGAACGAGACCCCGGTGCCCTGGCGGGCGGCCTCGGCCGCGGCCTGGACGCGCGGCACGTCCCGGGCGACGACGGCGTCGGAGAGCCCGGGCGCCGACGCGAGCGACACCGCGACGGCCAGCATCTTGTCCGCGGCGTCGTGCTCGATGGTCTCGCGCGTGTTCCAGGCGCTGACGCCGCCGGCGATCACGGCGGTGAGCACGACGGTGACGATCTCCAGCGCCAGCAGTCGGCGCACCAGCGTCGACCGGCGTCGGGTGCCGGCCGGCTTCTCCGGGTCGAGCCCCGTCCCGCCCCTCGTCCCGCCGCTGCTCACGGGAGGACCGTCGCCTCCCCGCCGTCGCGGCGCAAGCAGGCGCGACCGCCGGAGGCGGCGCCGGGTGGGCGCTGGGGTGGGCGCTGGGGTGGGCGCTGGGGCGGGTGCTGGGTGGGGAGCGAGGGGCGCCCTCGCTGCCTCGTACGCAGGCAGGGCGCCCCTCGGTCCGCCGCCACACGCATGCAGGGCGCCCCTCGGTCCGCCGCCACACGTTTCCATGCGCCCGTCCTGCGCTCCGGGCATCCACGGCGCCCGCGCGGCGGCGGTCGCGGAGAGCGACGAACCTCGCGGATCGCGCTGTTCCTCCCCGAGGATCGCGCCGCCGCGCCTGGCGATCACGCTGCGCCACCGCCCGGCGCGGCCACCCCGCGCCGCGAGGCCCGTCGGTTCGCCCCGTGGACACGGCGTGCCCGGCGATCCGATCGGGGCGACGACGTCCGGCCGCGGGCCCGGCGACCGCGGCGCTGTGGTGATCGCCTCCCAGCTCGGGGCCGGTCCGCGCACCCGGGCCCGCCAGCGACGACGCAGCGTCGGCGAGAAAGGGACGTCGATGGACGAGTCAGGACAGAACCGACACCGGACGCTCACCGACCGCGATCCCCGGGGTGCGAAACGTTCCCACGCCGCGTGACGACGAGGAGGGGGTGGATATCGTCTCGTGCACGACGAGGTGACGATGAGGGCACGGTCGAGCGACCGTGAGCGGGGAAGAGGTGACTCGGAGTGACAACGGTGCGCGTCCGGTCGACCAAGCCTCCCCGCCGCTGGGGCATCTGGACGATGACCATCGTCCTCGCGGTCATGGTCCTGACCGTCCTCACCGTCTCCGGCCTCGTGAACGCCGCGATCGGCAACGACGCGCACGCCCGGCCGCCCGAGGGTCACGACCACGTCCCCGCCGACATCAGCACCGGCGGCCCGATCATCGACGCCCGCACCGAGCCCGTGCGCTCAGCCCGGCTGCCCGAGCGCACGGTCGCCCTCACGTTCGACGACGGCCCCGACCCGACGTGGACCCCGGAGGTCCTCGCCGTCCTCGCCCGCCACCGTGTGCCCGGCACGTTCTTCACCGTCGGGTCGATGGTCGCGCGGCACCCCGAGCTGGCCCAGCGGATCATCACCTCGGGCTCCGAGATCGGTGTCCACACCTTCACCCACCCCGACCTCGCCGGCGTCTCGACCTGGCGCCGCGACCGCGAGATCGCCGACACCGAGCTCGCCATCGCCGGCGCGACCGGGATCTCGACCCACCTCATCCGCCCGCCGTTCTCGTCGACCTCCGACGCGCTCGACGACCCCGGCTACGGCACCGTCGTGGCCGCCGGGCAGGCCGGGTACGTCACCGTCCTCACCGACGTCGACAGCGAGGACTGGCAGCGCCCCGGCGTCGACGCGATCGTCCGCAACGCGACCCCGCAGAACGGCGCCGGCGCGACGGTCCTCCTGCACGACGCGGGTGGGGACCGGTCCCAGACCGTCGCCGCGCTCGACCGCCTGATCCCGGAGCTCCAGGCCCAGGGCTACCGCTTCACCACCGTCAGCGACGCGGCCGGCCTCGGCCCGCACGGGCAGCCCGCGCCCGCCCGCGACCGCCACGTCGGGCAGGCGCTGCTCGCCACCGTCGGCGTCGCGCAGGGCGTCGTCACGCTGATGCAGCTCGCGCTGATCGGCGTTGGCGGACTGGTGATCATGCGGCTGCTCGTCATGGTCGTCGTGGCCCGCCGCCACGCGAAGCGCCGCCGGGACCCCGCCTTCTCGTGGGGCGAGCCGGTCACCGACCCCGTCTCGGTGGTGGTCCCCGCCTACAACGAGGCGGAGAACATCGAGGCGACCGTCCGCTCGATCCTCGCCAACGACCACCCGCTCGAGGTCGTGGTGGTGGACGACGGCTCGACCGACGGCACCGCCGACCTGCTGGAGGACCTCGCGCTGCCCCGGGTCCGGGTGGTGCGCCAGGAGAACGCGGGCAAGTCCGCGGCGCTCAACCGCGGCGTCGCCGCCGCGAAGCACGACCTCATCGTCATGATCGACGGTGACACGATCTTCCAGCCGGACACGGTGGCCGAGCTCGTGGCCCCGTTCGCCGACCCGGAGGTCGGCGCCGTCGCCGGCAACGTCAAGATCGCGAACCGCACGCGCCTCATCCCGCGGATGCAGCACCTCGAGTACGTGGTCGGCTTCAACGTCGACCGGCGGGTGCAGGACACCTGGGGCTCGATCTCGACCATCCCGGGCGCGGCGGGAGCGTTCCGCCGCGAGGCCGTGCAGGAGGTCGGCGGGCTCTCGTCGGACACGCTCGCCGAAGACACCGACCTGACCATCGCGCTCGGTCGCGCGGGGTGGCGTGTCGTCTACAACGAGTCGGCGCTGGCGTGGACCGAGGCGCCGGTCACCGCGGGGCAGCTCTGGCGGCAGCGGTTCCGCTGGAGCTACGGCACGATGCAGGCGCTCTGGAAGCACCGCCGGGCGCTGCGCGAGCGCGGTGCCTCCGGGCGCATGGGTCGGCTGGGACTCGCCCACATCGGCGTCTTCCACGTCGCCCTGCCGCTGGCCGCGCCGCTGGTCGACCTGCTCTTCGTCTACGGGCTGATCTTCGGCGACCCGGCCGTCGCGCTGCTGCTGTGGGGCTCGATGCTCGTGCTCCAGCTGATCGCCGGCGTGATCGCGTTCCGGATGGACGGTGAGCCGCTCGGGCCGCTCTGGGCGCTGCCCGTGCAGCAGCTGATGTACCGCCAGCTCATGTACGTCGTGCTCGTGCAGGCCGTCGTCAGCGCCCTCACCGGCGCCGGGGTGCGCTGGCAGAAGCTGCAGCGCACCGGCGCGGTCGCCGAGCACCTCGCCGTGCCGGCCGGACAGGACGGCCGCTCGCGCCCGGCCGCCGACCGGCTGCCCGCACCCGCCGTGCCCCGGGGGCCCGCGCCGGACGCCGCCCCCGCGGCGCCGGTCGCGACCAAGGCCCCGAAGACCGGCGGGGGCCGCGAACGGTGGCTCGACCTGCTGCGCGCCGTCGCGCTGATCCGGGTCGTGACCTACCACGCGTTCGGCTGGGGCTGGATGAGCATGGTGTTCCCGTCGATGGGCGTCATGTTCGCCCTCGGCGGGTCGCTGATGGTCCAGTCGCTGCGCCGCGGCGAGGCCCTCGACGTCATCGGGCACCGGTTGCGACGCCTGCTGCCGCCGCTGTGGTTCTTCGGTCTGCTCGCCGTGCCGATCATGCTCTGGCACGGGTGGGCCGGGCAGGACGCGGACGGGTCGGTGACGTCCCCGCTGGTGTGGTCGGATCTCCTGTACTGGGTCTTCCCCCTCGTCGACCCCCCGGGCAGCGACTGGGGCGCGGACGCCGTCGTCGGCCTCTGGTACATCCGCGCCTACCTGTGGTTCGTGCTGCTCACGCCGGTGATGCTCTGGGCGTTCCGCCGCCGGCCCCTGGTGGCGCTGGCGGTGCCGATCGTGCTCGTCGGCGTCGACGCGGTGCTCGGCTCGCCGATGGGGGAGTGGGGGGCCATCGGGCCGGTGCTCGTCGACGGCGGCACCTTCGCCGCCTGCTGGATGCTCGGCTTCGCCCACCGCGAGGGCACGCTGCGCCGCCTGCCGCTCCTGCTCGCCACCGCCGTCGCCACCCTCTTCGTCGTCGGCGGCCTGGCCTGGGCGTTCAGCCACCCGGCCGGTGACGACGGCATCGACCTCAACGACATCCCGTTCGCGCAGGCCCTCGTCTCGCTCGGCGCCGTGCTGCTCGTGCTGCGGCTGAACCCGCAGGTGGCGTGGCTCGAGCGCGTGCCGCTGCTCGGGCGCCTGGTCACCGTGGTCAACGCCCGGGCGATCACGATCTACCTCTGGCACAACGTGGCGATCGCGTTCGCCCCGTCGATCGGCGACCTGCTCGGGTGGAACTCCGAGGCCCAGCACTTCGGGATCGCGTGCGCGCTGATCGTCGTGTGCGTGCTCGCGTTCGGCTGGGTCGAGGACCTCGCCGCCGGCCGCAAGCTCTCGCTGCTGCCCGACGGTCGCGGCAAGGCCCGCGCCAAGCGGCCCGCCGCCCCCGGCCCGATGCCGCCCGTGATCCCGACCGACGTCGAGAACGGCGAGACGTCGGCGCTGTCGCAGGGCTCCCTGCGCGCCCGGATCAGCCGGGTGGTGGGTGTCGCGCCGTCCCCGCCGGTCGACCGCGTCGTCGCCCGGCCACGCCCGACGCCGACCGGCCGTGCACCGGTGCCCTCTCCGCCGACCGGTGTGCCGACGGGGACCCGGACCAGGACACCGACCGGGGCACCGACCGGGGCACCGGCCGGACCGGACCGGGACCGCTCGGGTCCGGGCACCGGTCGCTACACCCCGGTCCCCGCCCACGCTCCCCGACCGACGGGTGCCGTGCCGACGGGTGCGGTGCCGACGGGTGCGGTGCCGACGGGTGCGGTGCCGACGGGTGCGGTGCCGACGGGTGCGGTGCGGGCTGGTGCGGCACCGAGTGGCGCGTTCCCGGCGCACGGCGCGACGGGGACGACGGCTGCGACGGGGACGACCGGCGTCGGCCGCTCCCGTGGTGGTCCCGCGCCGGTCCCGGCACCGCCACCGCCCCTGCCCTCGCCCACACCGCCGGGACCGCCGCGTCCGGGCCGTCCCGGTCGTCCGGGTACGCCGCCCGCCGGCACCGACCGGCCCGGACGCGCTGCGGACCGGCACCGCCCGGTTCCGCCGCCCGAGGGGCCGACGTCGCTCGTGCCCGCCGGCCCGTCGGGGCACGACCCGGTGCTGTCGTTCTCCGAGAGCCCGGGTCGCGCGCCGGCATCCGACGCACCGACGCCGCGGCGGGGCCGGCACTCCCTGACAGGGGAGGACCCCGGCCGGCCGTCGACGACGGACGCGGGCAGGCACGGCGGCGGGCGGTCGGACCGGCGCTGACGCCGCGTCCGGGCCCGTCGCGGTGCTAGCGTCGGCTCCGGACGGAGTGCGGCGTCGGAACGCTCCGTCCTCCACGCTCGTGGGGTCCCGTGGCGCGCTCTGTCGATGCTGCGCGAGGAGCGTGCCGTGGACACCTGGTTCGAAGGACTCAGCCTGCCCGTCAGCGACCTGGATCGATCGGTGGCCTGGTACGAGGCGCTCGGGTTCGTGTGCGAGGTCCGGACCCACCAGTTCGGACTGATGCGGCTCGGCACCGGCACCGTCGGGTTGCTCGACCTCGGGGCCGGCGTGATCCGGGACGCCGATGCCGGCGGTGGTCGGCTCCGGTCGTTCGTCCAGGTCGAGATGGGGACCGACGACCTCGACGGCCTCTACGCCGACCTCGTCGCCCGCGGCGTCGCCGTGCACACCCCGCCCCGCGACCGCGGCTTCGAGCGGTCGTTGCAGCTGCGCGACCCCGACGGCTTCACCGTCGAGTTCGCGGAAGGCGCGCGCGGGCACAACCGCACGGACTGACGCGTCATCGACGACCACCCGTCGGACCCTGCCTGCCGCGCGCGAGGCCGTCGGGACGGGCTGACGGTCAGTGGGTGGGGTCCACCTGGATCATCCAGAGGTGCCCGTCGGGATCGGCGATCGTGCTGCACCAGGTGCCCCACCCAGGGTCCCGGGGCTCCTCCTTCACGACGGCGCCGGCGGCGCGGGCGCGGTCCGTGAGTGCGTCGACCTCGGCGGCCGTCCCCACCACCACCGAGAGCAGGCACTCGCTCTGGCCCGGCGCGGCGACCTCGTGGTCGGCGGTGACCCACCCGAAGCCGCCGGTCGGGATCAGCATGAGCGTCACCCCGGGCCCGAGCACGAACTGCAGGGGTTCGGGGAGGCCGTCGTCACCGGTCTCGCCGACGGGCTCCAGGCCCAGCCCTGCGGTGTAGAAGTCGTGCGCGACGCGCCGGTCGGCGGTCGGCACGGCGACGACGACGGCCACGGCACGCTCCTGGAGGTCGGGCCTCAGTAGTACCAGGGGAAGGGGCTCCAGTCCGGCGCGCGCTTGCCGAGGAACGCCTCCTTGCCCTCGGTCGCCTCGTCGGTCATGTAGGCGAGGCGGGTGGTCTCGCCGGCGAAGAGCTGCTGGCCGACGAGGCCGTCGTCGGGGAGGTTGAACGCGTACTTCAGCATCCGCTGCGCCTGCGGCGACTTCCCGAGGATCTCGCGCGCCCACTGGATCGCGGTGGTCTCGAGCTCGGCGTGGGGCACGGCCTCGTTGACCGCGCCCATCGCGTGCATCTGCTCGGCGGTGTACGTCCGGCCGAGGAAGAAGATCTCCCGGGCGAACTTCTGGCCCACCGCGCGGGCGAGGTAGGCCGAGCCGAACGCCGCGTCGAAGCTGCCGACGTCCGCGTCGGTCTGCTTGAACCGGGCGTGCTCGGCGCTCGCGAGGGTCAGGTCGCACACGGCGTGCAGCGAGTGCCCGCCGCCCGCCGCCCACCCGTTGACGACGGCGATGACGACCTTCGGCATGAACCGGATGAGGCGCTGGCACTCGAGGATGTGCAGCCGCCCGGCGTTGCCGCGCTCGGCCGGCGAGACCTCCGTCTCGGACTCGGCGTACTGGTAGCCCGTGCGGCCACGGATGCGCTGGTCGCCGCCGGAGCAGAACGCGTGCCCGCCGTCCTTCGACGACGGTCCGTTGCCCGTGAGCAGGACGGCGCCGACGTCAGCGCTGGTGCGGGCGTGCTCGAGGGCGGTGGCGAGCTCGTCGACGGAGTGGGGGCGGAACGCGTTGCGGACCTCGGGGCGGTCGAACGCGATCCGCACGCATCCCAGCTCGACGTGGCGGTGGTAGGTGATGTCGGTGAAGTCGAAGCCCGTCACCTCCCGCCACTGCGACGGATCGAACAACGGGGCGTCGGCATCGACCATGGTCGCGAGCCTAGGAGGCGTCACGGGGTGCGCGTGCTCACGGGCGTCCGGAGCTGAGGGGGTTCTCAGCATCGACCACGGCGTTGTCGGGGGTCCGGGCTAGATTCGAACACATGAGCGAGCGGGTGGTGGGGCCGGTGGAGTGTGCGGCGCTCGACCGGGCCCGTGAGCGGGTGGTGGACCAGCGTCGGGGCTACTACCGCCAGCTCGAGGACGTCGCCGAGCTGGTCCGTCTCGGGGTGGCGCAGGTGACCGGGGACCGCAGCGCGGCGCGGCTGGTCGCGGAGCTGTGGCGGGTCGACCCGGCCGAGGCCGGCCGCCGGGTCGAGGAGGCCGAGGATCTCTGCCCGCGGGTGTCGTTGCGCGGTGAGCCGCTGCCCCCGCGCTATCCGTGCACCGCGGCGGTGTGCGCCGAGGGTCAGGTCTCCGGCGACCACGTCGTGATCATCCGCCGCACGATGGGCCGTCTGGAACACCTCGGGACCGTCGCGGTCGACGACCTCGTCTCGTGTGAGCGGATCCTGGCCGAGGCCGCGGCGGGGTTGCCGCCGCGGATGCTGCGCCGGGTCGCCGACCGGATGCTCGCCGAGTTCGACCCCGACGGCGTCGCCCCACCCGACGGCGCCGACGCCCGCGACGAGCTGCGGTTGCTGCGCCGCCGCGACGGGTCACTGGCCCTGAAGGGCCGGCTGCAGGACCCGCTGGACGCCGAGATGATCGTCGAGGTGTTCGACCTGCTCTCGACCCCGGCCGGCCCCGACGACGACCGGGACCTGGCCCGCCGGCACGCCGACGCCCTGAAAGACCTCGCCCAGAACGCGCTCGGCGCCACCGGGCTGGCCACCGACGCCCGCGGTGAGAACCCCGAGAACTCCAGCGACACCCACGACGCCGACGACGACGCGGATGTCGACGCCAGTCGGGACGCCGGCACGGACGCCGGCGCCGACGCGGAAGCCGCCACCGACGTCGGCGCCGTGGACGACGAGACGATCAGCGAGACGAGCAGCGAGACGGACAGCGCTGCCGCCGACACCGCAGCCGACGGCGCTGGTGATTGCACCGGTGCCTGCGGCGGTGACGACACTGGTGCCGGTCAGCAGGCGCTGATCCCCGAGCCGCGGATCCCCGAGCCGCTGCGGGCCGCACCGAACCCCGCGTCCAGCCCTGGCGCCGGGCCGGCCCGGGCCCTGCTCACGATCACCATCGATCACCGCTGGCTGCGCGACCAGGTCGGACACGGCGTCCTCGACTCCGGGCACGCGGTCGACGTCACCACCATCCGCCGCTGGGCGTGCGACGCCGGGATCGTGCCGATGGTCCTGGGCTCCCGCGGCGAACCATTGGACGTCGGGCGGCTGTCCTACACCGCCCCAGAGGGCATCCGCCGCGCCCTGATCGTGCGTGACGGTGGTTGTGCGTTCCCCGGCTGCACCCGACGACCCCGCCGCTGCCACGCCCATCACGTGCGCCAGTGGCTCGACCACGGCGACACCGCCCTGGACAACATGACCTTGTTGTGCCGGTTCCACCACCAGCTCATCCACCACGGCCACTGGACCGTCGCCATCCTCGACGGCCTGCCCTGGTTCACCCCACCGAGCTGGATCGACCCGCAGCGAAGACCACGGCCCGGCGGACGGGCGCGGGTCGCGGCATAGACCGGGGATCGCTTCGGCCTCCGGAGCACCCCGCGACCCGGCCTTGCCCGCGACCCGACCTTGCCCGGGAGCCATCGGCGTGCCGACACTCCGGTGTGCCGGACAGCAGGAGGTCGGTGACGCCGCGGATGGTCGTGAGCGACCCCGCGGGTGCGGTGGAATTCCTGCGCGAGGTCTTCGATGCCGAGGGCGAGGTGTCCGCGGGCCGTCCGACCGAGGTCGTGATCGGCGACTCCGTGATCATGGTCAGTGGGGTCGGTGAGCGCGAGGCGTTCCCGGCGTTCCTCTATGTCGTGGTCGCCGATGCCGACGCGGTGTTCGCCCGAGCGCTCGCGGCGGGCGCGACGGTGGTGGAGAGCCCGCTCGACACGCCCTACGGCGACCGCCGGGCGATGGTGCGCGACCCCTTCGGCAACGTCTTCCAGATCGCCCACCGGCTCGGGGCGTGAGCAGGCCATACTCCGAGCCGTGGCCTACGACGAGGAGCTGGCCGAGCGCCTGCGCGAGCGGCTCGACGGGCAGCGGGACGTCGCCGAGAAGCGGATGTTCGGCGGGCTCGCGTTCCTGCTCGGCGGGCACATGACCGTGTGCGCGAGCAGCCGCGGTGGGCTCATGGTCCGAGTGGATCCGGCGCGGGCCGAGACGCTCCTCGACCCGCCGGGCGTCGACAACATGATCATGCGAGGGCGGCCGATGGCCGGATGGCTCTACGTCGACCGCGAGCGCCTGGACGGGGCGGCGCTGGACGGCTGGGTCGACGAGGGCGTCGCGTTCGTGCAGACGCTGCCCCCGAAGTAGAGCCGACGGCACCGCTACACCGGACGGAACGCCGCCGCCGCGTCGCGTCCCGCCGCGGGCGCGTCGTAGCGGTAGACCCAGGACAGGTCGTCGTTCTCGCCGCCGGAGGTCGGGTGACGGGCGCCGGCGAAGCGTTCACCGTTGCGCCGGGACTGACCCTGGACGCGGTCGGTCCGCGGTCGGCGCGTGGCCTCGTAGGCGGCGAGGCGGTCGGCGACGTCGACGGGGTCGCCGGCCTCGGCGAGCAGGGCAGCGAGGACGGCGGCGTCCTCGATGGCCTGGTTGGCCCCCTGCCCCATGTGCGGCAGCATCGGGTGCGCGGCGTCGCCGAGCAGGACGACACCGGCCCGCGTCCAGGGGGCGAACGGGTCCCGGTCCGCCAGGTCGTAGCGGTACACGTCGTGCGCCCGGCCGAGGATCGCCGCGGTGTCGGGGTCCCACCCCGCGAACGCCTCGCGCACGACGTCCGGGTCGACGCGGAACGACCACTCGTCGGCGCTCCCGGTCGGCCTCGGTACGAACGCGGCGAAGTTGACCGTCCCGTGCTGGTCGACGGGGTAGGCGAGCAGGTGGCGGTCGGCGCCCAGCCACGCGTTCTGGTCGGCGGCGAGGTGTCCGGGCAGCCCGCGGCTGTCGACGAAGCCGCGCAGCGCCGACATCCCCGACGGACGCAGCGGCGGCCGGGAAGCGACGGCGGCCGCCACGCGGGAGTGCAGGCCGTCCGCCGCGACCACGACGTCGGCCGTCACCGCGGACCCGTCGGCGAAGCGGACGACGGGACGGGTCGCGCTAGCGCCGGCGCCGGTCCGCGAGCCTTTCCCGGTGTCGATGCCGGGGCCGGAGTCGGCACCGCTGTCTGAGCCGACGTCGACCGCGACGCACTCGCGACCGTGGTGCACGACGCCGGGCCCGAGGCCGTCGAGGACGATGCGCACCAGGTCCGCCCGGCGCATCCCCAGCAGGCGTCCGGTGTCGTAGCGCGCGATCTCGGTGCCGTCCGCGCCGAGCAGGAGCATCGCGGAGATCGGGGCGCCCGCGTCGTCGAGCGCGGGCCCGAGGCCGAGGTCGGCGAGGACCCGGTACCCGTTGCCGGCGAGCCCGAGGCCGGAGCCGACGGGCGGCACGGTGTCGCGCCGCTCGTACACCGCGACGTCGACGCCGTGGCGCCGCAGCGCGAGGGCGGCCGTGGCGCCACCGATGCCGCCGCCGACGACGGCCACGCGTAGCCTGCTCACTCCGACATCGTCGGGTGGTGGCCTGGGGCGGCGGAAGGGTCGTCGGCCAGCAGGGCGCGGAGCGCGGCGCGGTCCGGCTTGCCGATCCCGCGCAGGGGCAGCGCGTCGAGCACCGCGACCGCGCGCGGCGCGGCGCGGCCGAGCCCCGGGGCGACGGCCGCGCGCAGCGACTCGGGGTCGAGGTCGTCGCCCACCACCGCGGCGACGACGCGGGCGCCCCACTCGGCGTCGGGCAGACCGACGACGCAGGCCTCGCGGACCCCGTCCTGGGCCAGGAGCGCGCGCTCCACGGCGGCCGGGGCGACGTTCTCGCCGCCGGTGACGATCACGTCGTCGGCGCGCCCGAGGACCTCGAGGCGGCCGTCGGGGGTCCAGGCGCCGAGGTCGTTGGTGCGGAACACGCCGCCGTCGAAGGCGCTGGCGGCGCCGGGGGAGACCGCCCCGCGGTAGCCCGCCGCGAGCGTCGCCCCGCCGAGGTGGATGCGGCCGCCGGTGCCGGAGGAGACATCCGCCAGCGTCACCGTCACGCCGTCGAGTGGCCGGCCGTCGTAGACGCACCCGCCGCAGGTCTCGCTCATGCCGTAGGTCGTCACGACCGGGACCCCCGCCGCCCGGGCACGGTCGAGCAGCGCCGGGTCCGCCGCGGCGCCGCCGAGCAGCACTGCGGAGAACGACCGCAGCGCCTCGAGCGCCGCGCCCCCGGCGTCGAGCAGGCGCAGGAGCTGGGTCGGGACCAGCGAGGTGTAGGCCGCCGACCCCGCGACCGCGGCGAAGGCGTCGGGGCGGAACCCGTCGCGCAGGTCCATCACGGCGGCCGGGACGCCCGCCCGCGCCGAGCGCAGCAGTACCTGCAGACCCGCGACGTGGTGGGCCGGCAGCGCGAGCAGCCACCGGGCGGGCGGTCCGATGCGGGCGGTGGTGGCGTCCGCGGAGGCGATGAGCGCGGCGGCCGGCAGGAGGACGGCCTTCGGCGCGCCGGTCGAGCCGGTGGTCGTGACGACGGCGGCGACGGCGTCGTCGACGGGCGCGAGCAGCTCCGGCGGCGGGGGCGGATCGTCCGGGCCGGTGGGCAGCACCGCCGGACCGTGCCCCGCGACGGCCTCCGCGGCCACGCGGCCGAGCCGGCTCGCGGCCTCGGGGCTCCCGTCGGTCGGGACGGTCTCCACGGCGCGCATCCGTCCTAGGGTAGAACCGATGATCGCCCCCGGTGCCGCGTCGAGCGCGGACGTCTCGAGCGCGGACGTGTCGGTCGCCGCGCTGCCGCTGCGGACCCGATTCCGCGGCATCACGGTGCGCGAGCTCGCGCTGGTCCGCGGACCGGCCGGCTGGGGGGAGTTCTGCCCGTTCGCCGAGTACGACGACGCCGAGGCGCTCGCGTGGTGGCGCTGCGCGCGCGAGGCCGCGGAGGAGGGCTGGCCGGCGCCGGTGCGGGACCGGGTCGAGGTCAACGTCACCGTCCCGGCCGTCGACCCGGAGCACGCCCACCGGATCGTGACGGCCTCCCGCACGCGCACCGCGAAGGTCAAGGTCGCCGAGAAGGGGCAGGACGCGCGGGACGACCTGGCGCGCGTCGAGGCCGTCCGCGATGCGCTGGGGCCGGGCGGACGGGTCCGTGTCGACGCCAACGGCGGCTGGGACGTCGACGGCGCCGTCGCCGCGGTGACGGCGCTCGCGCGGGCGGCAGGCGGGCTGGAGTACGTCGAGCAGCCCTGCGCGACGGTCGAGGAGCTCGCCGCCGTGCGTCGGCGCGTCGACGTCCGCGTCGCCGCCGACGAGTCGATCCGTCGCGCCGAGGACCCGCTGCGCGTCGCGCGGGCGGAGGCGGCCGACGTCGCCGTGCTCAAGGTCGCGCCCCTGGGCGGCGTGCGGGCCTCGCTGCGGATGGCCGAGGTGATCGGGCTGCCGTGCGTGGTGTCGTCGGCCGTGGAGAGCTCGGTCGGGCTCGCCGCGGGGCTGGCGCTGGCCGGGGCGCTCCCCGAGCTGCCGTTCGCCTGCGGGCTGGGCACCGCCGACCTGCTGGCCGCCGACGTCGTCGCCACCCCGTTCCACCCCGTCGACGGGGTGCTGCCCGTGCCGTCGACGCCACCGGCGCCCGACCCGGCCCTGCTCGAGCGGTACGCCGCCGAGCCGGCGACCCGCGACTGGTGGATCGCGCGGCTGCGCCGGGTACAAGCTCTCGCACGCGAGGACAGCGCCGTCCCGGACCGCCCGACGTGAGGAGACCGCGGACATGAGCGACAAGGACGACCGCCTCGATGCCGGTCGCGACATCGTGCGCGCCAAGGAGGCCAAGGGCGTGAGCTGGGGCGACCTGGCCAAGGCCCTCGACCGCTCGCTGGTGTGGACCACCTCGGCGCTGCTGGGCCAGCAGCCGCTCGACGCCGACCAGGCCGCGACGATCGGCGACCTGCTCGACCTCGACGAGGACGTCGTCGAGGCCCTCACGCTGCCGCCGGTGCGCGGCGACGCCGCGATGGACCCGACCGAACCGGTGACCTACCGCCTGCAGGAGGCGCTGCAGGTCTATGGCACGAGCCTCCACGAGCTCATCCGCGAGGAGTTCGGCGACGGCATCATGAGCGCCATCGACTTCACCCTCGACTTCGAGCGCGTCGAGGACCCGAAGGGCGACCGGGTCAGGCTGACGTTCAACGGCAAGTTCCTGCCGTACAAGGTCTGGTGAACGAGGTGCGGTGAACAGGTCCGGTGAAACCCAGACACGCCGATCCGCGCTGAAGGGGTCGCTCCGCGCGCGCGAGTAGCGTGCGGAGCGTGACCGCCGCGCCTCCGCACAGCACGGCGTCCTCGGCCGGACAGCCGGGCGAGGACGTCGACCGAGGCAGCGCGGCCGGGTCTGCGGCCGGGTCCGATCCGCGGCTGGCGTACGGCCCGCCCGAGCACGTCCGGACGGCGTTCGGGGTGCGCGAGTCGGTGCCGCGCCCGCGGCCGGACCTCCCCGGTCCGGCGTGGTGGTGCGACGGCCTCGTGCTCCGGCCCGTGGCGGACACCGTGCTCGCGGCGTGGTCGGCGGGCGCGGTCGAGGAGCTGGCCGCGGTGGGCGTCGACGGGCTGCGCCTCGCACGCCCGGTGCGCGCCAGCGACGGCCGTCGCGTGGTGGCCGGCTGGGCCGCGAGCCACGACGTCGCCGGCCGCGTCGAGCCCCGGCACGACGACGTCATCGCGGCGTCGCTGCGGCTGCACCGGGCGACCGCCCGGCTCGAGCGCCCGCGTCTCGTCGACGACCGGGACGATCTGCTGGCCCGCGCCGACCGCGCCGCCTTCGGCGAGCGCGAGGTCGCCCTCGACGAGGAGACCGGCGGCACGCTGTTCGCCGAGCTGGCCCGTCGCCGGCGCGCGATGGAGCGGCCGTCGCAGCTGGTGCACGGCGATCTGTTCGGCACCGTGCTGTTCGACCCGGCCGACCCCGGCGCCGCGCCGGCCGTGCTCGACCTCGTGCCGTTCTGGCGCCCCGTGGAGTGGGCCGCCGCCGTCGTCGTCATCGACGCGCTGGCCTGGGGCGGCGCGGACCCGGGCATCATCACGCGCTGGTCGCACCTCGCGTCGTGGCCGCAGGCCCTGCTGCACGCCCTGCTCTTCCGGCTCGCCGTGCACGCCCAGCACCCGTCGTGCACCCGCGAGTCGCTCCAGGGTCTCGAGCACGCCGCGCGTCTCGTCGGCAGCCTGCTGCCTGCCTGACGGTCGCGCGGGGTGACACTCCCCGCACGGTCCGTTCGCGCCGCCGCAACACGCGGTCATCGCCACGTAACACGCGGTTCCTAACGTCCGCCGCACAGACGCGGGGTCGACCGACCGGCCCCCGTCGCGCGCGGACGGGGTCGCACTCTCCTCGCCGTCGCTCCCCACCACGAAGGCCCCGGCGAGGAGGCGAGACCCATGACCGCAGCGCAGCCGACAGGCAGCCTGCTGCGTGGTCGCTGGATCGACGACTGGCGTCCCGAGGACGAGTCGTTCTGGCAGAGCACCGGTAAGAAGATCGCCAACAAGAACCTGTGGTTCTCGGTGTTCTCCGAGCACATCGGGTTCTCGATCTGGACCCTCTTCTCGGTCCTCGTGCTGTTCATGGGGCCGGCGTACAACATCGACGCGGCCGGCAAGTTCCTGCTGGTCTCGATGGCGACGCTCGTCGGCTCGCTGCTGCGGCTCCCGTACAGCCTCGCGGTCGCGGTGTTCGGCGGCCGGAACTGGACGCTCATCAGCGCGTCCCTGCTCCTGATCCCGTCGATCCTCGCGGCGATCTACATGGAGCCGGGGACCTCGTTCACCACCTTCATGGTCATCTCGGCGCTGGTCGGGCTCGGCGGCGGCAACTTCGCGTCGTCGATGACCAACATCAACGCCTTCTTCCCCGAGAAGAGCAAGGGCGCCGCGCTGGGCATCAACGCCGGCGGCGGCAACCTCGGCGTCGCCGTCATCCAGCTCGTCGCGCTGTTGATCATCGGAACGGCGGGCACGAGCGCGCCGCGCCTCGTGCTGGCGGTCTACATCCCGCTGATCGTGCTCTCGATCGCCGGCGCCGCGTTCTTCATGGACAACATCTCCTCGGTGCGCAACGACACCGGCGCGCTCAAGGAGGCCGCCCGCGACGCGCAGACGTGGGTGATGTCGTTCCTCTACATCGGGACGTTCGGGTCGTTCATCGGCTACAGCTTCGCCTTCGGCCTCGTGCTGCAGAACCAGTTCGGGCGCACGCCGCTGCAGGCCGCCGCGGTCACGTTCATCGGCCCGCTGCTCGGCTCGCTCATCCGCCCCGTCGGCGGCTGGCTCTCCGACCGCATCGGCGGCACGAAGGTCACCTTCTGGAACTTCGCGGCGATGGCCGTCGCGACGCTGGTCTGCATCTGGGCGTCGGGCATCGACTCGCTCGGGCTGTTCACCGCGGGCTTCGTCCTGCTGTTCATCACCTCGGGCATCGGCAACGGGTCGACCTACAAGATGATCCCGTCGATCTTCCGGACGAAGGCGCTCGCCGCCACCGAGGAACGCGGCTGGGACCAGGCCGAGGCCCTGCTCTGGGCGCGCCGCATCTCCGGCGCGGCGATCGGGATCACCGCGGCGATCGGGGCGTTCGGCGGCCTGCTGATCAACCTCGCGTTCCGCTCGTCGTTCCAGGCGACGCAGTCGGGGGCGCCGGCGTTCTGGGCGTTCCTCGCCTTCTACGCCGTGTGCATGGCCGTGACCTTCGTCGTCTACATGCGCAACGCGAAGGCCGCGACCGACCCGAAGACCGGCACGCGGGTCTCGTACGCGGAGGTCTGACCGATGTCGACCACCGCTGCCACCCGGACCGTGGTCGTCGTGGGCCACGGGATGGTCGGCCACCGGTTCGTCGAGAGCCTGCGGCGCCGTGACACCGACGGGGAGTACCGGGTCGTGCTGCTGGCCGAGGAGTCCCGGCCCGCGTACGACCGCGTCGCGCTCTCCTCGTACCTGGGAAAGGCCTCCGAGGAGGAGCTGGCGCTCGCCGACGAGGACTTCCTCGCCGACGACCTCGTCGACCTGCACCTCGACGACCGCGCCGTCGCCGTGGACCGTGCCGCCCGGGTGGTGACCACCGCGGGCGGACGCCGCGTGCCCTACGACGAGCTGGTGCTCGCCACGGGCTCGGTGCCGTTCGTGCCGCCGGTGCCCGGCCGCGAGCTCGACGACGTCTTCGTCTACCGGACCCTCGACGACCTCGACGCGCTGCGCTCCGCCACCGAGGCCGCGACCGCCCGCGCGGGGGCCGGGCGGCGCGCGGGCGTGGTCATCGGCGGGGGGCTGCTCGGCCTGGAGGCGGCCGACGCCCTGCGCACCCTCGGGCTCGTGCCGCACGTCGTCGAGATGGCGCCGCGGCTGATGCCGGCGCAGGTCGACGAGGGCGGCGGGGCGCTGCTGCGCCGGCTCGTCGGCGACCTCGGGCTGCGGGTGCACACCGGGGTGTCGACGTCGGAGATCCGGCGTGACCACCGGGGCGGTCTCACCGTCACCCTCTCCGACGGCACCGAGCTCGACGCGTCGGTCGTGGTGTTCTCCGCGGGCATCCGACCGGCCGACACCCTGGCCCGCGACATCGGGCTGCCGGTGGCCGAGCGCGGGGGCGTGCTGGTCGACGCCCGGTGCCGGACGCGCGACGAGCACGTCTGGGCGATCGGGGAGGTGGCGGCGGTCGAGGGCCGTACGTATGGGTTGGTGGCGCCCGGCTACGCGATGGCCGAGGTCGTCGCCGACCGGCTCACGGGCGGCGACTCCCGGTTCACCGAGGCCGACATGTCGACCAAGCTCAAGCTGCTCGGGGTCGACGTGGCCTCGTTCGGTGACGCGCACGCGACCACCGGCGGGGCGCTCGAGGTACGTCTCGACGACCCGGTCACCGGGACGTACTCCAAGCTCGTGGTGACGGACAGCCAGGAGGAATCGGGGGGCCGGACGCTGCTCGGCGGCGTCCTCGTCGGCGACGCGTCGAACTACGAGACGCTGCGCGGGTTCCTCGGCGAGCAGCTGCCCGGCGACCCGATGGCACTGATCGCACCCGCGGGCGAGGGCGCCGTCGGCGTCGGGATCGACGCGCTGCCCGACGGCGCACAGATCTGTTCGTGCAACGCGGTGACCAAGGGCGCGCTCGTCGAGGCGATCGCCTCGGGTGAGGCGTCGACGGTGCCCGAGCTGAAGGCCTGCACGCGCGCCGGGACCACGTGCGGCTCGTGCGTCCCGACGCTGGGCAAGGTGCTCGCGTCGTGCGGTGTGGAGGTCTCGACGGCCCTGTGCGAGCACTTCGCGCAGAGCCGGGCGGAGCTCTACGAGATCGTCATGGCGACGGGGCTGACGACGTTCTCCTCGATCGTCGCGGAGTACGGCACGGGGCGCGGGTGCGACGTCTGCAAGCCCGCGGTGGCCTCGATGCTCGCGACCCTGGCGGGCGGGCACGTCCTCGACGGCGAGCAGGCTGTCCTGCAGGACACCAACGACCACTTCCTCGCGAACATGCAGCGCAACGGCACGTACTCGATCGTGCCGCGGCTCCCCGGCGGGGAGGTCAGCGGCGAGGGCCTCATCGTCATCGGGGAGATCGCCCGCGACTTCGGGCTCTACACGAAGATCACCGGCGGCCAGCGGATCGACATGTTCGGCGCCCGGGTCGAGCAGCTGCCCGCGATCTGGCGGCGGCTCGTCGACGCCGGCTTCGAGTCCGGGCACGCGTACGGTAAGGCGCTGCGCACGGTGAAGTCCTGCGTCGGCACGGACTGGTGCCGCTACGGCGTGCAGGACTCGGTCTCGCTCGCCGTCGCGCTCGAGCTGCGCTACCGGGGGCTGCGCTCGCCGCACAAGCTGAAGTCCGGGGTCAGCGGGTGCGCCCGGGAGTGTGCCGAGGCGCGGTCGAAGGACTTCGGGGTGATCGCCACCGAGCACGGCTGGAACCTCTACGTCGGCGGCAACGGCGGCTTCACCCCCCGGCACGCCGAGCTGATCGCGTCGGACCTCGACACCGCGACGCTCGTGCGCACCGTCGACCGGTTCCTCATGTTCTACGTGCGCACCGCCGACCGGCTGCAGCGCACGGCGCCGTGGATCGAGGGGCTGGAGGGCGGCCTCGACCACCTGCGCGAGGTGATCATGGAGGACTCGCTGGGCATCTGCGCGTCGCTCGACGAGCAGATGGCGCGGCACGTGTCGTCGTACGCCGACGAGTGGGCCGCGGTCCTCGACGACCCGGAGAAGCTCGCGCGGTTCACGTCGTTCGTCAACGCGCCTGGCGCGCCGGACCCCAGCGTCGAGTTCGTCGACCACCGCGGGAACCGCGTGCCCGCCGGGATGAGGGACGGCCAGCCGACGGAGGTGCCGGAGCTGGGATTCGGGCCCGTCCCGGGGTCGATCACCCTGCCGATCCGTCCCGTGGAGGAGGTGGGCGTGTGACCGAGCCGAGTCGATGGTCGAGTTCCGCTGCGCTCCGTCTCCGGGAGCACCCGTCCGGGACCACCGCCGGGGCCGAGGCGAAGGACCCGTCGCCGTCCCCCGTGGCCGTGTCGGCGGGGTCGGTATCGACGGCGTCGGGGTGGACCGAGGTGTGCCCTGTCGAGCGCGTCCAGCCCGAGCGGGCGGTCGCGGCGCTGGTGGCGGGGGAGCCCGTCGCCGTCGTCCGCACCCACGATGACCGGATCTTCGCGCTGCACAACGTCGACCCGTTCTCGGGCGCGTCGGTGCTCTCCCGCGGCATCGTGGGCGACGTCGGCGGGACGCCGGTGATCGCGTCGCCGATCTTCAAGCAGCACTTCGCGCTGGCGGACGGTCGGTGTCTCGAGGACGCCGACGTCGCGGTGGCGACCTATCCTGTGCGGGTGGTGGAAGGCGTCGTCCAGGTCGGTCACGCGTGACGGGCCGCCCGCTCGAGGGGTGGCGGGTCGGCGTGACGGCCGACCGTCGCGCCGACGACCAGCTCGACCTCCTGCGTCGCAAGGGCGCGGAGGTGGTGCACGGCCCGACGATGCGGATCGTGCCGCTGGAGGACGACGCGGAGCTCGCCGAGACCACGCGGGCGCTCGTCGCCGCGCCGCCGGCCGTCGTCGTGGCCACCACCGGGCAGGGGTTCCGGGGGTGGCTGGAGGTCGCGTCGTCGTGGGGGCTCGCGTCCGAGCTGCAGGAGGTGCTCGGGTCGGCGACGGTGCTGGCGCGCGGTCCGAAGGCGCGCGGCGCGATCCGGGGCGCCGGACTGCGTGAGGCGTGGTCGGCCGACGAGACGGAGTCGTCGCCCGAGGTGCTCGCCCACCTGCTCTCGTCCGGGGTCGACGGCGTGCGGATCGCGGTCCAGCTGCACGGCGACCCGATGACCGACTTCCTCGCGGCGCTACGGTCCGCCGGCGCCGAGGTGGTCACGGTGGCGGTGTACCGGTGGGAGCCGCCGCCCGATCTCGCCGCGGTCGACGCACTGATCGACGCGGTCGTCGCGCGCGAGGTCGACACCGTGACCTTCACGAGCGCGCCGGCGGTCGAGGGCCTCGTGCACCGGGCGACGGCGCGGGGAGTGCGAGACGAGGTGCTGTCGGCGCTGGCGTCGGGCGAGGTACTCGCGACCTGCGTGGGGCCGGTGACCGCGGCGCCGCTGGAACGTCTCGGCGTCGTCGGCATCGCGCCCGAGCGGTTCCGGCTGGGGGCGATGGTGAAGCGGTTGGAGGAGCACGCGTCGTCGGTGAGCGGTGGCGCGTCGGGGTCGGTCTCGGAGGCGCTCGGTTCGTGACCCCACCCGCTCTGCTCCTGCTCGCCCACGGCACCGAGGACCCGGCCGGGCGCGCGACCTGGGACCGGCTCGCGGCGTCCGTGCAGCAGGCGCTGCCCGAGGTCGCGGTACGGCTGGCCTACGCCGGGGTCGCGAGCCCGTCGATGGCCTCGGTCCTCGCGGAGCTCGCCGATGCCGTCGTCGTGGTGCCCGCGTTCCTGGCGTCCGGGTTCCACGTGCGCGTCGACGTCCCCGAGCAGCTCGCCGCGACCGGCCGCGACGACGTCGTCGTGGCCGATCCCCTCGGGCCCGACCCCACGCTGGTGGGCGCGCTGCTCGACCGGCTCGCCGAGGCCGGCGGGCAGCCCGGCGACACCGTCGTGCTGGCCGCGGCGGGCTCCACCGACGCCGTGGCGCAGGACGACCTGCGCACGGCCGCCGCCCTGCTCACCGCGCGGGTGGGCCACGAGGTGCCGGTCGGCTACATCGCCGGCGGCGAGCCGCGGGTGGCGGACGTCGTCGCGTCGGCGTCGTCGCGCGGGCCGCGCGTCGTGCTCGCGACCTGGCTGCTCGCGCCCGGCGCGTTCTTCCGCTGGCTCGGCGACGCCGGCGCCGACGGCGTCGCCGCCCCGCTGGGCGAGCACCCGGCGGTCGTCGGGGTCGTCGTCGAGCGGTACCGGGCGGCCGCCTCGGCGGGGGTGGGCACGTGAGCCCTGGGGTGCCGCGGACGCCACGGTCGGACCCCGGCATGGCCGTGCACCTCTACGCGTCCGACGGGCGCTGGATCGCGTGGTACCGGCCGGGCCTGCCCTACGTGTGGAGCACCCGCGACCGCTGGATCGGCTGGTTCCCGTGGTCCCACGAGGCGTCGCCCGAGCCGCGCGACGACGTCCTCGACCCGCACGACACCTACCTCGGGACGATCGTCGGCGACCGTCTCTTCGCCCGGACCGCGCGCCGCCCGCGCCCGATCCCGCGCCGGGTCGCGGAACCCCAACGACCCGTGGGGCCACCCGACGTAGACCGTGCGCAGGCCGTTCATCCCCCGATCGGCTTCATCGACGTCGACCTTCATCGACTTTCCGGCGACTGAGTGCCACCCCGATGTTTACCCCGCGTCACGATGGGGCGATGCTGTCCGCATGGCACGCGTGATCGGCACGATCGTGATATTGCTGGTGCTGTACGCGATCATCTCGAACCCGCAGCAGGCGGCGTCCACGACGCGTAGCGGCGCGTCCACGCTCGCCGACGCCGGGTCCTCGATCACGGTGTTCCTGTCGAACGTCGTCAACGACGTCGCCGTCTCCACGGGCTCGTCGACGAGCAACGGCACGACGACCTACCCCAGCGGCGGCATCGAGACGGGCGACGGCTCCACCCCCATCGACCGCTGACCGCCCTTTCCGGCGTCTGACGCAGAATGGCGGCTGACGCACGGGGTGTTGTCAGCCTGGCGTCCACGCTGACGTTCAACGCCAGGAAATCCACCAACTCGATTCCCGCGGAGGTCACGAAGGACGCGGGATGTCGTCCCGGAACGTGGCTCGGGCCGGCGGCAGGGCCGCCGCCACACCGAGGCCGTCCGTCACGTCCTGGAGAGTGCCGCTGGGGTCGTCGCGCAGCTGCGCCGGCCGCGTGCTCAGGACGTGGAGCCCGACGGCGCGCAGGGCGCGCTGCCGCCGCAGGGTCGCCTCGACCTGATCGGGCGTGGCGAAGTGGTGCGTGACGGAGTCGATCTCCCACACGAAGCCGACCCCCTCGACGAGGACGTCCACGATGCCCGCCTGCCACCCGGACGGGTCGATCACTGCCACGTTGAAGCGGGCCGGCGGCAGGTCGGGCTGGGCGAGCCACCACGTCCGGGCGTCGAACTCCGCCCCCGAGCGGACGCCCGCGACGACGGCGCGCAGCACCGACCGTGGTGCTGAGCTGCCCTTGCGGCACCCGGCGTCGAGCTCTGCCAGCAACTCCTCCGGGGTGACCATGAACCGCCGCACCGGTTCGGCGAGCATCTCCGCGATCGCCGTCTGGTCGGTCATCAGACGGGCCTGGTCCGTCAGTGCCCGCGGCAGCGGCGCCACCGGGAGGCCGGCGCGTTCGACGGGACGCGGCAGACGGGAGGTCCGCTCGACGCGGAACGTCTGCCAGCTGCGCACCTGCCGGACGTGGCGGATGAGCAGGTGCACCTCGTCCGGTTCCGGACCGCTGTGGAGACCGTGGAGCCGGAGTGCCGCACGCCCGGTGATCACCGCGTCGTCGCCGCCGTGGAGCAGTCCGGCGAGCAGCTGTTGGCGCCAGGTCGGCGTGCCGTTGTGGAGGGCGATGATGCCCGGTCCGAGCCGCTGCCAGGGCCCGCCGTCGCGACACCGCCGGTAGGCCGTCGCCTCGGGGACGCCGAGGTCCTCCAGCTCGCGGACCGAGATGACACCCTCGCGGCTCGCCGCCCACAACACGTCGGGATCGACCGCCCAGTCGCCTCTGCGCACGGCGTCGACGATGAGGGACGGCGCGGCGCGGGCGTGAGCACTGCGCTTTCTGGCTGTGGGCGCATTCGGAGGATGTGCACAGTTCCCTGCAACGGCGAGCGGGTGGATTTCCTGACGTTGAGCGTCAGCGTGGACGCCAGGCTGACAACACCCCGGACCTCGCCCGCGACCATCTCCGAACCCGGCGGGCGTCGGGTCACCGCGCTGAAACACATCGCGGAGGACGACTCGGCCTCGTAGTCACGAGGAAACACTTCGGAAATCGCCGGTTGGTGTGCTGAGTCGCAGCGAGGAACCGGAACGCACGGTCCCGCATCCGGGGTCGGCGAGGACCCCGCCGTCCCCGAACTCTCCTTCCCAGGGCTGCCCGTCGATCGCGGGCACCGCCGCACACAGCATCCCGCGAGGAGCACAGCATGACGAGCACCGAGCTCTCCGACGTCGAGAAGAAGAGCCTCGAGGAGATCCCGCACCCCTCGCTGCCCGAGGGCTCGAGCATCTACGGCGGGACGAAGGTCTTCCCCGACCTCCAGGCCGAGGGCGGCGAGACCTACTTCACGCTGGTCCACGGCATCGCGCACGAGTCGTCGGTCAGCTTCGTCGCCGTCCTCCAGGCCACGCGCGCGCTGCGCAAGGGCTTCGAGTCCGCGATGTACTTCTACGGGCCCGGCTCGCTGAACTGCCTGGCCACGCGCGGTTTCCCCACCACCGGCACCTCGGCGTTCCCCGGTGAGCACAACATCAACGACCAGCTCAAGACGTTCATGAGCGAGGGCGGCAAGGTCTACTGCTGCCGCTTCGGCCTGTCGCTGCACGGCGCGCGCGAGGAGGACCTCATCGAGGGCGTCATCCCGACGCACCCGCTCGACGTCCAGGACGCGCTCATCTACTACGCCCGCAAGGGCGCGATCATCAACTCGACCTACCAGCTCTGACGCGCGCGGCGCGGTGCGGGACGTGTTCCTCGCACCGCGCCCGTGTCGCCCCGCGTCGAGAGCACAGGAGGTCCGTTGATGTCGTCCGACACCGATCTCGGGTTGTCCGCCCGTTCCGAAGTGGCCGTCCGCGGCGTCGCGCTCGACCTCCCCGACACGGCGAAGAACACCACCGACCTGGGCGCGACGATCCCCCTGCGTCGCCCCGGCGGCGCCGGCCCCTCCGCCGACGGCCACGTGCTCGTCGACGGCCGCAGGACCACGATCCCGATCAACCCGGCGAGCCCGTACCGGCTGCGCGACGGGCGCCTCGTGCGCACCGGTCCGGACGGCGGGATCACCGACCTGGGCGTCGCCGTCGACACCGTCGCGCGCCCCGCCTTCTACGACCTCACCACCGCCGACGGCGTCCCCTACGAGAAGCTCGCACGCCTCCACGGCGACGACGTGCTGGCGACGACGGTCGTGCAGACGTGCGTGCGCTACGGGGAACAGGACCGGTGCCGCTTCTGCGCCATCGAGCAGTCGTTGGCCTCCGGCGCGACCACCGCCGTGAAGACGCCCGCGCAGCTCGCCGAGGTCGCCGAGGCGGCGGTGCGCCTCGACGGCGTGCGGCAGATGGTGCTGACCACCGGCACGTCCAACGGCCGCGACCGCGGCGCCCGCCACCTGGCTCGTTGCGTGCGCGCGATCAGGGAGGCGGTGCCCGGGCTGCCGATCCAGGTGCAGTGCGAGCCGCCCGCCCCCGACGACCTGGCGGCCCTGCAGGAGCTCAAGGACGCCGGCGCCGACGCGATCGGCATCCACGTCGAGTCGCTCGACGACGCCGTGCGCGCGCGCTGGATGCCGGGCAAGGCCACCGTGCCGCTGTCGCAGTACCGGCTCGCCTGGGACGAGAGCGTGCGGCTCTTCGGCGCGAACGCCGTGTCGACCTACCTCATCGTCGGCCTGGGCGAGGACCCCGACGAGCTCGTCGCCGGCGCGGCCGACCTCGTCGACCGCGGCGTCTACCCCTTCGTCGTGCCCTACCGCCCGATCCCCGGCACGCTCGCGTTCGCCGACGGCGACCCCGCGCCGGACCCGGAGCTGCTCGCCGAGGTCACCGCCCGCGTCGCCAAGATCCTCCAGGCCGCCGGCATGCGCGGCGCCGACCAGGCCGCGGGGTGCGCCGCGTGCGGTGCCTGCTCGGCCCTGTCCGCGGCGGGGGGCTGAGCACGATGTCCCTGCTGGACGACCACTCCCTCGGCGAGATGGGCGCCGCCGACGAGATCCTCGGCGGCCGCACCCGCCGGCCGGCCCGCGACGTCACCATCGCCGAGGCCCCGGCCATCGACGCGCGGCACCCCGACGTCGTCGCCTACCGGGCGCTGCGGCGCGCCGTGTTCGTCGACGAGCAGGGGCTCTTCCGCGACGACGGTGTCGGCGGGGCCGGCGACCTCGACGAGCACGACCACGACCCGCGGGCGATCGTGCTGGTCGCCCGCGACGCGACGGGCGAGGTGCTGGGCGGCGTCCGCCTCGCCCCCGTCCACGCCGACACGGCGCGGCCCGACCTCGGGTGGTGGACGGGCAGCCGCCTCGTCGTCGCCCGCCGGGCCCGTCGGCGGGCGAGCGTCCGGGTCGGTGCGGCCCTGGTGCGCGCGGCCTGCGCCCGCGCGGAAGCGGCCGGCGTGCTGCGCTTCGAGGCCGACGTCCAGGCCGCGAACGAGACGCTCTTCCGCCGCCTGGGCTGGCAGCGCGTCCGCGACACGACGGTCGCCGGCCTCCCGCACGTGCACATGCGCTGGCCCGTCGGACGCTTCGCGGCGCTGGTCGCGGCGACCAAGGCGCCGCTGGGAGAGCTGGTCGCGGGCCTGGCCGGCACGGGGCGGCACGTCGGGGACGACGGGGCGCCGGTGCCGGGGTCCGACGTCGTCGCGGCCTGCGACGCGATCCTGCCCGCGATGGTCGAGCGCGACCCGGAGTGGGCCGGCTGGTGCGGGGTGCTGGTCAACGTCAACGACCTCGCGGCCATGGGCGCCGCCCCGACCGCCCTGCTCGACGCCGTCGGGGCGCGCGACGCGTCGTTCGCGCACCGCGTGCTCACCGGCCTGCGCGCCGCCGCCGACGCGTACGGCGTGCCGGTGATCGGCGGACACACGCAGCTCGAGGTCCCCGCGTCCCTGGCCGTCACGGCGCTGGGCCGCACGGCCCCGACGGGTCCGGCTCCGGCAGGCTCCGCGTCCCTGCCGCCGGTCCCGGCCGCGGGCGGACGCCCGGGGATGGCCGTGCGGCTGACCGCCGACCTCGGCGGGACGTGGCGTCCGGGCTACACCGGGCGGCAGTGGGACTCGACGTCGACGCGCACGCCCGCCGAGCTGCGGGCGATGGTCGCCGCGATCGGCCCGGACGCGCCGCATCGCCCGGCCGCGGCGAAGGACGTCTCGATGGCCGGCGTCGTCGGCACCCTCGGCATGCTCGCCGAGGCCTCGGGCACGGGCGCCGTGCTCGACGTCGCCGCCGTGCCGCGCCCGACCGGCGCGACCGTCGCCGACTGGCTGACCTGCTTCCCCGGCTTCGCCCTGCTCACCGCCGACGCGCCCGGCGCCCCGGCTCCGACGGCCGGCCCCGCGACGAGCGCCGTGTGCGGAGAGCTGACCGCGAGCAGCGGCGTCGCGCTGCGCTGGCCCGATGGCGAGATCACCGAGGCCGTCGCGGGCGGCGTGACAGGGCTGGGCGCCGCCCGGACCACGGAAGGGATCCACCCATGACCGTCAGGACGTTCGCGGCCGCGGCCGCGGGCTTCGGTCGCGACCTCGACGAGGACTTCGCGACGATCGAGGCGCTGCTCGGCCGGGCCCGGAGCGCGGGGGCCGACCTGCTCGCGCTCCCCGAAGCCGCGCTCGGGGGCTACCTGTCGTCGCTGCACGACGATCCGGACGACGTGCCGCCCCAGCTCGAGATCGACGGGCCCGAGGTGCGGCGGCTGATCGACCTCGCCGGCGACACGGTCGTCACCGCGGGCTTCTGCGAGCGTGGCGACGCGGCGTCGGGCGGACTGCCCTACAACAGCTGCGTGGCCGTGACCGGCGACGGCGTGCTCGGGCACCACCGCAAGGTCCACCAGCCGCTCAACGAGAACAATTCGTACGCCGCGGGCGACCGCTTCGCCGCGTTCGACACACCGATCGGCCGGCTCGGCATGATGATCTGCTACGACAAGGCGTTCCCCGAGGCGGCCCGGGCACTGGCCGTGGACGGGGCGCGGATCGTCGTGTGCATGTCGGCGTGGCCTGCGTCGCGCACCAACCAGGCGCCGGTGCTCGCCGACGACCGCTGGACCCGGCGCTTCGACCTGTTCGACCGGGCCCGCGCGCTGGAGAACCAGATCGTCTGGGTGTCGGCGAACCAGGCCGGGACGTTCGGCGACATGCGTCTCGTCGCCAGCGCCAAGATCGTCGACCCGGGCGGGGAGGTCCTCGACACCACCGGCACGGACGCCGGACTCGCCGTCGCGTCCGTCGACGTCGACGACGCCGTCGAGGCGGCCCGGCGGTTCATGGGGCACCTGCGCGACCGGCGACCGGCGTCCTACGAGCTCGCCCCGGTGCCCGTCACGGCGCGGGCCGGCTAGGGCTCGCCGGTGGTCCGCCTCGCCGCCGCCGCGGCCCACTTCACGCGCGACATCGGGTTCGACCTCGACCGCATCAAGATGATCATCTCGCACGCCCGGGACGCGGGCGTCGAGCTGCTCGCGCTGCCCGACGGCGCGCTCGGGGGCTACCTCACCGACCTGCGCCACCCCGACCTCGAGTGCCTGCCCCCGCTGCTGGAGCCGAACGGCGACGAGGTCCGGTCGGTGATCGACATCGCCGGCGACATGGTCGTCTGCCTCGGGTACTGCGAGCTGGGGCCGGAGGTCGACGCCGACGACGGGGCCGGGCCCGCACGCTACGACGCCGCCGTGTGCCTGTCCGGCGACGGGATCCTCGGCCGGCACCGCAAGGTGCACCTGCCGGCCGGGATCGCCCCGCTGTTCCGGGCCGGTGACGGGTTCGCGGCGTTCGACACGCCGGTGGGCCGGATGGGGCTGCTCATCGACCACGACAAGACGTTCCCCGAGGCGTCGCGGGCGCTCGCGGTGGACGGCGCGGAGATCATTGCCTGCCTGTCGGCCTGGCCGACGTCCCTGACGAACCGGGCGCCGCGGATGGCCCAGGACCGCCAGGCGCGACTGTTCGACCTCTACGACCAGGCGCGGGCGGCGGAGAACCAGGTGGTGTGGCTGTCGTCGAACCAGAGCGGACGCAACGGCGCGCTGCACTTCCTCGGCCGCGCGAAGGTGGTCGGACCGGGCGGGGAGATCCTGGCGCGGACCTGGTCGAAGGGTGGCCTGGCCGTGGCCGAGGTCGACCTGCCCGGCGCCGTCGGCGCGGCGCGCGCCGTCCTGCACCACCTGACCGAGCGGCGACCCGAGACCTACGGGCCGTGACCCCGTGAAGATCGCCCTGCTGACCTACTCGACCAAGCCGCGCGGCGGCGTCGTCCACACCCTCGCGCTGGCCGAGGCGTTCGCCCGGGCGGGCCACGACGTCACGGTGTGGGCGCTGGCCCGCGGCGGGGACACGGGGTTCTTCCGGCCGGTGCACGCCGCGGTGACCGTGCGGCTCGTGCCGGTGCCGGAGATCGAGGGGGAGTCGGTCGGGGACCGGATCCTGCGCTCGATCGCGCTGCTGGCCGAGGCGTGGGGTGCGTTCGGGGGCGAGTGCGACGTCGTCCACGCCCAGGACTGCCTGACGGCGAACGCGGTGGGTCTCTCCCGCGGCTACGCGGACCTCTGGCGGACCGTGCACCACCTCGACCGCTTCACGACGCCCGAGCTCGCGGCCTGTCACGAGCGCGCGATCGTCGAGCCGGCGGCACTGGTCTGTGTGTCGGAGGCCGTGGCCGGCGAGGTGCGGTCCGGGTGGGGCCGGTCGCCTGCGGTGATCGGGAACGGTGTCGACGCGGGCCGGTTCGCGGCGGCGGCGTCCTCGGGGGCCGGGGAGCCGTGGCGCGCGGAGTACGGGCGCTACGTGCTCGCCGTCGGCGGGATCGAGCCGCGGAAGGGGACCCTCGAGCTGGTCGAGGCGATGGCGCTGCTCCCGGGCGTGCCGTTGCTGATCGCGGGCGGCGACACGCTGTTCGACTATCGCCCGTATCGCGCCGAGGTCTTCGCCCGCGCCGAGGAGCTGGGCGTGTCGCCGGTGGTGCTCGGCCCGGTCGACGACGCGGAGCTGCCCGGCCTGGTGGCGGGTGCGGCGGTCTTCGCGTTCCCGTCGACGAAGGAGGGGTTCGGGCTCGCGGCGATGGAGGCCCTCGCGGCCGGGGTCCCGCTGGTGACGCGCGACCTGCCCGTGCTGCGCGAGGTGTTCGCCGGCGCCGCCCGCTTCGCCGACGGGCCCGCGGGATTCGCCCGGGAGATCGGGCGGGTGCTCGAGGGAGCCGATCCCGACCTCGACCCCGCCCACGCGACCGTCGGCCGCGCCCTCGCCGCCGCGCACACCTGGGACGCGGCGGCCGCCGCGCACCTCGACCTCTACCGGCGAGGTGTCGAGTCGGGCGGCTGAGGCCCGGGGGTGTCAGCCTGGCGTCCACGCTGACGCTCAACGACAGGAAATCCACCCGCTCGCCACGCGGTGGTTCGCGAGCACGACACGGCCGTCGTGGATCTCGACGCCCTCGGCGCGCAGGCGGGCGTGCTGCTCATCGAGGATCTGCGGGGCACTGGAGCCGTCGGCGCGCAGCACGCGGTGCCACGGCAGGTCGGCCCCGTCCTCGCTCATCACCCGCCCGACGAGGCGTGCCGAGGCCTCGCCGACCTCGCGGGCGACGTCGCCGTAGGTCGCGACCGAGCCGAGGGGGATCGCGGCCACCGCCGCCCGGATCCGCTCGTGCCGCGCCTCGTCCACGGCACAAGTCCAGCACGTTCACCGTCCGCGACGGCAGCCGGGACTGCTGATCGTGGGTGGTTTCCTGACGTCCAACGCCAGCGTGGACGCCAGGCTGACAACACCCCGTGCGTCAGGCGCGACCCAGGTCCACGGCGGTGTCGGGGGGACGTGGTGAAGTGGTCGGCGTGAGTTCCCCGACGCGCGCCGACCGGGCGCCGGAGCTGCGGCGCGCCGCGGCGTGGGTGCCGGGCGAGCTGGTGCTCGACGAGGCCGCCCGCCGGGTCGTCGAGCACGACGCCGGGTTCCTCCGGGTGCTGGGTGGTCCGGGGACGGGCAAGACGACGCTGGTCGCCGAGCGGGTGGCGCGCCTGCTGCACGCCGAGCCGGACGCCCGCCCGCTCGTGCTGGTCGGCGACCGGCGGGCCGCCGCGGGTCTGCGCGAACGGATCGGGGCCCGTCGCCGCGCGCTCGCCGGGGGCACCGAGAGTGCTCGGGCGGCCGCCGAACCCCTGGTGCGCAGCGTGCACTCCTACGCGTTCGCCGTGCTCCGCCGCCACGCCGCGCGCCGCGGCGAGGCCCCGCCGCGCCTGCTGCCCGGCGCCCAGCAGGACGCGATGGTCCGCGAGCTGCTCGCGGGCGAGGTCGCCGGGGCGGGGGTGCCCTCGGGCTGGCCGCTGCGCATGCGCCCGGCCCTCGAGGCGCCCGCCTTCGCCGGCGAGGTGCGCGATCTCCTGTTGCGGGCCGCCGAGCGGGGGCTGGGGCCGAAGGAGCTCACCGACCTCGGCAAGCGCTTCGGCGTGCCGGCATGGCTCGCCGCCGGCCGCTTCTACCGCACGTACGAGGAGGTCACGCTCCTGCGCGCAGCGGCCGGATCGGCCAACCCCCTCGCGAGCGCGCCGCCGCTCGACGCCGCCGAGCTCGTCGCCGCGGTGCTCGACGCCTTCGTCGCGGACCCCGAGCTGCTCGAGGCCGAGCGCGCGACGGTGCGCCACCTCGTGGTCGACGACGTCCAGGACATGGACCCCCAGCAGGTCGAGCTGGCCCGCGCGCTCGGTGCGGCCGCCGACGACTGGGTGCTCGCCGGCGACCCCGACTCCTCGGTGCTCGGGTTCCGCGGGGCCGACCCGGCGCTGCTGCGCGACGCCGACCCGGGCGGGCTCGCCACCGTCGTGCTGCGCACCGACCACCGCAGCCGCCCGGTCCTGCGCGACGCCGTCGCCCGCGTCGTCGCGGCCCTGCCCGGCGCCGGCCCGGGACGGACGCGGGCGGCACCGGGGGACGGGCAGGACGAGCAGGACGACCCGGGCCGGCTGACCGTCGACGTCTACGCCACCCCCGGACGCCAGGCCGCCGCGGTCGCCGACCGGCTGCGTCGCGCCCACCTCACCGACGGCGTCCCGTGGTCGCGGATGGCGGTGGTCGTGCGCTCGGTGTCGGGCTCGCTCCCGCCGCTGCGCCGGGCGCTCCTCGCGGCCGGGGTCCCGCTGGCCGTGCCCGCGGACGACACCCCGCTCGCGGCGCTGCCCGCGGTGGCCCCGCTGCTGACGGTGCTGCGCTGCGCCGCCGACCCGCCGCGCCTCGACGCCGACACCGCGCTGACCCTGCTCGCCTCCCCGCTCGGCGGTGCCGACCCCCTGGCCGTGCGGCGGCTGCGCCGCGGGCTGCTGCGGCGCCACGAGGCCGGCGGCGGCGCGGCCGACACGCCGAGCGACGCCCTCATCGTCGACGCCCTGCTCGACCACGTGGAGGAGGCGAAGAACCCCCTCGCGCTCCTGAGCACCTCCGAGGCCGCGCCCCTGGCCCGCGTCGGCGAGCTGCTCGCCGCGGCCGCGCACGCCATCCGGGCCGGTGCCTCGGTCCCCGACGTGCTCTGGGCGGTGTGGGACCGCAGCGGTCTGCAACGGCGCTGGGTCGCCGCCAGCGAGCGCGGCGGCGTCACCGGCGCGCAGGCCGACCGCGACCTCGACGCCGTCGTCGCCCTCGTCGAACGGGCCGCCCGCTACGTCGAGGACCTGCCGGGCGGCACGGTCGCGGGCTTCGTCGCCCAGGCCGACGACCAGCGCATCCGCGCCGACACGCTCGCCCCCCGCGCGCCCGACGGCGAGGCGGTCGCCCTGCTCACCGCCCACGCGTCGCGCGGGCGCGAGTGGGACGTCGTCGTCATCCCCAACGTCCAGGAGGGCGCCTGGCCGGACCTGCGGCGACGCGGCACGCTGCTCGGGGTCGAGCGGCTGGTCGACGTGCTGGCCGGCGTCCCGGACGACCCGGCGGTGTCCGGGCAGGCGCCCCTGCTCGCCGAGGAACGCCGGCTGTTCGCGGTCGCGCTGTCACGGGCCCGGCGCGCCGCGCACGTCAGCGCCGTCGAGGCGGAGGACGTCACGCCGTCGCGGTTCCTCGACGACGTCGACGGCGGCCCCGTCACCGACGACCCCGCGGAGGCACACCGCCCGCGCAGCCGCCCCGGCCGCGCGCTGGTGCTTGCCGAACTGGTCGGGGAGCTGCGCCGGGCCGTCACCGACCCGGACACCACGCCCGAGCGCCGGGAACGCGCCGCCGACGGGCTCGCCCGCCTCGCCGACGCCGGCGTGCCAGGGTCCGACCCCGACGACTGGTACGGCCTGCTCGGCCCCTCCACCGACGCCCCGCTGCGGCCGGCCGGCTCGCCGGTCGCGGTCAGCCCGAGCGCGGTCGAGACGATCCTGACCTGCCCGCTGCGCTGGGCGCTGCAGACCCACGGCGGCGACGACACCGACTCGCTCGCCTCGGTCACCGGGTCGTTGGTCCACGCCCTCGTGCAGCGCGCCGCGGAGGGCGCGGGGGAGCGCGAGCTGCAGGAGGCCCTCGACGTCGCGTGGGCCTCGGTCGACGCGGGCGCGCCGTGGTTCTCGCGCCGGGAGCTCGCGAACACCCGGCGGATGCTGGGATCGTTCCTCGCCTGGCGCGAGCAGACGCGCGCGCAGCTCACCGAGGCCGCGGTCGAGCGCGAGCTCGAGGTCGCGGTGGCCGACGGGGTGCGGGTGCGGGGCCGCGTCGACCGCCTCGAGATCGACCCGCACGGACGCCCGGTGATCATCGACGTCAAGACGGGCAAGACCCCGATCTCGAAGGCCGACGCGCAGCTGCACCCCCAGCTCGCCGTCTACCAGCTCGCGACGGCGCTCGGCGCGTTCGCCGAGGTCCTCGCCGGGCCGGACCGCACCGCCGCCCGCAGCGCCCCCGGCGGGGCGCGCCTGGTCTACCTCTCGCGAGCCGGGGGAGCGGCGAAGGAACGGGCCCAGGAGCCCCTCGACGACGAGGGCCTGGCGCTGTGGCGCGACGCCGTGGCGACGGCCGCCCGCGCCACCGAGGGTCCCGGCTTCGTCGGCCGCGAGAACGACACCTGCGACCGCTGCCCGGTCCGCACCGCCTGCCCGGTGCACACCTCGGGGAGGCAGGTGCCGTGACCGCGATCGCCGTGGCGGGCACCGAGCTGATCGACCCCGTCGAGCTCGCCGAGCGCCTCGGCCTGCGCCGTCCCACCGACGAGCAGGCCGCGGTGATCGGCGCGCCGTCGGAGCCCGCGCTGGTCACCGCCGGGGCGGGCTCGGGCAAGACCGAGACCATGGCCGCGCGCGTCGTCTGGCTGGTCGCCAACGGTCTCGTGCGGCCCGAGCAGGTGCTCGGCCTGACGTTCACGCGCAAGGCCGCCGGTCAGCTCGCCGACCGCGTGCGCCGCCGCCTGCGGGTGCTCGGCGCGTCGACGCTGCTCGACGAGCTCGACCCGAGCGGCGACCGGCGGCTGGCCGCGCGCGCCGGCGAGCCGACGATCTCGACCTACCACGCCTACGCCGGTCGACTGCTCACCGAGCACGGCCTGCGCCTGCCCGTCGACCCCGGCGCCCGGCTGCTCTCGCCGACGGCGTCCTGGCAGCTCGCGCACCGCATCGTCTCCACCTGGGCCGCCGACCTCGACACCGACCGCGTCCCGGCCACCGTCACCGCGCTGGTGCAGTCGCTGGCCGGCGAGCTGGGCGAGCACCTCGCCGACGCCGGCTCGCTGCGCGACCACGCCGAGCGCTTCGCCCGTGCCGTGGAGAGCGCCCCGCCGGGCAAGGGGCAGCGGGCGGCGCTCCCGCAGGCGCTGGCCACCAAGGTCGCCGCGCAGCGGTTCCGGGCGGACCTGCTGCCGCTGGTCGAGGAGCTGGCCGAGCGCAAGCGCGCCGAGCGCTGCCTCGACTTCGCCGACCAGATGGCCGCCGCCGCGCGCCTCGCCGAGACCCACGACGAGGTCGGGGAGGCCGAGCGGCTGGCCTACCGCGCGGTGCTGCTCGACGAGTACCAGGACACCGGCCACGCCCAGCGGATCATGCTGCGCTCGCTCTTCGCGGGCGACGGCGACACCTCGGTCACCGCGGTCGGCGACCCGTTCCAGTCGATCTACGGCTGGCGCGGGGCGAGCGCGGCCAACCTCCCGCGGTTCGTCACCGACTTCCCGCGCGCCGACGCCGACGGCGAGACCGCGGGAGACGGAGCGCAGCGGAGCTCGACCCGGGAGTGGGTGGCGGCCGCCCGCCACGGGCTCCTGACGAGCTTCCGCAACCCGCCCGAGGTGCTCGCCCTCGCCAACGGCATCGCCGAGCCGCTGCGCCACGCCGGGGTGCCGGTCGACGAGCTCCGCCCACGCCCCGGCGCCCCGGCCGGCGACGTGCGGGTGGCCCTGCACACCGACGTCGAGACCGAGCGGGCGTGGATCGCGGACGCGATCGCCGACCGCTGGCGGGCGGCCGCGGACGCCGAGTCCGAGCCACCCACCACCGCGGTGCTCGTGCGCCGCCGCGCGGACATGAGCGGGCTCGCCGCCGCGCTGCGGGCCCGCGACCTGCCCGTCGAGGTCGTGGGCCTCGGTGGCCTGCTCGACGAGCCGGAGGTCCGCGACGTCGTCTCCGCGCTACGGCTCGTGGTCGACCCGCTGGCCGGCGGCGCCGCGGTCCGGCTGCTCACGGGCGCGCGCTGGCGCATCGGGGGCGCCGACCTCGCCGCCCTGTGGCGCCGGGCCCGCGAGCTGGCGGCGCCGGCGACGGACGAGGGGAACGGCCCCGTCAGCACCGCCGTCCCCGACCCCGTCGCCGCCGCACTGCCCGGCGAGCACGCCGAACGCGCCGGGCTGGTCGACGCGCTGGACGACCCGGGCCCGGCCGCGCGCTACTCCGCGGCGGGCTTCGACCGTCTCCAGCACCTGGCGCACGAGCTCGCGATGCTGCGCCGACGGGTGACCGCGCCCCTGGTCGACCTCGTCGCCGACGTCGAGCGGGTGCTGCTGCTCGACGTCGAGACCGCCGCGCGGCCCGGCCCCACCGGCCGCGCGCACCTCGACGCGTTCGCCGACGTCGTCGCCGACTTCGCGGCCGGCGCCGCCTCGTCGGGGGGCACGGCGACGGTCACGGCGCTGCTCGCCTACCTCGACGCGGCCGAGGACGCCGAGGACGGCCTCACGCCCGGCGAGGTCGACGTCGCCGACCCGGCCACGGGCGGCACCCGCGTGCAGGTCCTCACGGTGCACGCCGCCAAGGGCCTCGAGTGGGAGCTGGTCGCGCTGCCGCACGTCGTCGACAAGGTGTTCCCCGCCTCGAAGCGCTCCGGGTCGTGGCTCACCTCCGTCGCCTCGCTGCCGGTGCACCTGCGCGGCGACCGGCCCGACCTCCCGGATCTCGATCTCGACGGCGCGGCCGACCGCAAGGAGATCCAGGAGCGCCTCGACGCCCACGAGCGCGCTTTCGACGACCGGCGCCTGATCGAGGAACGCCGCCTGTTCTACGTCGCGCTGACGCGCGCCGAGCACGGTCTGCTCGTGTCCGGGCACTGGTGGGGCGACACCGGTGACACGCCACGCGGCCCGTCGGACCTGCTCGGCGAGGTCGGCGAGCTGGCCGCCGCGGGCCGGGGGCGCTGCGGCGTCGTCGACCACTGGGCCGAGCCGCCCGCCGAGGACGAGACCAACCCGATGGCGGCGGCCATCCACCAGGCGGCGTGGCCGGTCGACCCGCTGGGTCACCGCCGGGCCGCGGTCGAGCAGGGCGCCGCGCTGGTGCGGGCCGCGCGGGCCCGCCGGTCCGCCGGCTCGACCGCGTCGGCCGCATCCGCTCCCGACGCACCGGAGCTCGACCTCGGTCTCGACTCGCCGCCGCCCGAGCCCCAGACCGAGGACGGGACCGAGGTCCCCGACCCCGAGGGCTGGGCCGCCGACATCGAGGTCCTGCTCGCGGAACGTGCCGCGGCGCGCGACCGCCACGCGCGGGTCCTGCTGCCGCCGCAGCTGTCGGTCAGCCAGCTCGTCGACCTCGCCGCCGACCCCGGCGCGCTGGCACGACGGCTGCGCCGGCCGGTGCCACGCCCGCCCGACCCGCGGGCGCGGCGGGGCACCGAGTTCCACGCCTGGCTCGAGCGCTGGTTCTCGGCCACCGAGCTGCTGGAGTTCGACGAGCTGCCCGGCGCCGCCGACGAGGACGCGGACGCCGCCGCCGACCCGGCGGGCGCGGCCGACGCCGCCGAGCTGCGCGAGCGCTTCACCGCGAGCCGGTGGGCGAACCGCACGCCGGTGGCGGTCGAGGTGCCGTTCGAGACCGAGGTCGCGGGCACGCTCGTGCGGGGCCGCATCGACGCGGTCTTCGCCGACACCGACGGCGGCGCGACCGTCGTCGACTGGAAGACCGGCGCCCGGCCGCGCGATGAGGCGCTCCCGGCGCTCGCCGTGCAGCTCGCGGCCTACCGGCTGGCGTGGTCGTCGCTCTCGGGCGTCCCGGTCGAGCGGGTGCGCGCGGCGCTGCACTACGTGCGCCACGACCACACGGTCGCGCCCGCCGACCTGCTCGACGCCGACGGTCTGCGCGCGCTCGTCGCCGCCGTCCCCGAGGAGCAACGGGCGCCCGAGGGCGACCCGGAGCCGCCGCCGGCCGCTGCGGTAGGGCCCGACACCGACGACGACCCCGACCGCGACGACGGCCCGCCACCGGACGTGGACATCGATCCGCGTTGAGCGCGGGCGCGGGCACACTCGAGGACGTGAGCAACACCGAGATCGCTCCCGCGGAGGTCGCGTGCACGCCCGGCGGCGCGGCGTCGACCGTCGAGGTCCTGACGCCGCGGGCCGTACCGCTCGGCGGACCCCGGGCGATGACCGTGCGCCGGACGCTGCCGCAGCGGCAGCGCTCGCTGGTGGGGGCGTGGTGCTTCGTCGATCACTACGGCCCCGACGACGCCGCCGCCACGGGTGGCATGGACGTCCCGCCGCACCCGCACACGGGCCTGCAGACGGTGAGCTGGCTGTTCACCGGCGAGGTCGAGCACCGCGACAGCCACGGCGTCCACGCCGTCGTGCGACCGGGCGAGCTCAACCTCATGACCGGCGGGCACGGCATCGCGCACTCGGAGGTCAGCACGCCGGGCACGACCGTCCTGCACGGGGTGCAGCTCTGGGTCGCGCTGCCCGAGCACGCCCGCGACGCCCCGCGCGACTTCGCCCACCACGCGCCCGCCCCGGTCGAGATCGACGAGCACACGACCGCCCGCGTCTTCCTCGGCACCCTCGCCGGCGTCACGTCCCCGGTGGCCACCGCGACGCCGCTGCTCGGCGCGGAACTGCTGCTCGCGCCCGGCGCGCGGGTCACGCTCGCCGTCGACCCCACCTTCGAGCACGGCCTCCTCGTCGACCGCGGCCGCGTCACGCTGCGGGGGCAGGCCCTGGAGCCGGCGGAGCTCGGGGTCGTCCCCGCAGGCACGGCACACCTCGAGATCACGGCCGGCGAGGAGGGGGACGAGCCCGCTCGCCTCGTCCTGCTCGGCGGCCCGCCGTTCGGCGAGGAGATCGTCATGTGGTGGAACTTCGTGGGCCGGACCCACGACGAGATCGTCGCCTTCCGCGCCGACTGGGAGGCCGGCAGCGAGCGCTTCGGCGAGGTCGCCGGCTACGTCGGGCGCGACGGACGTACCGGGGATGCCGCGCGGCTCCCGGCGCCCGCCCTGCCGCACGCGACGATCCGCCCGCGCGGCAACCCGCGCTGACCCGCGGTCACCGCTGACGCGCGGTCACCGCTGACGCCCGGTCACCGCTGACGCCCGGTCACCGCTGACGCCCGGTCACGCCGCCTCGCGCCGCACCCGCAGGGCGTGGGCGATCATCGGGGCCTGGAGCGGCAGGCGGCCGAACGCCGCGGTGCGCCAGGGCCAGGAGCGGCGCCGCCAGTCCCATGCCATCTGCACGTTCGCGGGGAACACGGCGACGAACAGCGCGGCCGCGGCGAGGGCCCCGAGCCGGCGCGTGCGGGGCACGGCGACGGCGGCCCCGACGGCGACCTCGGCGACGCCGCTGGCGTAGGTCCAGAACCGCGCCGACCCCGGCAGCCACGGCGGCACGATCCCGTCGAACGGCTGCGGCGCCACCCCGTGCAGCACTCCCATCGTGAGCAGGCCACCGGCGAGCACGACCGGAGGTGTCGACGACGGTCGCGAACGGATCACGGTCCGCACCCTGGCAGAGCCGGGTGGTCACCGCCCGACGGCGTACCCCTGCATCCCGCGCGGGTTCGCCGCGGCCCACCGCAGCCCTCGGGCCCGGTCGATGCCGACCGCCGAGAGCCGGCCCAGCGACCACGGCCCGCTGCGGGTGACGCGGTGCCCGCGCCGGGTGAGGCCGTCGATCACGGCGTCGCCCAGGCGGTCCTCCACGACGGCGCCGCCGGGGACCCGGCCCCGCGGCCAGAACGAGCCGGGTGACGACGTCGTGTGCAGCGCGGGCGCGTCGATGGCCTGCTGCGGGTCGTACCCGCCGACGAGCGTGCGCAGCAGGTAGAGCAGCTGCCACTGGTCCTGCTGGTCGCCGCCGGGGGTGCCGAGAGCCGCGACGGGTCCGTCGTCGTCGAGCACGAGCGTGGGGGACAGCGTGGTCCGGGGCCGCCGGCCCGGGGTGAGCGTGGACGGCAGCCCCTCCTGGAGCCAGGTCATCTGCAGCCGCGTGCCGAGCGCGAACCCGAGATCGGCGATCGCCGGCGACGACTGGAGCCAGCCGCCGGACGGGGTCGCCGAGACGATGTTGCCGGCGCGGTCCACGACGTCGACGTGGCAGGTGTCGCCCTTCGTCTCGCCGGCGAGCGTGACCGTGGGCTCGCCGATCGTGCCGTCGGCCGTGACGCCGACGTCGCCGGCCAGGGCGAGGTCGGCGAGCACCGGCTCGCGGCCGCCGAGCCACCCGGGCCGGATCTCGCGGGAGGCCTCCGGCCCGATCAACGCCCGGCGGGCGGCGACGTAGCCCGGATCGAGGAGGTCGGCCAGGTCGAGCGGCCCCACGGCGTCCCCGAACCACGCCTCCCGGTCGGCCTGGGCGAGCTTGGTGGTCTCGAGGACGAGGTGGGCGCCGTGCTCGGTGGACGGGTCGAGGTCGGCGTCGCCGAAGCCGTCGAGCACCGCGAGCGCGGCGAGCAGCGTCGGTCCCTGTCCCCACGCGGGCGTCTTCGCGATCCGGTGGCCGCGGAACGTCCCGATCGCGGCGTCGTCGAACCGCGCCCGATAGCCGGCGGTGTCCGCGACGGTGAGGACGCCCGCGTGGTGGGTGCCCGACGCGTGCCGGTGCGGGACGCGGCAGGACGCCGCGACGGCCTCGGCGACGAAGCCCTCGGCCCACTCGGTGCGCACCGCGTCGACGCGGGCGGCCCGGTCGGGACCCTGGGCGGCGGCCGCGAGGCGTTCCAGCGACTGCGCCCAGGCGGGGTTGCGCACCACCTCACCCGCCCGCGGCGGTCGCCCGCCGGGCAGCCACAGCGCGGCCGAGGTCGGCCAGTGCTCGCGGAACAGATCGGCGACGGCGGCGACCGTGCTCGCCAGGCGCGGCACCGCGGGCACGCCGTCGCGGGCGTAGCCGATCGCGGGGGCGAGGACGTCGCCGACCTCCCAGGTGCCGTGGTCGCGCAGCAGCAGCAACCACGCGTCGACCGCGCCGGGGATCGCCGCGGCCAGGGCACCGGCGCCGGGGACGCGGTCGAGGCCCTCCGCGCGGTAGCGGGCCGCCGACGCGCCCGCCGGCGCCGGCCCCTGTCCGTCGAGCACGCGGGGGGTGGGGTCGTCGGCGGTCGCGAACACCGCGGTCATGTCCCCGCCCGGCCCGTTGAGGTGGGGCTCCGTGACGTGCAGGACGAACGCGGCCGCGACCGCGGCGTCGAACGCGGTCCCGCCCCGTTCGAGGACCCCCATCGCGGTGGCGGCCGCCGCCCAGTGCGTCGCCGCGGCCATCCCGACGGTGCCCTCGAGCACGGGACGGGTCGTGAACTCCGGTGGGGCCGTCCATCCCGCGGGTGTCACCAGCGGAGCGTTGCCGACCGGCTACACCCGGTGCAAGTACGAAAGAACAACGAGTAAGTATTGACGTAGGACTAAGACTCCGACACGCTTCTCTCATCGCACCCCGCCCCTCCAGGAGGCCCCCGATGACCACGTCGACCGCGCCGACCGTCATGACCCTCGCCCCGGCACCCGCCACCACCCGCACCCGGCCGGCGACGATCGGTCTCTGGACGCTGCAGGTGCTGCTCGGGGTGATGTTCATCGTCGGGTCCGGCGCCCCGAAGCTGTTCGGCGAGGCCTACGCGGTCCAGATCTTCGAGGATCTGGGCACCGGCCAGTGGCTGCGCGTCGTGGTGGGTCTGCTCGAGGTCGCCGGCGGCATCGGCCTACTCGTCCCGCGCCTCGCCGGCCTCGCCGCGGCGTGCCTCGTCGCGCTCATGGTCGGGGCGACGGGCGCCCAGCTGTTCTTCCTGTCCGAGGGCTTCTGGTACACGCCGGTGATCCTCGGGGTGCTGCTGGGCGTCGTGGCCGTCGCCCGCCGCCACGAGATCCCGCGGGTGCTGGCCCGCCGCTGAGAGAGCTCCCCGCCCGGTCACCGCGCGACGCGGTGGCCGGGCGGTGTCGTGCGCGGGGAACAGGGTTTGCGTTCGAGCGCGCTCGAACTCCTAGCGTCGGTCCCGTGACCACAGCACAGCACCCGATCGGCTCCGGCTTCGGAGCGCACACGACCGCCACCGAGGTCCTGGACGGGATCGACCTCGGCGGCCGCCTCGCCGTCGTCACCGGCGGCTACTCGGGTCTCGGGCTCGAGGCGACGCGCGCGCTCGCCGGCGCCGGCGCCCGGGTGGTGGTCCCCGCCCGGCGTCCCGACGCCGCGAAGGAGGCCCTCGACGGCATCGACGGCGTGGAGACCGACGCGCTCGACCTCGGCGACCAAGACAGCGTCGCCGCCTTCGCCGACCGTTTCCTCGCCTCGGGCCGCGCGATCGACATGATGATCGACAACGCCGGGATCATGGCGACGCCCGAGACCCGCGTCGGCCCGGGCTGGGAGGCGCAGTTCGGCACCAACCACCTCGGCCACTTCGCGCTGGTCAACCGGCTCTGGCCGGCGATCGTGCGCGGCCGGGACGCGCGGGTGGTGTCGGTGTCCTCGCGGGGGCACCACCGCTCGCCCGTGCGGTTCGACGACCTCGACTGGCGCGCCGAGCCCTACGACAAGTGGCGCGCCTACGGGCAGTCGAAGACCGCGAACATCCTGTTCGCCCTCCATCTCGACACGCTCGGGGCGCCCCACGGCGTGCGGGCGTTCTCCCTGCACCCCGGCGGCATCATGACCCCGCTGCAGCGCCACCTCGAGCGCGCGGAGATGGTCGAGCTGGGGTGGATCGACGCCGACGGCCACCCGACCCCGCAGGCGGCGGCGAGCTTCAAGACCCCCGACCAGGGCGCGGCCACCGAGGTCTGGGCCGCCACGTCGCCGCTGCTCGCCGGGCGCGGTGGTCTCTACCTCGAGGACTGCGAGGTCGCCGAGGTGGTCGACGGGAACGCCTCGGGACGCGACGGCGTCCGTGACTACGCCGTCGACCCCGACGCGGCCGCGAGGCTGTGGGCGGTCTCGGCCGAGCGGACGGGCGTGAACGCCTTCCGCTGACGTTCATCCGGACGTGTGACGGGCGGGGCGGCGTGTCCGACGGCGAACCGTCCCGCCCGGGACCGTCACCCACGCGCCCGAACGGGACGACGCATCGTCGCCGGGCGGGGCATCAAGGCCAGGACCGGCGCCGGGATCGGCCCATCGGACGTCCCCGGACGGCCCTAGCAGACGCCTGATCGTGAGCGTGACGGATGCCTCGATCGTGGGACCGCCGCGGGTGTTTGAATCCCGCCCGTGTCACTCACGGGGGCTGCGAGGGGAACGTCGGCGAGCGCGGGTCTGGATCGTTCCCACCTGGTACGCGGCGGAACCCGATCACGACGGTCGCCGCGCCATGGGCGCGTGCCGGGGGTGCTCCTCGCGGTCGCCGTCGGGGCCGGCCTCGCCCTGTGGCTGATCCTCGCGGCGTTCCCCGTCGGGGCGCGGGGCGAGGGCCGCGACGGCGGCACGGCCCCGGCGGAGCCCGCGCCCGCCGCCGTCGAGACGGTCGGGCCGGCCACGGTCGTGGCCACCAGCTCGTGCGTCGGCGAGGACCCGCGCGACACCGTCGCGGTCGACGGCCCCGCGGGCCGGCGGCTGATGCCGCTCGACGCCTGCGGCACCACGGTCGGGAGCCGCATCACGGTGCGGATGGCCTTCGTCGGCGCCGAGCCCGCCGACACCCCGGCCCGCGTGCTCGGCACCGGGTCGTCGGCCGCGCTCGCCGCCACCGAGCCCGCCGAGTCCCCGCTGACGGGGCGCCTGGAGATCCTGCTCACCGGCGTCGCGGGCCTCGGCATGGCCGGACTGCTCGTCGCGATCGCGCGGGAGCGCTCGCGCCGGGCGGCGTCGACGGCCCGCCGCCCCGCGCGTCCCGTCACCACGACCACCACGCGGGGCCCCGAGCCCCGTCCGCGGGCCGGGACGGCCCACCGCCCGACCGCGCGTCCCGGTCGGTCCGCCCGGGCCGGACGGCCCGCCGCGCTCGACGCCGGTCGTCGGCTGCCGGGGTCACGCGAGAGCGCGGCCGGGCGCGGTGCCGCGCGCTCGCGCAGCCGCGGTCACGGCGCCGGGCCGCGTCGCCCGGCCGCCGGTCCGCACCGCGGTTAGGTTGGGCCGTGTGACCTCCAGCGTGACCGCCCCTGGCAGCACCGACAGCACCGCCCAGGGGCTGCACCGCCGCGTGCTCGACAACGGGCTGCGCGTCCTGCTCGTGCCCGACACCGCCGCCCCCGTCGTGGGCGTCGCCGTCCACGTCGACGTCGGTTTCCGCTCCGAGCCGGAGGGCCGCACCGGGTTCGCGCACCTCTTCGAGCACCTGATGTTCCAGGGCTCGGAGAGCCTGGAGAAGCTCGCCCACTTCCGGCACGTGCAGTCGTCCGGCGGCGTGTTCAACGGGTCGACCCACCAGGACTACACGAACTACTTCGAGGTCCTGCCCTCCGCGGCGCTCGAGCGCGCGCTGTTCCTCGAGGCCGACCGCCTGCGCGCGCCGCGGCTGACGGCCGAGAACCTGCGCAACCAGGTGGACGTGGTCAAGGAGGAGATCCGGCTCAACGTCCTCAACCGGCCCTACGGCGGCTTCCCCTGGATCCTGCTGCCGCCGGTGCTCTACGACACGTACCCCAACGCCCACAACGGCTACGGGGACTTCACCGACCTCGAGCAGGCCGACCTCGACGACGCCGCCGCGTTCTTCGACGCCTACTACGCGCCGGGCAACGCCGTGCTCACCGTCGTCGGCGACCTCGACCCGGACGAGGCCGCGACGCTGGTGGAGAAGCACTTCGGTGACATCCCCGCCCGCTCGGTGCCGCGACGGCCGGGCTTCGGCGAGCCACCACCGGACCGGGAACGCCGTGACACCGTCACGGACGCGAACGCCCCGATGCCCGCGCTCGCGGTCGGCTACCGCCTGCCCGACCCGGCGACGGACCTGCCCGGCTACCTCGCGCACGCCGTGCTGGCGAGCCTGCTCACCGACGGTGAGGCGGCGCGCCTGACCCAGCGCCTGGTCTACGGGGACGAGCTGGTCACCGACGTCTCGGCCTCCTGCGGGCTGATGGGCGCGCCCCTGGACGCTCGCGACCCGGACACGTTCACGCTCACCGCGGTGCACCCGGCGTCGGTCGAGCCCGACCGCATCCTCGGCGCCGTGGACGACGAGCTCGCGACGCTCGCGGCGCAGGGCCCCGACCCCGAGGAGCTGCGCCGGGTGACGGCGCGCTGGGCGTCGTCGCTGCACCGCGAGCACGACCGGCTGATGAGCCGCATGCTCGCCCTCGGCTCCGCGGAGCTGGTGCAGGGCCGCGCCGAGCTCGCCGACGAGCTGCCCGGCATGCTCGCCGCGATCGAGCCCGCCGCCGTCGCCGGCGCGGCCGGGGCCCTGCGCCCCGACGCCCGCGCGGTCCTCACCGTCACCCCCGGAGGAGCCGCGTGAGCGCCCCCACCCGCCGCAGCGCCGAGGAGATCGGCAGCACCCCCACCGGCCCGCGCCCGCTGCCGGACCTCGGTCCCCAGCGCGCCGTGCCCGCGCCCGACGAGGTCGACACCGTCCTCGGCTCGGGGCTGCGCGTCATCGCCGTGCGCCGCGCCGAGGTGCCGATGGTCGAGCTGCGCCTGCGCGTGCCGTTCGCGGACCCCGCCGGCAGCGGCGCCTCCGACCACGCCGCGGTCGCCGAGGTCCTCTCGACCACGATCCTCTCGGGCACCCGCTCGCGGACCCGGGTCGGGATCGACGACGACCTCGCCGGCGTCGGCGGCGAGATCGGGTTCTCCGTCGACCCGGAGCGCCTCGCGGTGTCCGGGCACGCCCTGGCCGAGGGCCTCGACACGCTGCTCGACGTGCTCGCCGACCTCGTGCTCGCGGCGACCCACCCCGACGACGAGCTCGCCCGCGAGCGCGACCGTCTCGTCGAGCGGATCGAGCTCGCCTCCGCGCAGCCGTCGGTGATCGCCCGGCGGGCGCTGCAGGAGCGCCGCTACGGCGACCACCCGGTGACCCGCGAGATGCCCCGGGCCGAGGAGGTCACCGCGGTGACCGCCGACGCCGTCCGCGCGCTGCAGGACGCGGCGCTGCGTCCGGGCGGCTCGGTGCTCGTGGTCGTCGGCGACGTCGACCCGGCCGACGCGGTGGCGCGCGTCGAGAAGGCGCTGGCCGGCTGGACCACGGGGTCGGCCGAGGCGATGCCGGCGTTGCCCGCGCTGACCGCCCGCGACCTGCTGCTGGTCGATCGCCCGGGGGCCGTGCAGTCGCAACTGCGGCTCTCCGCGCCGGCGGTCGGGCGCACCGACCCGCGCTATCCCGCGCTGCAGCTGGCGAACCTGTCGCTCGGCGGCTACTTCTCCTCGCGGCTGGTGGAGAACCTGCGCGAGGACAAGGGCTACACCTACCACGCGTCCTCGAGCCTCGAGCTCGACGCGCACGGTGCCGCGCTGCTCGTCGAGACCGACGTCGCCTCGGAGGTGACCGCGCCGGCGCTGCTGGAGACCCGCTACGAGCTGGGGCGGTTCGCGGTCGTGCCGCCCACGGCAGCCGAGGTCGAGTCGGCGCGGCGCTACCTCGTCGGCTCCCTGCTGATCTCGATGACGACGCAGGCGGGCTACGCCTCGACGGTCGCCGCGCTCGCCGCGCACGGCCTGTCCTCGGCGTGGATCCGCGAGCACCCGGCGCGCGTCGAGGCCGTCACCGTGGACGAGGTCGCCGCGGCGGCCGCCGAGTTCTATGCGCCGACCCGGTTCACCGGGGTCGTCGTCGCGGACGCCGCCGCGAGCGCCGACGGGCTGCGGGCCCTCGGCGGCGTGGAGATCCCGTCGTGAGCTCGGGGACGGCCGGCCCGGACCTGCGTGCCGCGTTCCACCTCGACGACGACCCGTCGCTCTCGCGCTCGACGGTCGACCGCCGCGAGCAGCTGCGCGTCGACCCGGACCACGCCAGGGCGCTGTGGCCGGACGCCCAGGTCGTGCTCGTCGACCCGCACGGCCGCACGCCGGTTCTGCGCGGCGCCGACGGCACGCTGACGCTGGCGTTCGCCCCGACGTCGGTGTTCGGGGCCGACATCCCGGACGGCGCGGTCCTGCTCGGCGAGGAGAGCGGTACCGCGTTCTGGGCGGTGCGCGTGCCCGACCCGTCCTCGGCCGACGGCAACGACGCCGGCTCCGGGTTCATGACGGCCGAGCAATGGGAGCGCGCCGGCGGCGGGCCGGACCACGAGAACTGGACCGACCTCCGCAGCTCGGGGGCCGACCTCGACGCCCGCGGCGCGGGACTGCTGACCACGGCGGTGGCGCTGCTCAACTGGCACGACCGCGCCCGGTTCTGCGCCCGCGACGGCTCGGAGATGTACCCCGTCAAGGCGGGCTGGGCGCAGCTGTGCCGTGCGCACGAGCACGAGGAGTACCCGCGCACCGACGCGTCGATGATCTGCCTGGTGCACGACGGCCGGCCGGGTGACCAGGCCCAGGTGCTGCTCGCGCGCCAGCCGATCTGGCCGGCGGGCCGCTACTCCGTGCTCGCCGGGTTCGTCGAGGCCGGCGAGTCGCTGGAGGCGTGCGTCGCGCGGGAGTGCGCCGAGGAGGTCGGGGTCGACGTCCACACGATCTCGTACCTCGGCTCGCAGCCGTGGCCGTTCCCGCGCTCGCTGATGATCGGGTTCACCGCGGTCGCCGACCCGGCGCAGCCACTCAAGCTGCAGGAGGGCGAGATCGAGGGCGCCCGGTGGGTCACCCGCGCCCAGCTGCAGGAGGCCCTGGACGCGGGCGCGTGGTCCCACCGCGACGGCGCGCCGCGGGGCGCGGCCGGCGTCGGCGGGACCAACTTCGAAGCGGGAGCCGGCCGCGACCTCATCCTGCCCGGCGGTGTCTCCATCGCCCGCGCCATGCTCGAGGCGTGGGCGGCGGCCGGCTAGGAGATCAGGACGCGGCTTCGACGCGCGCCAGCGTGTCCTTGACCTCGGCGAAGCTCGGGTTCGTGGCGGCGCTGCCGTCCGGGAAGACGACGGTCGGCACGGTGCGGTTGCCACCGTTGACCTTCATCACGATCTCGGCGGCGTCGGGCTCGCGCTCGATGTCCACCTCGTCGTAGCCGATGCCCTCGCGGTCCAGCTGCATCTTCAGCTGCCGGCAGAAGCCGCACCAGGCGGTCGTGTACATCGTCATCTGTGCCACAGGAGGTGCAACGCACCGATGACCTTCAGGCTTCCACGTGCCCGAACCGGTGACGGGTCACACTGATCGCCTGCTCCCGCAGCACGGTGAGCATCTCCCGGCGCCCGTCGGCCACCACGGGGGCGTCGACCAGGGACGCGCCGGCGGTCGCGGCCGCCCGCAGCAGCCATTCCGGGGGCGTCCCGACCACGCGCAGCCGCTCGGACGGGCCGGGGGCGACGTCCTCGGGCGCCGCCACCGTCACCGGGACGCCGGCGCACGCCGCGGCGAGCCGGACCCGCAGGACGTCGCGGTCCGAGGCGCCGGGTGCGACGACGAGACGCAGGGAGGGCAGCGGGCGGTAGCGGAACACGTTGGCCTCGACCCGCAGGCCCGTCGGGTCGTGCTCGACGGCGAACTCGTCGCGCCACGCCGCGGCGTCCGACCCGGCCGCGGCGCGCAGCCACGCGAGGTCGCCGGCGTCGGTCGCCGGGGCGGCCGCGGCCAGCAGGTCGGCGACGGCGGGGGCGAGCGGCGCCGACGGGAGGGCGTCGACCGGCCCGTCGTGCCACGTCCCGAACTGGGCGACGTAGTTCGGCCCGCCCGGCTTCGCGCCCGGCCCCACGACCGAGCCCTTCCAGCCACCGAAGGACTGGCGTTGCACGATCGCGCCGGTGATGTGCCGGTTGACGTAGGCGTTGCCGACCTCGACCGCCTCGCTCCACTGCGCGATCTCGTCGGGGTCGAGGGCGTGCAGCCCGCCGGTGAGCCCGTAGCCGGTGGCGTTCTGCAGCGCGATCGCCTCGTCGAGGTCCGCGGCGTGCATGAGCCCGAGGACCGGCCCGAAGCACTCGGTGCGGTGGAACCACGAGCCCGCCGCGACCGGTTCCTTCACCCCGGGCGACCACCGCGTCCCGCCGAGGTGTCGCGGCTCGACGAGCCAGCGCTCGCCGCGGTCGAGGCGCGTGAGGGCCCGCGCGAGCTCGTCGCCCGGCGGCCCGATCAGCGGCCCCATCGTCGTCGACGGGTCGCTGCCGGGGCCGACGCGCAGCGTCCGGACGGCGTCGGTGAGCTGGCGGTGGAACCGGGCGCCCGCCGCCGTGCGCGTGGAGCGCACCGAGCCGACGAGGATCGCCAGTGACGCCGCCGAGCACTTCTGCCCGGCGTGCCCGAAGGCCGAGCGGACGAGGTCGGCGACGGCGAGGTCCGGGTCCGCGCTCGGCGTGATCACCAGCGCGTTCTTGCCGCTCGTCTCGGCGACCAGGCGCAGGTCGGGGCGCCACGACCGGAAGAGCGCCGCGGTCGACGACGCCCCGGTGAGCACGACGTGGTCGACGGACGGGTGGGTCACCAGCCGCCGCCCGGCCTCGCCCTCGTCGGTGTGCACGAGCTGCAGCGCGTCGGCGGGGATTCCGCCGCGGTGCAGTGCGGCGACGCCGACCTCGGCGCAGGCGCGCACCTGCGGCGCCGGCTTGATCACCACGGACGCGCCGGCCGCGAGCGCGGCGAGGCAGCAGCCGAGGGGGATCGCGACCGGGAAGTTCCAGGGCGGGGTGACGACCACGACGCGGTCCGGGGTGAAGGGCGCGCCGTCGAGCTCCACCGCCCGGTCCGCGTAGTAGGCGGCGAAGTCGATCGCTTCGGAGATCTCGGGGTCGGCCTCGGCGATGGTCTTGCCGGCCTCGCCGACCATCACCGTGAGCAGCTCGCCGCGGGCGGCGGCCAGCGCCCGGGCCGCGTCGCGGAGCACGGCGGCGCGCTCGCCGGCCGGACGGGCGCCCCAGGAGGACGCCGCCGCCCGCTCGACGACGGCGTCGACCGCGCGGGGATCGGTGATCTCGGGGGTGCGCACGGGCGGGGCGGGTGTGCCGATCGCCGTCAGGGCCCATGCGCGGTCGGCGGCCAGCGAGGGGTCGGTGTCGGGCTCGTTGCGGAACGACTCGCCGATCGCCACCCGCTCCCGTGACCGACGCGGCTCGGCGGGCACGGCGTCGCGGTCGCGCACCGAGGCGCGGAACCGGTCGACGTAGCTGCCCGGGCCTGCGTCCGAGAACAGCGCGTACAGGTAGTTCTCCGGCGACGCGTTCTCCTCCAGACGCCGCACGAGGTAGGAGACGGCGGCGTCGAAGTCCTCGGCGTGCACCACCGGCGTGTAGAGCACGAGCTGTTCCCGGACGTCCGCCGAGACGACCTTCGCCTGGGCCGGGGCCATGCCCTGCAGCATCTCGACGTCGACCTGGCGCTCGGCCCCGCGCGCGGCCGCCAGCTCGACGGCGAGCGCGACGTGGTGCAGGTGGTGGCTCGCGACGCCGATCCGCAGCGCGTCGACGAGGTCGCCGCCGATGGCGTGGTCGAGCAGCCGCACGTAGTTCGCGTCGACCTCGGCCTTCGTCGGGTACGGGGCCTGCGGCCAGTCGTGCAGCTCCGCGTCGACCTGCTCCATCGCGAGGTTCGCGCCCTTGACCAGACGCACCTTGATGGGCGCGCCGCCCGCGGCGACCCGGTCTCGTGCGAACGCGGCCAGCTCGGTCAGCGCGCCGAGCGCGTCGGGCAGGTAGGCCTGCAGCACGATGCCCGCCGACATCCCCGTGAACTCGGGGCGCGCCAGCAGCGTCGTGAACAGCGCGACGGTGAGGTCGAGGTCCTTGTACTCCTCCATGTCGAGGTTCACGAAGGTTCCGGTGTCGCGCGCGAGCGTGAACAGCGGCAGCAGCTTCTCGACGAGCCGGTCCCGGCTGCCCTCGAGGTCCCACGGCACGAGCTGGCTCGCCACCGACGACGCCTTCACCGACACGTAGTCGACGTCGTCGCGGCGCATCAGGTCGGTGATCCGCCGGAGGCGCCGGTCGGCCTCGTCCTCGCCCAGCACGGCCTCGCCGAGGAGGTTGAGGTTGAGCCGGAAGCCCTCGTCGCGGGCCTGCTGCAGGCGCCGGGCGAGGTCGGGTCCGTCGGCGTCCACGATGAGGTGTCCCACCAGCGCCTTCATCCGGCGGCGCGCGAGGGGCACGACGGCCCGGGGCAGGCGCGGCGCGAGCACCCCGCCGGCGCGCAGCAGCAGGCGGTCGAGGCCGCGGACGAAGGCGGGGAGCTCCCCGCCGCGGCCCGCGAGCCGGGCGAGCTCCCGGGCCGCGACACCCTGGTCGGCGGGCCGGGCGACGCGGTCGACGAAGCGCAGCGTGAAGTCGACGCCCGCCGGGTCGTGCATCAGCGCGGCGAGCTGGGCCGACGGGCCGCTCCCGGTGCCCGCCGCGCCCGCCCGGGCCCAGCGGTCGGCGCGGGCGACGGCCCGCTCGACGAGGTCGTCGGGGATCCCGCCGGTCTCGCCGGGCGACGTGCCGGGCGCGAGCTGCTCGGTCATGCCCCCATCGTGCTCCGGCCCGGCGCCGGCGTCCCGTCCGTCCCGTTCCGGACCGCGACCAGGACCCGCGCGTCAGACCCGTGTGCGCAGCGCCCAGACCGCGAGGGGCCCGAAGACCGCCGCGAACGCCGCACCCCACAGCAGCGTCGCGATCGCGTTGGCCGCCACCGGCCCGCCGACGAGCAGGCCGCGCAGGGCGTCGGCCATGCGCGACACGGGGTTGATCGACACCCAGGCCTGCAGCCAGTCGGGCATCGTCTGGGTCGGCGCGAAGGCGTTGCTCGCGAACGTCAGCGGGAAGAGCACGGTGAACCCGTAGATCTGCACCTTCTCCGGGTCGCGCGCGAGCACCCCGAGCAGCACCGACGTCCACGAGAACGCGACCGTGAACGCCACGAGCAGGCCGAAGGCCCCGAGCACCGCGAGCGGGCTCGTCGTGATGCGGAAGCCGAGCACCACCCCGACCACGAGCAGCACGACCAGCGACCACAACTGGCGCAGGACGTCGCCGAGGATGCGCCCGGACAGCGGCGCGGACCGGGCGATCGGCAGGCTGCGGAACCGGTCGAACGTGCCCTTCTGGAGGTCGGTCGCGAGCCCGGTCGCCGTGTAGATCGTGAGGAACAGCGCGTTCTGCGCGATGAGCCCGCCCAGCGAGAACTGCAGGTAGGCGTCGGTGGAGCCGCCGATCGCGCCGCCGAACACGAACGTGAACAGCAGCACGAACATGATCGGCTGGATCGAGAGGTCGAGCAGCTCGGACGGGTTGTGCTTGATCTGGACGAGGCTGCGCCAGGCCATGGTGATCGACTGGCTGACCCACTGCGCGGGCGTCGCGCGCCGGGACGCCGGCGGGGGCGGAGCGGCGGCGGTGGCCGGATCGCGGGGCACCGTGCGGTCGAGGGTCACGCGGTCTCCCGGACGTCGGTCTGGTCGGCGGTCGCCACGTCCACGGCGCGGTGGCCGGTGAGGGCGAGGAACACCTCGTCGAGCGTGGCGCGGCGCAGCGTGAGCTCCGCGAGCCGCACGCCGACGTCGTCGAGCCGGCGGACGACCCCGGGCATGAGCGTCTCGTCGGCGGCCGGAACGGCGACCGTGCCGTGCTCGACCGTCGGCGACGCGCCGGCCAGCTCGCCCGCGACGCGCCGCACCACCTCGAGCTGCTCGCCGTGCGCGGGACGCATCTGCAGGACCGCGGCCCCGGCGCGCGCCTTGAGCTCGTCGGGCGTGCCCGTCGCGACCACCGTGCCGCGGTCGATGACGACGATGTCGTCGGCGAGCTGGTCGGCCTCGTCGAGGTACTGCGTGGTCAGCAGCACCGTCACCCCGCCGCCGACCAGCGAGCGCACCATGTCCCAGAGCTCGTTGCGGCTCGCCGGGTCGAGCCCCGTGGTGGGCTCGTCGAGGAACAGGATGCGCGGGCGTCCCACCAGCGACGCCGCGAGGTCGAGACGCCGGCGCATGCCCCCCGAGTAGGTGCGCGCCGCGCGCCCGGCCGCGTCGGTGAGCCCGAACTGCTCGAGCAGCTCCGCGGCCCGGGTGCGCGCGGCGGGCCGGGACTGCCCGAGCAGGCGGGCGATGAGCACGAGGTTCTCGGTGCCCGTGAGCGCCTCGTCGACCCCCGCGTACTGGCCGGTGAGCCCGATGAGCGAGCGCACGCGGTGCGGCTCGGTGACGACGTCGTACCCGCCCACCGTCGCCCGGCCCTCGTCGGGCGCGAGCAGCGTGGCGAGCACCCGCGTCGCCGTGGTCTTGCCCGCGCCGTTGGGCCCCAGCACGCCGAGGACCGTGCCCTCGGCGGCCGAGAGGCTCGCCCCGGCGAGGGCGGTGGTGGCGCCGAAGCGCTTGACGAGACCGTCGGCCTCGATGGCTGGTGGCACGCCCTCCACCGTTCCACGGGGGTCCGACAGCGTCATGGAGATTTCGGACCTTCCCGCCCGTCCGCGCCACGCCCGTCGGACCGGGTTGAGACGATGGGGGCGTGGGTGGTGACGCGACGTCCGGGCTCGACCCCGAGCAGACCCAGGCCGTCCTCGCGCCGCGTGGTCCCGTGTGCGTCCTCGCGGGCGCGGGCACCGGCAAGACCCGCACGATCACCCGCCGCATCGCCCACCTCGTCTCGGCCGGGCACGTCTCGTCGGGGCAGGTCCTTGCCGTGACGTTCACGGCCCGGGCGGCGGGGGAGATGCGCACGCGGCTGCGGGATCTCGGCGTGGGCGGCCCGGGGCAGCCGCCGGTCCAGGCGCGCACCTTCCACGCCGCCGCGCTGCGCCAGCTGCGCTACTTCTGGCCACGTGTCGTGGGCGGCACGCCGTGGGAGGTACTCGAGGGCAAGCTGCGCATCGTCGGGCAGGCGGCACAGCGGGCGGGCGCCCCGACGACCCGCGAGTCCCTGCGCGACCTCGCCGGCGAGATCGAGTGGGCCAAGGCCTCGCTGGTGCCGCCGGACGACTACCCCGCCGCGGCCGGGCGGGCGGCCCGCGACGTGCCGGCGCCGGTCGAGCAGGTCGCCGCCGTCTACGAGACCTACGAGACGCTGAAGAACCGCGCCGAGCTGCTCGACTTCGACGACCTCCTGCTCCACACCGCGGCCGCACTCGAGGAGCACCCGGAGGTCGCCCACGAGTTCCACGAGCGGTACCGCTGCTTCGTCGTCGACGAGTTCCAGGACGTCACCCCGGCCCAGCACCGGCTGCTCTCGGCGTGGCTCGGCGGGCGCGACGACCTCACCGTCGTCGGCGACGCCAACCAGACCATCTACTCGTTCGCCGGGGCGAGCCCCTCGTACCTCCTCGAGTTCCCCCGGGTGTTCGCCGAGGCCACGGTCGTGCGCCTGGTGCGCGACTACCGCTCCACCCCGCAGGTGGTCGCGGCCGCCAACACCGTCATCGGGGCGGCACGGGGCCGCGCGGCCGGGTCGCGGCTGCGCCTCGAGGGCCAGCGCCCGCCCGGCCCGGCGCCCGACTTCGCCGAGCACGACGACGAGCCGGCCGAGGGCACCGCCGTCGCGGCGGCGATCCGCGAGTTGATCGACGACGGGGTGCCGCCGGCGGAGATCGCGGTGCTCTACCGCGTCAACGCGCAGTCCGAGGTGTACGAGCAGGCGCTCGGCGACGCCGGCATCGCCTACCAGGTGCGCGGGGGCGAGCGGTTCTTCCAGCGCACCGAGGTCCGCACCGCCGTCGCCGCCCTGCGCACCGCGGCGGCGCGGGCTCCGGAGGACGCGCGGGGCGAGGGCATGGTGTCGCTGGTGCGCGCGGTGCTCGGCGAGCAGGGGCTCACCGACTCCCCGCCCGCCGGCGCGGCCGGGCAGGGCGCGGCCCGCCAGCGCTGGGAGTCGCTGCGCGCGCTCGCCGAGCTGGCCGAGGAGCTCGTCGCATCGGTGCCCGACGCCGACCTCGACGTCTTCCTCGGCGAGCTCACCACCCGCGCCCAGGCCCAGCACCCGCCGACCGTGCAGGGGGTCACGCTCGCGTCGCTGCACGCCGCGAAGGGCCTCGAGTGGGATGCCGTGTTCCTCGTCGGGCTCACCGACGGGACGCTGCCGATCCAGCACGCCGAGGGCGACGACGACGCGATCGAGGAGGAGCGGCGCCTGTTCTACGTCGGCGTCACCCGCGCGCGCGTGCACCTGCGGATGTCGTGGGCCCTGTCGCGCAGCGCGGGCGGGCGGCGCTCGCGGCGGCGCAGCCGCTTCCTCTACGGCCTCGTCCCCGACGAGCACCCGGCCGCCCGCGTGCCCACCGGCGGCAACGGGACGAAGGGCAAGGCGGTGTGCCGGCTGTGCGGCAAGCCGCTGCCCGACGCCGCGTCCGCGAAGCTCGGGCGCTGCAGCACCCACCCCACCGACGTCGACGAGTCGCTGCTGGACGCGCTGAAGGCCTGGCGCTCCGCGGAGGCGAAGTCGCGCTCGGTGCCCGCCTACGTCGTGTTCACCGACGCCACGCTCATCGCCCTCGCCGAGCAGCGCCCCCACGACCCCTCGGGCCTCGTCGCCATCCCCGGCATCGGGTCGTCGAAGCTCGAGCGCTACGGCACCGAGGTGCTCACCCTGCTGCGGGAGCACGCCTCGTAGGTCACGGTGGCGGCGCGGGTCGGTGCTCGCCGCCGCGAGAGGCACCGTCCGCGGGCCCCGGCCCTGTCGATCATGGGCGACGTGCCGCTCGCGCCGGCGCGCCGTGGTCGTCCGTGTCCGGTCCGGAGATCTCGGAGAAAACTTCCGGAAAATACGTTGCCCTTCTCATCGGGCCGGTCCTACGGTCGATCACACACCGGCGCACGAGGCTGCCGGTCGGGCGGTTCGCCGCCACGTGGTGACGCAGGAAGGGGGCTCGTGACGATGGACATCGTGACTCTCGCGGGCACCGGTCGCCACGTCGGAAGCTGGCGCTCGTACGTCACCGTGACGCCGTTGGTCGGCGTCGCCGCGTGCGAGCCGCAGGGGCAGCAGGTCGAGATGCCGCGCCCCCGCATCCGCCGGCGCGATCTGCGCAATCTCCCGACCTTCCGTCCGCAGCGACCGTCCGCGCCCTCGCGGTGGGGGACCTGACACCAGGCCCACCACCAGCACCTCGAGGCCGCGGACCCGCACCAGGGACCGCGGCCTTTCGTCGTTTCCGAGCAGTGTCAGGACACGACTCCGCGGCTCCCGGCCCCGCCGAACCGTCACCGGAGGTAGACCGTGTCCCCCGCCGGACTCGCCGCCGCACCGACCACCCCCGAGACCGGACCCGAGACCCTCGACATCGACCTCTTCGACGCGCTCACCGTGGTCGACGACCTGCCCTGCCGGCGGGCGGAGGAGGACCTGTGGTTCTCCGACCTCCCCGCCGACCTCGAGCGGGCCAAGGCCCTCTGTGGTGACTGCCCCGTCCGGCGCGCCTGCCTGTCCGGCGCGCTGGAGCGCCGCGAGTACTGCGGCGTGTGGGGCGGGGAGATCCTCGACCGGGGCGCGGTGATCGCCCGCAAGCGGCCCCGGGGCCGGCCCTCGAAGGCCGACCTCGCCCGCGACGCCGAGATCGCCGCGGCCCGGGCGGCCGCCGGGGTCGCCTGACCAGACCCCGCACCGCCGGGCCGCGGGTCGGGGAAGCGAGGGCGCCCTCCGCTGCGTGTGACGCAGCGGAGGCGCCCCTCGCTCCGTCGCCCCCGCCCGGCCCGAGACCCCCGAGCGCGGGGGAGAGGGGGCCCGGTGCGCCTCGGGGGCGCACCGGGCCCCGGAGGAGGAGCCGGTCAGAGGGCGAAGCCCGGCTGCCACTCCTCGAAGACCGCGCGCATCGGGACCTCGGCGTCGAGCTGGCACAGCACCGCCACCGAGGCGAGCGTCACCCGGTGCACGAGCATGTACTGCGGCGGGAGGTTGAGACCGCGCCCGGTGGTGAACTCGGGACGCCGCAGGTCGCCGAGGCGCTCGGCCTGCCCGCGCAGCCACGCGCGCGTGAAGTGGAACTTCTCGGTGCGCAGCGGGTCGGTCAGCGGCCCCAGGTAGGCCATCGCCTCGTCCGGGCCCATGTCGACGCCGGGCAGCACGAAGTTCAGCTCGCGCAGCAGCTTCAGCAGGTCGTCGGCGCGGTCCTCGACCGCCAGCCGCAGCATGTGCCCGAGCTCCTCGGGGAGCCCGTCGGGCAGGCGCGCGACGGCGCCGAAGTCGATCACGCACAGCCGCCCGTCGGGCAGGACCTGGAAGTTGCCGGGGTGCGGGTCGGCGTGCAGTAGCCCGACGCGCGCGGGCGAGGAGAAGTGGAACCTCGAGAGCAGCTGGCCCACGCGGTCGCGCTCCTCGGGCTCGCCGGCGCGGATGATCGCCGACAGCGGCGTGCCGGTGACCCACTCGGTGACCATCGCGCGCGGTGCGGACGCGACGACCCGCGGGACGACGACGTGCGGGTCGCCGTCGTACGCCGTCGCGAACGCCCGCTGCGCGTCGGCCTCGTCGCGGTAGTCCAGCTCCTCGGCCATGCGGTCGCGCAGCTCGGTGAGCAGCGGCTTGATCTCCATGCCCGGCACCAGCGGCTGCACCATGCGGCTGAACCGCTGCAGCTGGCGCAGGTCGGCCATGACCGCCTCGTCGGCGCCCGGGTACTGCACCTTGACCGCGACGTCCCGCCCGTCCTGCCAGACCGCGCGGTGGACCTGCCCGATGCTCGCCGACGCCGCCGGGGTGTCGTCGAACTCGCGGAAGCGGTCGCGCCACCCGCGGCCGAACTGCTCGGCGAGCACGCGGTGGGTGCGTGCCGCGGGCATCGGGGGCGCGGCGGTCTGCAGCTTCGTCAGCGCCTCGCGGTAGGGCTCGGCCAGCTCGGGCGGCACCGCGGCCTCGAACACGGACAGGGCCTGGCCGAACTTCATGGCCCCGCCCTTGAGCTCACCGAGCACCGCGAAGAGCTGCTCCGCCCCGCGGCGCGCGACATCGGCGGAGATCTGACCCTGGTCGCCCCCGGCGATCCGCCGGCCCCATCCCGCGGCGGTGCGGGACGCGAAGCCCAGCGGCAGCGAGGCCAGCCGCGCCGACCGTTGGACCGACCGGCGGGGGATGTCATCGGTCACGCGACCATTCTCCCCTCTCGACGCGGCAACGGCGCGATCAGGGGCGGCCGGACGGGGCCGTCCGCGCCGCCGCGGCGACGGCTGCGGCGCCGTCCGCGGCGACCTCCGCGGTGAGCTCCAGCCACCGGCGGCGGTCGAGCAGGAGGTCGATCTCCGAGCGAAACAGCGCGACGAGCGCGGGGAAGCGGGGGGCGGCGAGCTCCAGGCGGCGGCACAGGTTCGCGAGGTGCGCGTCGACCGCCGCCAGGTCCGGGCAGGGGTAGGTCGCGCTCTCCGCCCCGAAGACGGTCGTCAGCGGGTCGTGGCCGCTGGTGTCGATCGGGTGCGCGGAGGGGAAGGTGGTCGTGCTCATCGCGGTCTCCTTCAACGGGTCCCCCTGCCCGCGATGGGTACCCCCCGCCCCACGGCCTCGCTGCCGGGTGTGACGCGCGTCCACCGGCACGGTCCCGGGCGGTGCCGCCCGCCCGGTCGTGGTCACGCCGCCCCGGCCGACGGCGTGACCTGCGGTCCCGCCGGCGCCGGCCCGAGGCGCGCGGGGCCGGGCCGCTCGGACGGCCCGAGGTGCACGTCACAGCCGCAGTCCGGATGGCGGCGCGCCGGCGTCCGGTCGCGCGCGCCGTGGGCGGCCAGGGTGAGCGTCGCGCCCCACGCCGCGGCGACGCCGGCGGGATCGAGCACCGCGAGGACCTCGGCGACGGCGAGGGCGGCGGTCGCCGCGGCGAGCGCCACGGGTGCCGGCGACCGCCGCCCGGCGAGCTCGGCGGCGAGGCGCGGCCAGGCCGGGTCCTCCGCGGTGCGCACCAGGTCCTCGCAGTGCAGGCAGGGTGTCCGCCCGGGCACGACCAGCGGGCCCACCGTGCCGACGCCGGCGGCGAGCGCCACCGGGAGGTGGGCGCGGCCGGCGAGCACGAGGCGCGTCGCGGCCACGGGGTCGGGCCGGTCGGCGTCGGCGAGGACGACGAGGTCCGCGCGCGCGGTCAGCCAGCGGCGCGCCGAGGGCGCGCCCGGTGCCCGCGATCCCGGAGCGACACGGGCGACCGCGTCGGGGATCGCGAGCCGCGCGGGCCTGCCGACGTCGTCCGCGACGAGACCGGTGCCGAGGTCGGCGCGACACACCGTGCCCTCGGCCTCGACGAGCACCCGACCGACGCCGGCCGTCGCGAGCAGGCACGCGACCGCGACCGCCACCCGGCCCGCGCCCCGGACCACCACCCGACGGCCGTCGAGGGCGCCGGGCTCGTCGCCGGCCGCCAGCAGCCCCGCGGCGTGGAGACGCTCGAGCACGCCGCGCGCGACGCCCGGCGACGCACCGGCCGCGGCCGCGTCGGCCAGGACCCGCGCCATCGGCCGTGAGCCGTCGAGCGCCTCGACCATCCGTGCGAGCGGGGGCGTCAGGCCGTCGACGACGAGGGCCCGGGCGGGGTCCGCGCCGAACTGCAGCGCGCCGGCGGCGCGGTGCAGCGGCGGGAGGCGCAGCCGCGGGCGGTCGGGCAGCAGCGCGGCGACGGGTGACGGGGGAGCGGTGGCGGGAGCTGGGAGCACACCTGGTTCGACGCAGCGGAGCGGCCGCAGGATCCGCCACCTACGCTCCGGATGTGGCTGAGTCCCGCCCGGAGGTCGAGGTCCGTCGCAGCGCGCGGCGCAAGCGCACCGTCGACGCGCACCGCGAGGGCGCGACGGTGGTCGTGAACATCCCGGCGTCGATGTCCCTGGCGCAGGAGCGGCACTGGGTCGAGGAGATGCTGCGCCGGCTCGAGCGCGCCGACGCCCGCCGGCGTCCGGGCCGCCGGGCCGGCGACGCCGACCTCGTCGAGCGCGCCGGGAAGCTCGCGGCCGCGCACCTCGACCCGATCGCCCCCGACGGCGCGTGGCCGCGGCCCGCGTCGGTGCGCTGGACGCGGCCGATGCGCACGCGCTGGGCGTCCTGCACCCCCGCGGACGCCACCATCCGGGTCAGCGAGCGGCTGCGCGAGGTGCCCGGCTGGGTGCTCGACCACGTGCTCGTGCACGAGCTGGTGCACTTGCGCGAGCCGTCCCACGGGCCGGCCTTCCGCGCCGCGGAGGCCAGCTACCCGCGCAGCGAACGCGCGATCGGCTACCTGGAGGGGCTCTCCGCGGGCGCCGGGCTCGCGATCGGCGAGACGGACGAGGGTGCCGACGACGGCACCGGGGAGGACTAGACCTCAGGCCGAGGGGCCCGTGCCCTCGTCGCCCTCCTCGGGCGACTCCGGCTTCTCGGGCTTCTCCGACTTCGCCTCCTGCTCGGCCTTCATCTCGGCCTCGAGACGGGCCAGCGGGTCGTCGAGGTCGGTGAAGCTCTCGCCCTGACCCTGCTCGCCGTCGCCGCCCTCGACCGAACGCCGGCGCCCGAGGAAGGCCGACGGGTCGTCGAGGTCGTCGGCGGTCGGGATGAGGTCGGGATGCGCCCAGACGGCGTCCCGGTCGGAGACGCCGTGCTCGGTGGTGAGCCGGCGCCACAGGTCGCCGGCCTCGCGCAGGCGTCGCGGCCGCAGCTCGAGCCCGACGAGCGTGGCGAAGGTCTGCTCCGCGGGCCCGCCGGACGCGCGGCGCCGCCGCAGCGTCTCGCCGAGGGCCTGCGCGCCGGGCAGGCGGTCGCCCACCGCGTCGATGACGACGACGTCGACCCAGCCCTCGACCAGCGCGAGCAGGGTCTCCAGCCGGCGGAGCGCGGCCTTCTGCGAGTCGGTGGTCTGCGGCTCGAACATCCCGGAGCTCATGAGCTCCTGCAGGGACGCCGGGTTGGTCGGGTCGACCTCCCGCGCGAGCTCCTCCATGCGGGAGGTGTCGACCTGGATGCCGTGGGCGAACTCCTCGACGGTGGCGAGCAGGCGCTGCCGCAGCCAGGGGACGTGCCCGAACAGGCGCTGGTAGGCGGCCTCGCGGGCGGCGAGGAAGACGAGCACCTCGCCGGCCGGGCGGTCGAGGCCCTCGGTGAACGTCGCGATGGCGCCCGGCAGGAGCGCGGCGGTGCCCTCCGGCCCGAGCGGCAGCCCCACGTCGGAGGACGTGAGGACCTCCTGCGCCAGCTGCGACAGGCCCTGCCCGAGCTGCGAGCCGAACGCCATGCCGCCGACCTGCGAGATCATGCCGAGCATGGGCCCGGCCATCTGGCGGGCCTCGTCGGGCAGACCCTCGACCCAGGCGCCGGCGACCCGCTGGGCCACCGGGTCGCACAGCCGCTGCCAGGTCGGCATCGTCGTGTCGATCCACTGCGCGGGCGACCAGACGGCGACCTGCGAGGCCCCCGAGGGCAGCGTGGTGGCGTCCTCGAGCCACAGCTCGGCGAGGCGCACCGACTCCTCGGCCGCCCGCTGCTGCTCGCTCGTCGGCGCCGTGCGTCCGGTGGCCGGGAGCTGCTGGTGCGCCATCTGCGAGGCCAGCTTGTAGTTCACCGGGCCCTCGGCGCCCGGCCCGGACGACTGCGACAACATCTGCCCGAGCTGCGTGAGCATCTGCCCGAGCTGGCTCATGTCGAAGCCGCCCGCGCCGCCGGCGCCGCCCGGCATGCCGCCCATGCCGGGCAGGCCGAAGCCGAAGTTGCCGCCCTGCCCGCCGGCGCCACCTGACCCGGAACGCCGGGACTCGTCGTCGGGGTCGGACGGCCCGAAGCCGAAGGGCAGGTCACTCATGGTCCCGACGGTACGCGGCCGCTGGGCTGATCGGGGCCGCCGAGCGCCGCGGGCGGGAAGCCCACGGCGAACGCCCAGACTCCTCCCAGGAACCGTCCCCGCACGGCGGGCACACCGGCGATCACTACCCTGTCCGGCCGTGACCCGGTTGCGCGCGACGCTGGCGCTCGGACTCGTGCTCGCCGGCGTCCTCGGACTCTTGGGCGCCACGGTGCGGGTGCCGTTCGTGGCGCTCGGCGACGGCCCGACGTTCGACGTCCTCGGCACCGGCCAGGACGGGCGCACCGTGGTCGACATCAGCGGACCGGCGCCCGTCTTCCCGACGACGGGCCAGCTGCGGATGACCACGGTGGCGGTGACCACCCAGGTGACGCTGTTCGGCGCGATGGCGATGTGGGCGTCCGGGAACCAGCAGGTGCTGCCCCGCGAGTCGGTCTACCCGCCGGGGCGCTCGAGCGAGCAGGTCGACCAGGAGAACACCCGGCAGTTCGCGCAGTCGGAGACCGACGCGGAGGCCGCGGCGCTGCGCTACCTCGGCTACCCGACCGCCGTGCAGGTCGGATCGGTGCTCGACAACTCGCCCTCGGCGGGGCGCCTCGCCCCGGGCGACCGGATCGTCGCGGTGAACGGCCGCCCGGTCACCACGCCGCAGGAGGTCGTCGACGCGCTCGCCCCCACCCGGCCCGGGCAGACCGTGACGGTGACCGTCGAGCGCGGCCCGCTCGGTGCCCCGGGGCCGCCGACCGACGTCACGATCGTCGCCGCCGCGCGCCCCGACGGCGATCCGCGCGGGTTCCTCGGCGTCACGCCGACCAACATCGTCGACTCGCCGGTGGACGTGCGGATCAGCCTCGGCGACATCGGCGGCCCGTCCGCGGGTCTGGTCTTCGCGTCGGCGATCGTCGACAAGCTGACGCCCGGCGACCTCACCGGCGGGCACGTCGTCGCGGGCACCGGCACCATCGACGCCACCGGCCGTGTGGGGGACATCGGCGGCATCCGCTTCAAGATGGACGCCGCGCGTCACGACGGGGCGCAGGTGTTCCTCGTCCCCGCCGGCAACTGCGCCGAGGCCAAGGGCGACGCCCCGGACGGCCTCCAGCTCGCCCGCGTCGGCACCCTCGCCGAGGGCATCGCCGCACTGCAGGCGGTCCACGACGGGCGCACCCCCACACCCTGCTGACGGCCGTGACGACGGACCCGCCGCGCCGTGACACCCTGCCGGAGCAGGGCGCGAGCGGATCCGGACATGCGGACCACGGCGACCCCACACTGTGTTCGTAGAGTGGCGGTCGCACGCGTGCCCCGGGCACCCGTGTCCCGCCCCTGATCTGGCAAGTCCTGGAGAGTGACCCCGTGGCCAACCGGCCCCCGACGGCGACCCCCCAGCTGTCGCGACGGACGAAGACGCTGCTGATCGTCGGCGCGGTGGCGCTCGTCGTGCTGCTCGGCGGGGCGCGGTTGGTCGACGTCTACGTCGACTGGGCCTGGTTCGGCGAGGTCGGCTTCCGGGGCGTCTTCACGACGATCCTGTGGACCCGCGTGCTGCAGTTCGTCGTCGCGGCGGTGCTCATGGGCGGGCTGCTCGCGCTCAACCTCGTCATCGCCTACCGGGTGCGACCGGTGTTCGTGCCCGTGGCCGGCACCGCGGCCGAGGACCCCGTCGCCCGCTACCGCACGGTCGTGCTCGCGCGGCCGCGCTGGTTCGCGATCGGCATCCCGGCGGTGGTCGCGCTCATCGCCGGGCTCTCCGCGCAGGCCGACTGGCAGACCGTCCAGACGTTCCTGCACTCGGTGCCCTTCGGCGTGCAGGACCCGGTCTTCGGCCACGACATCTCGTTCTACGTCTTCCAGCTGCCCTTCTACCGGTGGCTGCTGAGCTGGCTGTTCGTCGCGATCGCGGTGAGCTTCGTGGCCGCGCTCGTCGCCCACTACCTCTTCGGCGGCATCCGCCTGGCCGGGCGCAGCGGCGCCGTCGCCCCCGCGGCGCGCGCCCACCTCGCCGTGCTGGCCGGCACGTTCGTGCTGCTCAAGGCCGTCGCCTACTTCTTCGACCGCTACGAACTGCTCTTCTCCGACCGCAAGGCCGCCGAGGGCGGCGCCAACTTCTTCGGCGCCACCTACACCGACCTCAACGCGGCGATGCCGGCCAAGCTCATCCTGCTGATCATCGCGGTGATCTGCGCCGCGGCGTTCTTCTCGGCCGTGGTGCTGCGCAACCTGCAGATCCCGGCGATCGCGCTCGCCCTGCTCGTGCTCTCCAGCGTGCTGGTCGGGGCGGCGTGGCCCGCGGTGCTCGAGCAGTTCTCGGTGCGGCCGAACGCGATCGACCGCGAGGCCGAGTCGATCTCGCGGAACATCACGGCGACCCAGCAGGCGTTCAACCTGGGCAACGTCACGACGGTGCCCTACGCCCCGCAGGTCGCGACGGCGGCGGGGAGCACGCCCGTCCCGCCGCAGGACGTGGCCAACAGCCAGGCGACGCTGAACAACATCCGCATCCAGGACCCGTCGCGGCTCAACCGCACCTTCGCCGTCCAGCAGCAGCTGACGAATTTCTACGCGTTCTCGCCGCTGCTCGACATCGACCGCTACACGGTCAACAACCAGCGCCAGGACTTCGTGCTCGCGGCCCGCGAGATCAACCCGGACGCCCTGATCGGCAACCAGCAGGACTGGATCAACCGCCACCTCGTCTACACCCACGGCCAGGGCCTCGTGTCGGCACCGGCCGACCGCGTCAACGTGCCCAGCAACGCCGAGGCGAGCCAGGGCGGCCTGCCGGCGTTCGAGGTCAGCGACTCGAGCAACCCCGGGCCGTTCAACCTGAGCCCCGACGGCGCGCGTATCTACTACGGGGAGTTCCTCGGCGGGGCCGACGACTACGCGATCGTCGGTGGCAACCCGGGCTCGACCCCGGGCGAGTACGACGGGCCCGGGCGCCCGGCGTCGGCCTACACCGGTGCCGGCGGCGTGCCGCTGGGCAACTGGGCGCAGCGGCTGATCTTCGCCGCCGCCTACGGCGAGCGGAACATCCTGTTCAACGGCTCGATCGGCTCCGACTCGCGGATCATGTACAACCGCACGCCTGTCGACCGCGTCGAGAAGGTCGCGCCCTGGCTGCGCACCGACGTCGACCCGTACCCCGCGGTCGTCGACGGCCGCCTGCAGTGGATCGTCGACGGCTACACCACCCTGCCGCGCTACCCGTACGCGCAGCAGGTCGACCTCGGGCAGGCCACCGACGACTCGCTGCGGCCGGCGTCCGCGGCCGGCTCGGTGGGCTACATGCGCAACTCGGTCAAGGCGACCGTCGACGCCTACAGCGGCGAGGTGAAGCTGTACGCGGTCGACGAGCAGGACCCGGTGCTGAAGACCTGGATGGGCGTCTTCCCGGGGGTCGTGCAGCCGTCGGCGGACATCCCGCCGAGCCTGCGGGCGCACTTCCGCTATCCGGAGGACATCTTCAAGGTCCAGCGCGACCTGCTGACGCGCTACCACGTCGAGAACCCGCGGGACTTCTTCTCCACCCAGAACTTCTGGACCGTCCCGGAGGACCCGACCCGCGAGGCGAACGCGGCGATCCCGCCGTACTACCTGCTCGCCGGGGATCCGCGCCCGGGCGCGCCGCCGGACACGCAGTTCCAGATGACGAGCACGCTGCTGGCGCTGTCCCGGCCGAACCTCTCGGCGTACCTGTCGGTGAGCTCGGAGCCGGAGAACTACGGCCAGATGACCGTGCTCGAGCTCCCGGCCCAGCTCACCGGCGACCAACGCGGGCCGCAGGGTCCGCAGCAGGTCCAGGCCGAGCTGCTGACCAGCCAGTCGGTCAACGGCGGGCTGTTCACGCTGCGGCAGTCCGGCACGCCGGTCCAGGTGCAGTACGGCAACCTGCTCACGCTGCCCGTGGCGGGCGGTCTGCTCTACGTGGAGCCGATCTACGTCGAGCGGAACGCGCAGACCTCGTTCCCGCAGCTGTTCGGCGTGATCGCCCGGTTCAACAACGGCGACATCGGCTACGCGCCGACGCTGCAGGGCGCGCTGCAGGCCGCCTTCCAGGGCGTCCCGCTCCCGCCGGGGCTCACCGTGCCGGGGCTGGGCACGGCCCAGCAGACGCCGACGCCGCAGCCCGGGGCGAACACGGGCGGCGGTCCGCTGCCGGCCGGGACACCGGGCCAGGCGCTGAGCCCGCAGCTCACCGAGGCCGTCACGGCGATGAACGACGCCCTCGACCGGCTCTCGACGGCCCAGGCCGCCCGGGACTTCCGGGGGATCGGCGACGCCGAGGCCGCGCTCGACGCCGCCATCGCGCAGTTCCGCTCCGCCACCGGGGCCGCACCGGCGACGCCGACGACCCCGGCCGGCGCCGCCGCCGGCACCGGGGGCTGACCCTCGGGGCCGGTCCCCGGTGCCACGCGGCACCGGGGACCCCCCGTCCCGGCGGGCGGTGGGCCGGGTTGTAGAGTCACGGATACAACGCAGCGCGGGGTGGAGCAGCTCGGTAGCTCGCTGGGCTCATAACCCAGAGGTCACAGGTTCGAATCCTGTCCCCGCTACGACACCGGCGCCGGAGTGATCCGGCCGTCGGGATCCCCCGGCCCAGGGCGACGGGCCACCCGACGCGGGGTGGAGCAGCTCGGTAGCTCGCTGGGCTCATAACCCAGAGGTCACAGGTTCGAATCCTGTCCCCGCTACGCGCGATACGGCCCCCAGGACACGGTCCTGGGGGCCGTTCCTCGTTCAGGGCCCGGCGATCTCCGGGGGCGGGCGGAACGTCCCGTCCGGCTGCGGCACCAGCGCGTGCACGGCCACGACGGCGTCCAGGGGCAGCGGGCCGTAGACGTGGGGGAACCACGGCCCCCGCGGGTCCTCGCCGCCCTGCGGGCCGACCCCGGGCTCCCAGCGCACCGCGACACCGAGCGCCGCGAGACGGTCGGTGTCGACGACGAGCACGACGACGTCGGTGCGCCCCGGGAAGAGGTACCCCGCGGGCAGGTGCACCGTGCCCGGGTCCGAGCAGTGCACGAACCCGACCTCGTCGAGCGACGGCGGCCGGCGCGCACCGTCCACTCGGGCGGCCTCCAGTTCGGCGGCCGTGCAGAGGTGCAGGATCACCGGCTCACCCCACCGGGACGGTCGGACGGCTCGGGCGATGGGCCTCCCAGCGCCACACACGCCCCCGTTTCCCGGACTCGTCGCGTCGCCGCGACTGCACGCGCACGAGGCCGGTGGCCGTCAGCACGCTCGCCGCCGGGGCGCGTTCGGGCAGGGTGTGGGCCACCACGGTCTGCACGTCGGGGTCGGCGAACGCCTTCGCCACGAGCGCGCGGGTCATGGCCGTCGCCCAGCCGCGGCCCTCGAACGGCGGGAACGTCCAGAACGCGATCTCCACCCGGCCGGCGCGCACGGGTCCCTGGAACCCGCAGGTGCCGACGACCTGGTGGTCGCGCGGGTCGACCGCGAAGAACGTCCGGGGCTGCTTCGGGGTCGTCGCCGGGCCCGGGCAGGCCGGTGTCTCGGCCTCGGAGCGCAGGACGGCGTCGACCAGCGGTTCGACACCCAGGGTGCGGACCTCGGCCAGCCCGGGTGCACCGGGGCCCGTCAGTCGTTCGTCGACGGGCACCAGGACGACCACGTCTCCTCCTTCGGCGATTCCCGGCAGCGACCGCCGACCGTAGCCAATCCGGTGTCCGGGCGGGAGCCGACGCACCCATCGCCGCACCGACACCCCTGTGACGTGCCCGGACCGTCCCGCCGCGTCCCGTCCTGCCCGGTCCCTGCGTGCCGGTCCCGTCGGCGGATGAGGCACTCTGGAGCACATGGACGCGGTGTGGCTCGTGGTGTACTACGCGCTCTTCCTGTTGTGGCTCTTCGTGGTCGGCCGGCTCGTCGTGGAGATCGTGCGCAGCTTCGCCAGGGACTGGCGGCCCGCGGGGGCCACGGCCGCCGGGCTCGAGGTGCTGTTCATGGTCACCGACCCGCCGGTCAAGCTGCTGCGACGCCTCATCCCGGCGGTCCGGATCGGCAACATCAGCCTCGACCTGTCGATCATGATCCTGCTGCTCGTGACGTTCATCCTCATGCGCGTGGTCGACGGCCTCATCGAGTCCCCGTTCCGCGTCGGGTGAGCCGCGCCACCGCCGGGAAGGTGTGGCGCTCTGCGCACCCCGGGCTCCCGGCTGGGCGTCCCCCGCGTGGAGCTGCCACTGTGTCCATCGTGAGTCCCGTCCGCGACTTCATGACCTTCGTGACCTCGGCCGTGCGGGCCCCGGCCGTCATCGGTGCCGTGGCCCCCAGCGGGAGGGCGCTGTCCGACCTCCTGGCCTCCGTGGCGCCCGCGGAGGGCCACCCCGTGGTCGTCGAGCTCGGCCCCGGGACCGGCGTCGTGAGCGCGGCCCTGCGCCGGCGTCTCCCTGAGGGCGCGCGGCACCTCGCCGTCGAGATCGACCCGGGGATGGTCGAGCACCTGCGGCGCACCCGGCCCTGGCTCGAGGTCCTCCAGGGCGACGCGGCCGACCTGCAGAAGCTGCTCGCGGACGTCGGGGTCGACCGGGTCGACGCGGCGATCAGCGGGCTGCCCTGGACGCTGTTCCCGGAGTCGGCGCAGCGGGGGATCATCGAGCAGGTCACCCGGGTGCTCGCCCCGGGCGCGCCGTTCACGACGTTCGCCTACAGCCACGTCACGCGCTTCCCGACCCAGCGCCGCTTCCGCGCCGTGCTGGAGCAGGAGTTCGCTGAGGTGACCGTCACCCCGACGGTGTGGCGCAACCTCCCGCCGGCGCTGGCCTACCAGTGCCGGCACCCGCGGGACTAGCGCTCACCCCCGCGACGCGACCCGCGGGCCGATGGATGCCACGTCCAGCTCGGCGGGCGCGGTCGTGTCGCAGAACTCGGTGAGCAGCGCGGCGAACCGCTCCGGCTCGTCGCAGTGCGGGAAGTGCCCCGCGCCGCCGAAGAGCTCGAGACGGCCGTGGGGGACGAGCGCGGCGGCCCGGTGGGCGTGGCCGACGGGGATGACCGGGTCGCGCTCACCCCAGACGATCATGGTCGGCAGGCCCTCCGTGAGGTAGAGCCGCTCGGTGCCGCTGACCCGCTGCCCGCGCGGGCCGATCACGGCGCGGACGGTGTCGACGAACGCGTCCAGGTGCGCCCGTTCGGTCAGCGACGCGGCGTGGCGCGCGGTCTCGCGCAGCGACACCGCCTCCTCCCCGAACGACGGCAGGGCGGCGGCGAACCGCAGCGCGCCCGCCCCGAGCCCGAGCACCCCGGTGGAGGCGAGCGCCGGGAGCACCCACTCCGCGCCCGGCAGCGACGCCAGGCGCAGCAGCGGGCTCACCCCGCGGCCGAGCCCGCCCGAGGAGACGAGCACCAGCCGGGTGCACATCTCGGGGAACTGGTACGCGAACTGCATCGCGACGCCGCCGCCGAGCGAGTGCCCGACCACGGTGACCCGGCGGTGGCCCAGCACCGAGAGCAGGTCGCGCAGGCCGTTGGCGTAGGCGCCGAGCGAGAAGTCGCCGCCCATGCCGGCCGACTCGCCGTGCCCGAGCAGCTCGGGAGCCAGGAGCAGCCGGTCGCAGCCCGTGCGCTCGTAGGACCGCAGCACGGGGTCCCAGGTCTCGGCGCTGCCCGCGATGCCGTGGACGAGGACGACGACCTCGGGGTCGCGGGGATCGCCGTCGCCCGCCGTCGCGTCGGGGCACGCCTCGACGTAGGACATCCGGGCGCCGTGCAGCGTGCGGGTCTGGCGGGTGGCGGTCATCGCGGACCATCCTCGCCCCTCCGGCACAATCACGCCCCGATGCCCGCCCGCCGCGCCCTGCTCGCCGTCGCCGCCGCCGCCGTCCTGCTGGTCCTCGCCGCGTGCGGGCAGCAGCCGGCGCCGCCCGCGCCGGCCCCGACCACCGGACCGGCCGACGCCGGGGGCCCGAGTGCGCGGTCCGCCACCCCGCCGGGACAACCACCGGCCGACCCCGCCGCGGCGTGCGTGGACCGGGTGGTGGCGGGGCTCGACACCCGGGGACGCGCCGCCCAGCTGATCATGGCCGGAGTGCCCGCGGACGGGCTCACCGCGGCCGGGCGGACGGCGCTGGCCCAGGGCGCGGGCGGGGTGATCCTCACCGACGCCGCGGGCGGCGAGGCCTCGGCGACGCAGGTGACCGGGACCGTCCGGGAGATCCAGGCGGCCGCGCGCATCCCGGTGACGATCGCCGTCGACCAGGAGGGCGGGCGCGTCCAGGACCTCGCGGGCGAGGGCTTCAGCCGCATCCCGCCGGCCGTCACCCAGGGCCGCGACGTCGGCGGGCTGCGCACCGACGCCCGCGACTGGGCCCGCGAGATGGCCTCCGCCGGCGTCACCCTCGACCTGGCGCCGGTCGCCGACGTCGTCGACCCCGACCTGGGGCAGGCCAACGAGCCGGTCGGCGCCCTCGGACGGGGCTTCGGCACGGACCCCGCGCGGGTCGGCGACGCCGTGTCGGCCTTCGTCGGCGGGATGGGCGAGGGCGGGGTCGGCACGACGCTCAAGCACTTCCCGGGCCTGGGCAAGGTCCGCGAGAACACCGACTTCGCCGGGGCCACCGACCGCGCCACGACCGTCGACGACCCCGCGCTGGCCTCGTTCCGCGCCGGGATCGCGGCGGGCGCGCCCGCGGTCATGATGTCGTCGGCGATCTACGCGCGGATCGACCCCGACAACCGCGCACTGTTCTCCCGCGCGGTGATCACCGACCTGCTCCGGGGCCGCCTCGGCTTCCGGGGCGTCGTGACCACCGACGACGTCGGGGCGGCGGCCGCGGTGAGCGACGTGCCGGTCGGGCAGCGGGCGGTGCGGTTCGTCGAGGCCGGCGGCGACCAGGTCCTCACCATCAAGCCGTCCGACGTCGCGCCGATGGTGGACGCGCTGAGCGCCGAGGCCGACCGCGACCCGGCCTTCGCCGGGCGGCTCGAGGAGAGCGCGCGGCGCATCCTGGCCCTGAAGTCCGACCGGGGCCTCGTGCGCTGCCGGCCCTGACGTGATTACCCACCGGTAGTCCGGCCCTGCGGAGTCGCGGGGGCTTCTGCCAGAGTGGCGCCGTGGACCTGAGCTACACCGCCGAGGAGGAGCAGTTCCGCACCGAGCTGCGGACCTGGCTCGCGGCCAACATCCCGCAGGAGTGGACGCAGCCGGGCTTCTGGCGCTCCCTCGACGACGCCGAGTCGTTCCGGCTGCGCCGCGACTGGGAGGCGTCGAAGACGGCGGCGGGCTTCTCCGGCATCCAGTGGCCGACCGAGTACGGCGGGCGCGGCGGCACCCCGGGCATGAAGGCCATCTACGACGAGGAGATGGTCCGCGCCCACGCGCCGCAGACCGTCAACACCCTCGGGCTGACCTTCCTCGCGCCGACCGTCATGGCGATCGGCTCCCCGGAGCAGAAGGCCGAGATCATCGGGCCGATGCTGCGCAACGAGGTGATCTGGTGCCAGGGGTTCTCCGAGCCGGGCGCCGGCTCCGACCTCGCGGCCGTGTCCACCCGCGGCGTCCGCGACGGCGACGACTTCGTGGTCAACGGCCAGAAGATCTGGACGACGAACGCCGTGCACGGCGACAAGATCTTCACGATCGTGCGCACCGAGCCGGGCTCCGAGCGCCACAAGGGCCTGTCGATGCTGCTGATCGACATGGACCAGCCGGGCGTCGAGGCCCGCCCGCTCAAGCAGATGAGCGGGGCCAGCGAGTTCGGCGAGGTGTTCTTCACCGACGCCCGCGTCCCCGCGACGGACTGCCTCGGCGAGATCGGGGAGGGCTGGCGCACCGCGATGCTGCTGCTCTCCTTCGAGCGCGGCGCGTCGGGCGTCGGCCAGTACACCGAGTTCCGCCGCCAGTACGACGAGATCGTCGAGCAGGCGAAGCGCTTCGGGCGCTCGGACGACCCGGTCGCCCGCCAGAAGCTCGCGAGCTGCCTGGTCGAGCTGGAGTGCCTGCGCTACCACGCGATGCACATCCTCACCCAGGTCGAGCAGGGTCGTGACCTCGGCTCCGAGTCGTCGATGACGAAGCTGCAGTGGTCGGAGACCTTCCAGGACCTCTGGGAGGCGTTCGACGACGTCCTCGGCCCGGAGGCCTCGCTCGCGGCGCCGCGGCCCGACGTCGACCTCACGCCGTTCCAGGCGCAGGCCATGTGGTCGCGGTCGGTGACCATCTGGGGCGGCTCGTCCCAGGTCCAGCGCAACATCGTCGCCGAGCGCGTGCTCGGCCTGCCTCGGTAGACACCGCAGAGGAGCTCGCGTGTTCTTCGCGCTGACCGACGAACAGCAGGCGTTCGCGGAGACGGTCCGCGACTTCGTCGCCGACCGCTTCGACCTGGACGCCGTCCGGGCCGTGGTCGAGGACCCGGACGGCGACGGCCACCCGCTGACGCTGTGGAAGGGCCTCGCCGACCAGGGCGCGCTGGCCGTCCTCGTGCCCGAGGAGCACGACGGGCTGGGCCTGGGGCTGCTCGACGCCCAGGTGATCGCCCGCGAGCTCGGGCGTGCCGTGGCCCCCGGCCCGTGGACCACGTCCGTGCTCGCCGCCGAGGCCCTGCGGCTGGCCGGCTCGCCGGAGCAGCAGGCCGCCTGGCTGCCCGGCCTGGCCGCCGGCGAGACCGTCGGCACCGTCGCCCTGCGCGGCGAGGCCGGGACGTGGGACGGGAGGGGCATCACCGTCGACGCGTCCGGCGAGCGACTGTCGGGCACGGCCTCGCCCGTCGACTACCCCGCGGTCGCCGGCCTGGTCGTGGTCGCCGCGACCGACGCGCAGGGCGCCCCCGGGCTCTACCTGGTCGAGGCGGGCGCGTCGGGCCTGGCGGTGCGCGACCAGCGCACCTACGACGGCACGGCCCGGGTCGGCGCCGTGGAGCTCGCCGACACCCCGGCCGAACCCCTCATCGGCGGCCCGCTGTCCGGCGCCGCGGCCGTCGGCGCCCTGATGGCCCGCGGCGCGGTGCTCACCGCGGCCGACCTCGTGGGTGTCGCGCGCGAGGCGCTGACCCGCACCATCGACTACGACCGCGACCGCAAGCAGTTCGGCGTCCCGGTCGGGTCGTTCCAGGCGATCAAGCACACGATGGCCGACCTGCACGTCGGGGTGACGATGGCCGAGCACGCCGTGCTCTTCGCCGCGCACGCGCTCGACGCCCGGGACCCCGGCGCCGACGTCGCGGTGGCCGTGGCCAAGGCCAAGGCCGCGGACGCCGCGTGGGACGCGACCGGCGCGATGATCCAGTTCTTCGGCGGCATCGGCTTCACCTGGGAGCACGAGGCGCACTTCTTCTACAAGCGTGCCCGCCGTCGGGCGCCGCTGTTCGGCTCGGCGGCGGAGCATCGCGAGCGACTCGCGGTGCTGACCATGGACTAGGGAGACGGAGCGGAGCGGAGCTCGACCCATGGACCAGGGAGACGGAGCTCGACCCATCCGGGACTGCCCCTTGTCGTGATCTCGGTCACTCCGGTGAACTGACGGTGTCGGCGCGATGGCGCGCCGGCACCGAGCCGCAGCCGGGGTGATCGAGATGAGCGGAACGAAGGCGGGCGACGGCGCCCGGAGAGCACGCAACGGGCGATCGGGGGGTTCGGGGGGCGATCCCGCGCCCGACGACCCGGCCGCCCTGCGCTCGGTCGCGATCGTCGGGCCGATGGCCTCGGGCAAGACGACGCTGATCGAGGAGCTGCTCGCGGCGACGGGCACGATCCCGCGCGCGGGCTCGGTGACCGCGGGGACGACGGTCACCGACCACGACCCGGACGCCCGCCGCCAGCAGCGGTCGGTCGCGCCGTCGGTGGCGTCCCTGGCCCACCGCGACATCAAGGTCAACCTCGTCGACACCCCGGGATGCCCCGACTTCCTCGGCGAGGTCCGGGCGGGTCTGCGCGCCGCGGACGCGGTGCTCTTCGTCGTGGGCACCGCGGACGCCGCGGACGGGGTGGCCGCACCGACCTCCGCGCTGCTCGCCGAGTGCCGGCGCGCGGGACTGCCCGCGATGCTGGTGCTCTCCCGCCTCGACCACGCGCGCGCCGACGAGGCCGCCGCGCTGGCCACGTGCCGTGAGGTCGCCGCCGGGTCGGGGGAGGTCCTCGTGCCGGTGACCCGCACCGAGCGGGGCGCCGACGGCGCCGTGACCGCCGTCCGCCCCCTGCTCGACCCCGAGGGTCCCGACCCGACGGCCGAGGACGACGACGACCTGCGGCGCGAGCTCGTCGAGACGCTCATCGAGCAGAGCGAGGACGAGGCGCTGCTCGAGAACTGGATCTCCGGGGAGCCGGTGTCGCTCGCCGCGCTGCGTGACGACCTCGCGACCGCCGTCGCGCGGCGGTCCCTCATCCCCGTGGCCGGCGTGAGCGCGCCGGCCGGCGCCGGGCTGGACACGCTGCTCGACCTCGTCGTCGACGCCGTCCCGCCCCCCACCGCGCACCGGCCGCTGCCCGCCCACGGCCCGGACGGGGCCGGCCACGACCCGGTGCTGCCGGACCTCGACGGGCCCGTCGTCGCCGAGGTGCTGCACACCGGCACCGACGCCCAGGGCAGCCGTGTCTCGCTGGTGCGCGTGTTCTCGGGGCGCCTGCGTCCCGACAGCACGCTGACGGTGTGCGGCGACCCGCTGCGCGTGCCCGCGCCGCGGGACGGGGAGGACCCGACCGGCGAGGAGACGGCCGCCGCCGCGTCCCGCGAGACCATCCGCGTCTCCCGGGTGTACGCGCCGCTGGGGGCGACCCTGCGGGAGGTGCCGTGGTGCGTCGCGGGCGACGTGTGCGCCCTGACCCGGCTCGGGGCGGCCGGCACCGGCGACACCCTGTGCGGCGCCGAGGACCCCGTGGGCCTCGACGGCTGGGAGCTGCCCGAGGCGCTGCTGCCCGTCGCCGTCACCGCGGCCGACCGGTCGGCCCAGGACGCCATGGCCCGGGGGCTGGCGCGCCTGGCCGCCACCGAGACCACGCTGCGCGTCGAGCGCAACGAGGACACCCACCAGATCGTGCTGTGGTGCACCGGCGAGGCCCACGCCGACGTCGTGCTCGCCCGCCTCCGGGCGGCGGGGGCGACCGTCGAGGTCACCGACGTGGCGGTGCCCGGCCGCGAGACGGTCGCGGGCCCCGCGGCCGGGCTCGGGCGGCACGTCAAGCAGTCCGGCGGGCACGGGCAGTTCGCGGTCTGCCGCATCGAGATCGAGCCGCTGCCGCGGGGGTCCGGGGTCGAGTTCGTCGACAAGATCGTCGGCGGGGTGATCCCGCGGGCCTACATCCCCGGGGTCGAGAAGGGCGTGCGCGCCCAGCTCGACGCGGGCGTCACGCCCGGCCGGCCCGTCGTCGACGTGCGCGTCACGCTGGTGGACGGCAAGGCGCACAGCGTCGACTCGTCGGACCAGGCGTTCCAGACCGCGGGCTCGATGGCGATCAAGGAGGCGGTCGCCGCCGCGGGCACCGTCGTCATGGAACGGCTGTACGAGGTCGAGGTGACCGTCGAGGACGCCCAGCTCGGGGCGGTGCTCGGCGATCTCGCGTCGCGGCACGGCCGGGTGGTGGGCACCGAGCCGGGAGACCCGGGCTCGACCCGGGTGCGGGCCGAGGTGCCCGAGCAGGCGCTGCTGCGCTACCCGGTGGACCTGCGCGCGCTGACCTCGGGCACGGCGAGCTTCACCCGGCGCTTCAGCCGCTACGAGCCCGTCGCGGGCGGTTGATCCCTTCCGGGTGGTCGGTGCGTCTGGCTACGGTCCGCGCACCGACCACCTCAGGGAGTCCGCGATGTCGCAGAGCCCGTCGAGCACCACCGGCAGCCCCGCCGAGCCGTCACCGGCCGAGGTGCGCCGGGTCGCCCTCGCGAGCCTCGTCGGCACCACCATCGAGTGGTACGACTTCTTCATCTACGCCGCCGCGGCGGGGCTCGTGTTCTCCCAGCTGTTCTTCACCGCGCTCGACCCGAGCACCGCGCTGCTCGCATCCTTCGCGACCATCGGCGTCAGCTTCGTCGCCCGCCCGGTGGGCGGGATCCTCGCCGGCCACCTCGGCGACCGGGTCGGGCGCAAGAAGATGCTCGTCGCGACCCTCCTGGTCATGGGTCTGTCGACCACCGGTGTCGGCCTGCTGCCCACCTACGCGTCCATCGGTGTAGCGGCGCCGATCCTGCTGCTCGCGCTGCGCCTGCTGCAGGGCCTGTCGGCGGGCGGCGAGTGGGGCGGGGCCGCTCTCATGGCCGTGGAGCACGCCCCGCCCGGGCGCCGCGGCTTCTTCGGCACCTACCCGCAGATCGGGGTGCCGCTCGGGCTCATCCTCGCCAACGTCGTCTTCCTCGTGGCGTCGTCGGTGACGAGCCGCGACCAGTTCCTCGCCTGGGGCTGGCGGGTCCCGTTCCTCCTGTCGATCCTGCTGGTCGGGGTCGGGCTGTTCGTCCGGGCCCGGGTCGGCGAGAGCCCGGTGTTCACCCGGCTGCGCGAGCAGCGGGCCCGCCGCTCGGCGCCGATGCTGACGGTGCTGCGCGACCAGCCCCGCGCCCTGCTGATCGCGATCGGGCTGTTCATCGCCAACAACATGATCGGCTACCTGCTCATCGCCTTCATCACCTCGTACGGCACCCGCACGCTGAAGCTCTCCAGCGCGACGATGCTCGCCGTCGGGATCGTGGGGGCCGTCGTCTGGGGCATCGTGATCGTGTGGGGCGGCGCCTGGTCCGACCGCGTCGGCCGCAAGCGCGTCTACCTGATAGGGACGATCGCCCTGCTCGTCTGGTGCTTCCCGTTCTTCCTGCTGCTCGACACGGCGTCGCTGCCGCTCATGCTGCTCGCCGTGGCCGGGCTCGGCGTCGGTCTCGGCCTCACCTACGGACCGCAGGCCGCCGCGTACGCAGAGCTCTTCCCCGCCGACGTGCGCTACAGCGGCGCCTCGTTCGCCTACGCGCTCGGCGCGATCATCGGCGGCGGCTTCGCCCCGCTCGCCGCGCAGGCGCTGATCGGGGCCACGGGCACCTCGCTGTCGGTGTCGGTGTACATGGTGGTCGTCTGCCTGATCACCCTCGCCGCCGTGCTGGCGCTGCGGGAGGGGACGCCGGCCGAGCGCGAGGCGTTCGTGCTGGGCGAGGCCTGACGCCTACGCCGCGGCCGTGAACGCGTCCGCGTGGTCGCGGGCGAAGTCCCCGACGTCGGTCGCCGGGCGGCCGGTCACCTGCTGCACGGCCGGGTCGACCGTCGCGGCCTCGCCGCGGGCGTAGTGGGCGTAGTCCTCGACGAGACCCTCGAGCTGCCACGGGGGCACCACCCCGGACAGCGCAGCCGCGAACGTGTCCGGGGCGACGTCGTCGAAGGCCACCGAGCGTCCCGTGGCCGCGCCCAGCGCGTCGGCGATCTCGGCGTGGGTGACGGCCCGGGGTCCGGTCAGCGTGTACGTCGCACCCGCGTGGCCCGGCTCGACGAGGGCCGCGGCCGCGACGGCGCCGATGTCGCGGACGTCGACGGCGCTGACGGCGGCGTCGCCGACGGGTGCCCCGAACCGCCCGGTGCGCGCGATCGCCCCGGCGAACGCGAGCAGCCCCTGGAAGAAGAGGTTGGGCCGCAGCACCACGCGCTCGACGGGCAGCGTCGCCAGGTGCCCCTCGACCTCCGCGTGCCAGCGCAGGAAGCGCACCGGCGAGGCCGGGGCGGCGGCGTACTGGGACAGCACGACCAGGCGCCGCACCCCGGCGGCGACGGCCGCGTCGGCGAAGCGGACCTGGCGCTCGGCGGCCCGCTCCGAGGACGGGGTGACGAGGTAGGCGGCGTCGACGCCGTCGAGCGCGCGGCGCAGGGCGGCGTCGTCGTCGAAGTCGGCGACGGCCGTCACGGACCCGGCGAAACGCTGTGCCTGGTCGTGCGTGCGGACCATGACGCGGGGTGTCGCGTCGGTGGTCCCGAGCGCGGCGAGGGTCGCGGCACCGGTGGCGCCCGTGGCCCCGGTGATCAGGATGGTCATGGTCGGTCCTCCTCCGAGATCGGTGCTCCATGTCGAGAGCAGTGCTCTCGCACTACGGAACGGTGCCACGCCTCCGTCCTCGTGGCAAGAGCACTGCTCTCGCTTCCTTCCTCCCGTGTCGGCGGTGCCGTCACCCCGGGCGATTACGCTGGGGGAGTGGACGACGCGACCGCGACCGAGCTGAAGGACCTCGCCGCCTCCCTCGACAGCGTCGAGGCGGCGATGGACCTCGAGGGTCTGCGGCGCGAGGTGGCCGAGCTCGAGCAGCAGGTCGCGGCGCCGGACCTCTGGGACGACGTCGAGACCGCGCAGAAGCTCACCAGCGCGTTCACGCACAAGCAGGCCGACCTGCGCCGCGCCGAGTCGCTGCGCTCGCGGCTCGACGACCTCGGCACGCTCTACGAGATGGCCGACGAGTCCGAGGGCTCGGACGCCACCGAGCTGCGCGGCGAGGCCGACGAGGAGCGGGGCTCGCTGAAGGCCGACGTCGCGTCGTTCGAGGTCCGCACGCTGCTCTCGGGCGAGTACGACGAGCGCGACGCGCTCGTCACCGTCCGGGCCGAGGCGGGCGGCGTCGACGCCGCGGACTTCGCCGAGATGCTCCTGCGCATGTACCTGCGGTGGGCCGAGCGCCACGGCTACCCGACCGAGGTCTACGACACCTCCTACGCGGAGGAGGCCGGCATCAAGTCGGCGACGTTCAAGGTCTCGGCGCCCTACGCGTACGGCACCCTGAGCGTGGAGCAGGGCACCCACCGGCTCGTGCGCATCTCGCCGTTCGACAACCAGGGGCGGCGCCAGACGAGCTTCGCCGGGGTCGAGGTGGCGCCGGTCGTCGAGTCCACCGACCACGTGGAGATCGACGAGAAGGACCTCCGGGTCGACGTCTACCGCTCCAGCGGTCCCGGCGGGCAGGGCGTCAACACCACCGACTCGGCGGTGCGCCTGACCCACCTGCCCACCGGCATCGTCGTGAGCTGCCAGAACGAGCGCTCGCAGCTGCAGAACAAGGCGACCGCCATGACGGTGCTCGCCGCGAAGCTGCTCGAGCGCCGCCGCGCCGAGGAGCGCGCCCTGCTCGACTCGCTCAAGGACTCCGGCTCCAGCTGGGGCAACCAGATGCGGTCCTACGTCCTGCACCCGTACCAGATGGTCAAGGACCTGCGGACCAACCACGAGACCTCGCAGACCAGCCAGGTGCTCGACGGGTTCATCGACGACTTCCTCGACGCCGGCATCCGCTGGCGCAAGCAGACGGAGTCCGCGGCCTGACGACCCTGACCGTCCTGACCCCGGCCGGGGAGATCACGGGCCGTCAGTAGCATCACGGTCCGTGATCCGGCTGGAGAACGTCTCGAAGGTCTACCCGACCTCCACGCGGCCGGCCCTCGACGACGTCAGCGTCGAGGTCGAGCGGGGCGAGTTCGTCTTCCTCATCGGCCCGTCGGGATCGGGCAAGTCGACGCTGCTGCGCCTGCTGCTGCGCGAGGACGTCCCCACCGGCGGCAGCGTCTGGGTCGCCAACTGGAACGTCGGCCGGCTCGCCCGGCGCCGGGTGCCGCGGCTGCGCCAGCGGATGGGCTGCGTGTTCCAGGACTTCCGCCTGCTGGCCAACAAGACGGTCGCCGAGAACGTCGCGTTCGCGCTCGAGGTGATCGGCAAGCCGCGGCACACCATCCGCACGGTGGTGCCCGAGGTCCTCGAGATGGTCAACCTCGCCGGCAAGGCCGACCGGATGCCCTCGGAGCTCTCCGGCGGCGAGGCCCAGCGGGTCGCGATCGCGCGAGCGTTCGTCAACCGGCCGCTGGTTCTCCTGGCCGACGAGCCCACCGGCAACCTGGACCCCGAGACGTCGACCGGGATCATGACGCTGCTCGAGCGGATCAACCGCACCGGCACGACGGTGCTCATGGCCACGCACGACCGCCAGATCGTCGACAGCATGCGCCGGCGGGTCGTCGAGCTCTCGGCGGGCAAGCTCGCCCGCGACGACGACCGGGGCGTCTACGGGGTGGTCCGGTAAATGCTCTTCGTGTGGCGCGAGGCGCTCGTCGGGCTGCGGCGCAACCTGACGATGACGATCGCGATGGTGATCACGACCGCGATCTCGCTGGGCCTGCTCGGCGCAGGCCTGCTCGCGGTCCGCACGATCGACCGCACCGAGGACCTCTACTACTCGCTCATCGCCGTGCAGGTGGCGCTCGACGAGCCGACGAGTGCCGACGACCCGGACTGCTCGACGCCCGTGTGCACCGAGCTGCGGCGCGACCTCGAGGCGGACCCGCTGGTGGCGTCGGTGGAGTACGAGAGCCGGGACGCGGCGTTCGCGCGCTTCCAGCGCATCTACGCGGGCCAGTCGATCCTGCAGCTCGTGCGCCCGCAGAGCCTGCCCGCGACCCTGCGCGTGACGATGAACGACCCGCTGCGCGGCGCCGAGATCGTGCAGCAGTTCACCGGCAAGCCCGGGGTGCGCAACGTCGTCGACCAGCGCAGCACGGTCGCGGACCTGTTCTCGTTCCTCGGCAGCGTGCGCAACGTGACGTTCGGGCTCGCCGTGGTGCAGGCGGTCGCCGCCCTGCTGCTGATCTCCAACACCATCCAGCTCTCGGCGTTCACCCGACGGACCGAGGTCGGGATCATGCGCCTCGTCGGCGCCACCCGCTGGTACACACAGGTCCCGTTCCTCATCGAGGCGGTCGTCACCGGCGTCGTCGGGGCCGTCCTCGCGACCGGCGGGCTCGTGGCCGCGAAGGTGTTCTTCCTCGACCGGCTGCTGTCGGGACGCCTGCTCGCCAACACGATCCCGCCGATCGGGATGACCGACGTGCTCGGTTACGTTGGACCTGTACTGGTGGTGGTCGGAGCGGTGATCGCCACGGCCACGGGGTACGTCACCCTGAGGCTGTACGTCCGCACGTAGAGGAGGTTGTCGTGGCCAAGACCCTGCCGAACAAGGCCAGCAGCAACCGCCCCGACGAGCGTCGCAAGGTCGTCGCGACCAACCGCAAGGCGCGGTACGACTACACGATCCTCGACGTCTACGAGGCGGGCGTCGCGCTGCAGGGCACCGAGGTCAAGAGCCTGCGCGCCGGCCACGTGTCGCTGAACGACGCCTACGCCACCGTCACCGACGGCGAGGTGTGGCTGCGTGGCCTGCACATCCAGGAGTACGACTTCGGCTCCTGGACCAACCACGAGCCGCGCCGGGCCCGCAAGCTGCTGCTCCACCGCAGCGAGATCGCGCGGCTGGTGGGCAAGACGCGGGAGACCGGCCTGACGCTGGTCCCGCTGTCGCTCTACTTCTCCGGCGGGCTGTGCAAGGTCGAGCTCGCGCTCGTGCGCGGCAAGGCGAAGCACGACAAGCGCGAGGCGATGGCCGAGCGCGACGCCAAGCGCGAGGCCGAGCGGATCGTCGGTCGGCGGATCAAGGGGTGGTGAGCCCCGCTCGCGACCCCCTGGGGTCGCCGCCGGTCGACGACGCCGACATCCCCGCCTGGGTCGCGTCCACCGGAATCGACGGCCTGGTCGACCTGCACGTGCACTTCCTGCCCGACCGGATGCTGCAGAAGGTGTGGGCGTTCTTCGACAAGGCCGAGGAGCACTACGGCCGGGCGTGGCCCATCCACTACCGCGAGCCCGAGCAGACCCGGATCGACCTGCTCCGCGGGTTCGGTGTGCGGACCTTCGCGCCGCTGGTGTACCCCCACAAGCCCGGCATGGGCGAGTGGCTGACGTCGTGGGCCCTGGAGTGGGCGGCCGAGGTGCCCGAGGCGGTGCCGACCGCGACGATCTACCCCGAGGAGTCGGTGACGACCTACCTCGGCCAGGCCCTCGAGGCCGGGGCGCGGGCGGTGAAGGTGCACGTCCAGGTCGGCGACTACGACCCGCGCGACCCGCTGCTCGACCGGGCGTGGGGGCTGATCGCGGAGGCCGGGGTGCCCGCGATCGTGCACTGCGGCGACGGCCCGCGCCAGGGGACCTGGACGGGGATGGACGTCTTCGTCGAGGTCCTCGAGCGCCACCCGCGCCTGACCGCCGTGATCGCGCACGCCGGGCTGCCCGAGTACGAGAAGACCCTCGACCTCCTCGCCCGGTTCCCGAACGTCCACATCGACACGACGATGGTGGGCACGCCCTACACGCAGACCTTCGCGCCCGTGCCGCACGACTGGCCGGCGCGGCTGGCCGACGTCGCCGACCGCGTGGCGCTGGGCACCGACTTCCCCAACATCCCCTACGGCTACGTCGAGCAGCTCGCGACGATCGCGGGCTGGGCGGCCGCCGACGACCGGCTCGGCGCCCCGTTCCTGCGCTCGGTGCTGCACGACGTGCCGGCGCGGCTGCTCGGCGTGGCCTGACGCCCGGGCGGGATGAACCGGGCGCCCGCGCGCGTTATGATCGGTGGCCGTCCGCAGAGTGCGGGCGCCGAGGGGGTGACTGGTTTCGACTCCGAGTGGTTCATCAGGAGAAGCGTGCCGAGGAAGGCGACGATGATCTCGTTAACCATCCGTCGCAAAGATATAAGCGCCGAGAGTTCTCAGCGCGACTTCCAGCTCGCTGCGTAAGTAGCGGGTAGGGAAGTCTGTCGGCCCGGGTTCGTCACCGCCCCGGTCGCCGGCATCAGCTAGGTGACTCCACCGTCGGACCCGGTCGCGGGGTCCGGCGGGACACCTCACAGCGACTGGGATCGTCACACCGGCCCGTCCGCAGGCCCGGTGGATCCGAGCAGAGACGAGGCGGACTGCGCACGGAGAAGTCCTGATTGCTGATCGGAGGACCCGGGTTCGATTCCCGGCACCTCCACCACGCGGGGCCAGGGGCCCGGGAGCAGCAGCTCCCGGGCCCCTCGACTTTCGGGGGCGGCTCTCGTCCTTTCGGCTGGTCGGCTCTCTCCGATGGGCCGGTCGACTGAGCGTGACCTCAGGCGCTACCGTGATCCCGATGCTCACTCGTCCGGTGGAGCACGACCAGGGGAGGGGATGCGAGGTGGCGACGGAGTCCGACGCGCCGTTCCCCGACACCCCCGGCACGGGCATCCCTACGAGCGACGGAGCCGCCACGGTCGGCCCAGCGTCCGGTACGCAGAGTGAGATCCCGGGCGCCGTCGACGCCGCGACCCGGGGCCTGGACGCGGTCCTCGGTCGCGAGGTCGCGATGGTCACCCTGCCGCCGGTCCGGGGCGAGGACCTGGTGGTGCGCACCGAGCAGGTCCGCCGCCTCGCCGGGCTGCACCACGCCCACCTCGTCGAGGTGTTCGACGTCGACGGCCTCGCCGAGGGCGCGGAGAGCACCCTGGTGCTGCAGAGCGTCGCCGGGCGCCCGCTCGATCCCGCGGTCGACCGGGCCGGCTGGTCGCCGCTCGCGCTGGCCGAGATCGGCGCCCAGCTCGCCTCCGCGCTCGCCCACGCCCACGCCCGCGGCGTCGTGCACGGCGGGATCGGCCCCGCGAGCGTCGTCTTCGGCGGCACGCCGGGCGCGCCCTACGCCTGGCTCACCGGCTTCACCGCCGCGCTGCGCCCGGCCCCACCGACCGACCCCGCCGTGCCGGACGCGCGCCCGCCGCACCCCGGCGACGACGTGGCCGACCTCGGCCGCGCCCTGCTCACGCTCCTCGACCACCGCGTGCCCGGGGCGCCGGCGCTGGACCAGGAGCTCGCGGACATGGCGGCCGGGCGGGTCGCGGCGCGCACCGCGGCCGAGTCGCTCGCCCACGTCGCGGAGGCGCTGCGCCACGTCGACGAGGACCAGACCGGCATCGTCCCGCTCGTCGTGCCCGGGGGCGGCGCGGACGCGGCGCCCGACGCCGTGACGACCGACGCCGCCGGCCCGGCCGTGTCGCCGCCCGTCCCCGCGCCGCGCGCGGCGGCGGGCGCCCCGGCCGCGGGTCCAGCGGGCGCCGCCGGGGCCGCCGGCACCGCTGTCGGCGACGGGGGCGGTCGCCGGTCGCGGCGGGCGCGCCGCGTCGGGCGCAGCGTGCCGTTCGCCGCCCTGGGCGGCGCTGCGATCGCGCTCGCGGCCGCCTCGGGCTTCGTGCTCTGGGCCACCGAGGACGCGGGCACGCCGCAGGAGGTCGGCGTCTCCGGCCTCACCACCCCCGAGCGCCCCGCCGGCCCGCCGGTGGCGGTCGCCCCGCCGGCCGGGTCGTCGAGCTCGACCGGGTCGTCCGACGACACCGCGTCGTCCTCGGACGACGGCGACGACACCCCCGTCCGCGACACCACGACCCGCAGCCCGATCACGAACGACGTCACCACGCGCCCGGGCCCCACCGTCGCGCCCGTGCCGCCGACCGTCCCGCCCACGGTGCCCACCACCGCACCGACCACCGCGCCCACACAGCCCACGCAGCCCACGACCGGCCCGACCACGGATCCGACCACCGGTCCGACGACGACCACCACGCCTCGCGGCGCCGCCCGCAACGGCGCCACGCTCGCCGCGCCCTGACCCTGCGCCGCCCGGCGCCGGGCGCCCGGCGCGCGCCGCGTGGGAGCGAGGGTCACCTTCGCTGCGTGGGACGCAGTCAGGGCGTCCCTCGCTCCACAGCCCGGCGCGCGCCGCGTGGGAGCGAGGGTCACCTTCGCTGCATGGGACGCACCCAGGGCGTCCCTCGCTCCACCCCGGACCCGCCGACCCCGGAACCTGCACCGGCGCGCATCCTCGCGGAGGGGCAGACTGCGAGGTGGCCCCCGGACCCCGAGCGCGAGGAGCCTGACGAACCCCCATGGGTGCCGCACCGCAGCGGGACCACGCGTCCGGCGACCCCTCCTGCGGCCCGGAGGACGAGGCGCCGGCCCCCGCGACCATGCCGTGGGAGGTGTGGGCGCTGCTCGCGGGCAGCTTCCTCGTCGCCGCCGGCTACGGGATCGTCGCGCCGGCGCTGCCGGTGTTCGCGCGCAGCTTCGGGGTCGGTGTCACGGCCGCGTCGGCGGTGGTCAGCGCGCTGCCGGTGATGCGGCTGCTGTTCGCGCCCGTGAGCGGGCGGCTCGTCGCGCGCACCGGCGAGCGCACGATGTACCTCGCCGGCCTGCTCGTGGTCGCCGCGTCCACCGGCGCCTGCGCGCTCGCGACGAGCTACACCCAGCTGCTCGTCTTCCGCGGGCTCGGCGGCATCGGGTCGACGATGTTCACCGTCTCCGCGTTCTCGCTGATGTTCCGCCTCGCCCCGGAGGGACGCCGCGGGCAGGCGAGCGGGCTGTTCACCGGCGCGTTCCTCCTCGGCGGCGTCACCGGCCCGGCGTTCGGCGGCGCCCTCGTGGCCGTCGACCTGCGCGCCCCCTTCGTGGTCTACGCGCTCGCGCTGGTGCTCGCGACGCTCGTCGTCGGCGCGTTGCTGGCCCGCTCGCGGCAGGTGGGCGTGCAGCCCCCGGACCCGGGCACGACACCGCTGACCATCGGCGCCGCGCTGCGCCTGCCGACCTACCGGTCCGCGCTGGTGTCGAGCCTCGCGACGGGGTGGGCGGTGCAGGGGGTGCGCGTCGCCCTGGTGCCGCTGTTCGTCGCCGTGGCGCTCGGCCGCCCCCCGATCTGGGCGGGCATCGCGCTCACCGTCTTCGCCGTCGGCGACGGGCTGGTCCTGCTCGCCACGAGCGGCCTGTCCGACCGGCGCGGCCGCCGCCCCGTGGTGATCTCGGGCCTCGCGCTCGTCGTCGTCGGCACGGCCTCGCTGGCCGTCGCGGGGATCGGGGGGACGGCCGGCCTCGTCATCCTGCTCGTCGCCTCCGCGGTCGCCGGGGCGGGCGCCGGGCTCCTCCAGCCCGCGCAAGGTGCGGCCGTCGCCGACCTCGTCGGCTCCCGGCGCAGCGGGGGACCGGCGCTGTCGGGCTTCCAGATGGCCGCGGACGTCGGGGCCATCATCGGCCCGATCGCGGCGGGGGCCCTCGCCGAGAGCGCGTCGTTCCCCGTCGCGTTCGTGCTCAGCGCCGGCGTCGCCCTCGTCGCTCTGATCGCGTGGGCGCGCCCGGGCAGCGGTTCGCCCGTGGGGGAGGCGGGCACCCGCCGCGCATGAGCAGCAGCGTTCCCGCCGGTGTCGAGGACACCTACACCGAGGCCGTGGACGCCGCGCTGGAGGAGGCGGGCGCCCCGCCCGACGCGCCGCTGTGGGTGTTCGGCGACCAGCTCGGGCCCGCCGTGCACGCGCTGCCGCAGCACGCAGAGCGGGAGGTCGTGCTCGTCGAGTCCGCGGCCGTGCTGCGCCGGCGCCGCTACCACCGTCAGAAGCTGCACCTCGTGCTCTCCGGCATGCGCCACCTCGCCGACGAGCTGGGCGACCGCGCCACGTACCACCGCACCGAGACCTACCGCGAGGCGCTGGAGAAGGTCGGGCGCCCGGTCGTCGTGCACCAGCCCACGTCGCACACGGCCCTCGAGTTCGTCGACCGCCTGCGCAAGGACGGACTCGTGGCCGCGGTGCTGCCGCCGACCATGTTCGCGCGCCCGCGCGCGGAGTTCGAGGCCTGGGCGGCAGGCGGCACGGAGCGCAGCGGAGCTGACGCGCCGAAGGCCGGACACAGCGAGTCGTTCACCATGGAGAACTTCTACCGCAACCAGCGCCGTCGCTTCGACGTGCTCATGGAGGGCGAGAGCCCCGTCGGCGGGAAGTGGAACCTCGACCACGACAACCGGGAGTCCCCGCCCAAGGACGCCGAGACGTTGGGCGTGCCGGACCCCTGGTGGCCCACCGAGGACGAGATCGACGCGCAGGTGCGCCGCGACCTCGATGACATGGACCTGCCGACCGTCGGCGAGGACGGGCCGCGGCTGTTCGCCGTGACGCCGACCGAGGCGCAGAAGGCCCTGCGGCGGTTCATCGACCACCGCCTCGACCCGTTCGGGCCCTACGAGGACGCGATCCTCGCCGGCGACCCGTGGATGGCGCACTCGCTGCTCTCGGTGCCCCAGAACCTGGGCGTGCTGCACCCGCTCGAGGCGGTGCACGCCGCCGAGCAGGCGTACCACGACGGCACCGCGCGGCTGAACTCCGTCGAGGGCTTCGTGCGCCAGATCCTCGGCTGGCGCGAGTACATCTGGCACCTCTACTGGCACTTCGGGAAGGGCTACTCCCGCCGCAACGAGATGGACCACCGCACGAAGCTCCCGTCGTGGTGGACCGAGCTCGACGGCGACGGCGTCACCGCCGCCTGCCTCTCGGCGACCCTCAACGGGGTGCGCGACCGCGGCTGGGTGCACCACATCCCGCGCCTGATGGTGCTGGGCAACCACGCGCTGCAGCGCGAGTACCGGCCGAGCGCGCTCTCGGAGTGGTTCACCACGTCGTTCGTCGACGGCTTCGCCTGGGTGATGCCGCCCAACGTGGTCGGCATGAGCCAGCACGCCGACGGCGGGCAGCTCGCGACGAAGCCGTACGCCTCGGGCGGGGCCTACATCAACAAGATGTCCGACCACTGCGGCGACTGCGCCTTCGACCCCAAGGTGCGGGTGGGGGAGAAGGCGTGCCCCTTCACCGCGGGCTACTGGCAGTTCGTGCACCGCCACCAGGACCGTCTGCGCGGCAACCAGCGCACCGCCCGGGCCGTGGCGACGATGGACCGCCTGAAGGATCTGGACGCGGTGCTCGAGCAGGAGCACGGCCGGCGGGATTTCTGACCCCATGTGAGCGAACTTCGGGGCCATAGCCCGGAAGTTCGCTCACGTACGAGGGCCGCACCCCCCGCGTCGGACGGCGGCCACCGGCGTGTAGCGTTGCGTCGCGTTGGGGCTGTGGCGCAGCTGGTAGCGCATCACACTGGCAGTGTGAGGGTCAGGGGTTCGAGTCCCCTCAGCTCCACCAGGTCTTCTCTCAGGCCAGGTCGAGGACTGGGTCGTGCTGGTCCAGCCAGATCTGGAAGTCGAGCAGTCGCTCGATCGCCATCCGTCGCGGTGGATCAGCTCACCGAGCCGGGCGTCGCCCGTGTCGAGGGCCTCGCGCACCTGGTCCTGCACCTTCACGACGTAGCCCTGGTCCTGGCCGCGCGGGTAGGGGCTCTTGGTGCGGGCCGTGATCGACGCCGGGAGGTAGCGGCCGACGGCGGCGCGCAGCACGCTCGCGGTCGAGGCGCAGCGTGTGCCCGGGGCGCAGCTCCCGCATGCCCTCGAAGACCGCGACGCCGGGCCGCTCGATGCCCGAGTAGATCTCCCGCATGCCGTCGGTGTGGAAGGACACCCATCCGGTGATGCCGCACATGGTCGATCCCCTCGCCGAACGCGAAGTTATCAGGTGTAACTAGAGCTATCAAGCGTCGCGGAAGTGTCGCGGCTCAGGCCGTCCAGCCCCGGCGGCGCAGCCGGGCGGTCGCCGTCCGCAGACGCCGCGCGGCGGGGCCGAGCCGGGCGGCCGCGAGGGACAGGAACGGCAGCGGGTCGTCGAGTGCCCACCACCCGAGCTCGGTGTGCCGGGGACCCGGGACGGTCGGCGGGACCGCGTCCTGGTAGGCGACGCGGGCGGCGAGGTCGAGGTCGTCGACGACGAACCGCCGCCCCTCGGGGAACGGTGCGGGCGGGACGGCCCGCCCGGTGAGGGCCAGGTGCTGGGCGCGGACCACGTCGACCCCGGCGGCGTCGGCGAACAGGCGGAACTGGGCCCCGACGCGCGGGTTGAAGTCGAGCAGCTTGTAGCGGCCGTCGCGGTGGTCGAGGCGCCAGTCGAGGTCGGCGATGCCGGCGAAGCCGACCGCCGCGACCAGCGCCTCGGTCAGCGCCGCGAGCTCGGGGTTCCAGGTCGCGCGCGCGTAGGTCGTCATCCCGGCGTGCGGCGGCCAGGAGCGGACCTTGACGCCGGTGAAGGTGACGCCGCGGCCGCCGCTCGATCGGTCGGTCCACGCGTGGGAGAACCAGTCGGCGGCGCTCTCCCGCGGCACGTACTCCTGGAGGATCACGGCCGGGGCGTCCGGCCACGTCGCCGCGAGGGCCCGCAGCTCCGCGCCCGAGCGCACGACCGTGCTGCTGCGCACCGTCGGCGTCCGCCGCCGCCCGAACGCGTCCCGGCTCTTGACCACCGCCGGGAACGGCCCGCTCGCCGCGTACTTCTCGACCTCGGCCCGGCCCGCGGGGAAGACCGCGTCGGGGGTGGGGATGCCGTGCGCCCGGCAGACCTCGAACAGTCCCTGCTTGCTCGCCAGCCGCCGGGGCAGCCCGGGGTCGTCGCAGCGGGGGAAGAGGAAGGCGTCGCCGAGGGCGTCGGCGGACTCGGCGACGACCACGGCGGCCTCGTCGTCGGTCGGCACCAGCACGGAGGGCCGCCCGATGCGCCGGGCGAGGCCGAGCAGCCCGTCGACCAGCTCGGCAGGGTCCTCGGTGCCGGTGGTCGGCCAGCTCAGGCGGCCGGTGAGGTGGCGGGACACCGCGACGGGGGTGCGGGGCCCCTCGGTGACCGCGTGGACCGCGACGCCCGCGCGCCCGAGGCTGCGGACCACACCCAGGCCGCCGTGGTGCAACGGATAGCGCCCCAGCTTGAGCAGGAGCGCCGGGACGTCGCGATCGAGATCCACCCGCCCGGGTGCCGCCGCCCGGGCGGCGGGTGACACAGCCATGCGGCTCCTCGTGATCGGGTGTGCGCGGAGTGTCCCCCATGTCCGCCTCGGCTCCGCCGTCAGGGTCCGGACGAGTCACACGGACGGAGCACGACCCGTCAGCGGTGTGACACAGGGCTCGTCCGACGGCGCGCGCGGGCCTCTCCGGGCGCCCCCGCGCCTGGTCTACGACCGATCGTCGTTTGAGCCCTCACCCGGCGAGCCCCGGGCCCGCGCGGCGGTTACGATCCCTGCGTCCGCAGAAGCGGCCCGACGGCCGCCGAGGTGGAGGAGACGCACCGTGAGCAGGAGGCCTTCGTGACCGCCGTCGCACCCAAGCCGATCGCGACCACGCCGTACCCGGCGCGGGAGTCGAAGCGGGGGTCGTTCATCGGGCGGATGCTCAAGACGACGGACCCCAAGGACATCGCGATCCTGTACCTGGTCACGTCGTTCGGGTTCTTCCTGGTCGGCGGGCTCATGGCGCTGCTCATGCGCGCGGAGCTCGCCCAGCCGGGGCTGCAGATCCTGTCGGTGGACCAGTACAACCAGCTGTTCACCATGCACGGCACGATCATGCTGCTGCTGTACGCGACGCCGATCCTCTTCGGCTTCGCCAACTACATCGTCCCGCTGCAGATCGGCGCCCCGGACGTCGCGTTCCCGCGGCTGAACGCCTTCTCCTACTGGCTGTTCCTCTTCGGCGGCATCATCGTCGTCTCCGGGTTCTTCACCCCGGACGGCGCGGCCGCGTTCGGCTGGTTCGCCTACACGCCGCTCTCCGACGTCGTGCACTCGCCGGGCCTGGGCGCCGACGTCTGGATCGTCGGCCTGGTCGTCTCCGGTCTCGGCACGATCCTCGGCGGCGTCAACTTCGCGACGACCATCGTCTGCATGCGCGCGCCGGGCATGACGATGTTCCGGATGCCGATCTTCACCTGGAACATCCTCGTCACGGTGATCCTGGTGCTGCTGGCGTTCCCGATCCTCACCGCCGCGCTGCTCGGCCTCGCCGCCGACCGGCACCTCGACGCGCAGCTGTTCGCGCCCGAGGCCGGAGGCGTGATCCTCTGGCAGCACCTGTTCTGGTTCTTCGGGCACCCCGAGGTCTACATCGTCGCGCTGCCGTTCTTCGGCATCGTCACCGAGATCTTCCCGGTGTTCAGCCGCAAGCCGATCTTCGGGTACAAGACGCTGATCTACGCGACGCTGTCGATCGGCGCGCTGTCGGTCGCCGTGTGGGCCCACCACATGTACGCGACCGGGGCGGTGCTGCTGCCGTTCTTCTCGTTCACGACGTTCCTCATCGCCGTGCCGACCGGCATCAAGTTCTTCAACTGGATCGGCACGATGTGGAAGGGGCAGCTCACCTTCGAGACGCCGATGCTCTTCTCGGTCGGCTTCCTGGTGACCTTCCTCTTCGGCGGCCTCACCGGCGTCCTGCTGGCGAGCCCGCCGCTGGACTTCCACGTGTCCGACTCGTACTTCGTGGTGGCGCACTTCCACTACGTGCTCTTCGGCACGATCGTGTTCGCCACCTACGCCGGCATCTACTTCTGGTTCCCGAAGATGACCGGCCGGATGATGGACGAGCGCATCGGCAAGTTCCACTTCTGGATGACCTTCATCGGGTTCCACATGACGTTCCTCGTGCAGCACTGGCTGGGCAACGAGGGCATGCCGCGCCGCTACGCCGACTACGCGGCCACCGACGGGTTCACGACGCTGAACACGATCTCCTCGATCGGCGCGTTCATCCTCGGGGCCTCGACGCTGCCGTTCCTGTGGAACGCGTTCCACAGCTGGCGCTACGGCCGGCCGGTCGAGGTCGACGACCCGTGGGGCCACGGCAACTCGCTGGAGTGGGCGACCTCCTGCCCGCCGCCGCGGCACAACTTCACCGAGCTGCCCCGCATCCGCTCCGAGCGCCCGGCGTTCGAGCTGCACTACCCGCACCTCACCGAACGCATCCGGCTCGAGGCCCACGTGGGCGGCGGGCACGAGAGCATCGGTGAGGCGGCCGCCGGGCAGACCGGCCAGGAGCACCTCCCGGGCTCCGACCCCCGGAACAAGTGACCCGGGCCGTCCCCGACGACCCGTACCCCGAGGACCTCCTGTCCTCGGACGCGGCGCCCTCCCTGGACGGGCTGGCGTCGGCGGAGCCGGACGCGGTGCCGGTCCTCGTGACCGTCACGGGCCCGGACTTCCCCGGGGTCAACGCCGCCCTGTTCGCGGTGCTCGCCGAGCACGAGGCCGCGATGCTGGACGTGCAGCAGGCGACGATCCACCGGCGGATCACGCTGTCCGCGCTCGTCACGCTGCCCGGCGACCCGGCGCGGCTGGAGGCGGCCCTCGAGCTGACGATGCCGTCGCTGGGGTTGTCGGTCACGGTCGAGACCGGCGGCGAGGCGTCGGCGGTGCACCCGTTCTCGACCCACGTCGTGCTGGTGCTGGGCCGCCCGATCACGGCGGCGAACTTCGCCGAGGTCGCCCGCGGACTGGCCGCGCTGCGCGTCAACATCGACCGCGTCCGGCGGATCGCGGACTACCCGGTGACGGGACTCGAGCTGCGGGTCTCGATGCCGGCCGACGAGCCGCCCACGGACGCCGCGCTGCGCCAGGCCCTCGCGGCGGCCGCCCGCCGCGCCAAGTGCGACGTCGCGGTGCAACGGGTGGGTCTCGCGCAGCGCACGAAGCGGCTCATCGTCTTCGACGTCGACTCGACGCTGGTGCAGGGCGAGGTCATCGAGATGCTCGCCCGCCGCGCCGGGGCCGAGGACGAGGTCCGCGCGATCACCGAGGCGGCGATGCGCGGCGAGATCGACTTCGCGGAGTCGCTGCACCAGCGCGTCGGGACCCTCGCCGGGCTGCCGGTGGGCGCCCTCGACGACGTCGCCGACGAGCTGGAGCTGACCCCGGGCGCGCGGACCACGGTGCGCACGCTCAAGCGCCTCGGGTACCGCTGCGGCGTCGTGTCCGGCGGCTTCACCACGATCATCGACCGCCTCGTCGAGGACCTGGCACTCGACTTCTCCGCGGCCAACGACCTCGAGGTCGTCGACGGCCGCCTGACCGGGCGGGTGCTCGGGCAGGTCGTCGACCGCGCCGGCAAGGCCGAGGCGCTGCGCCGTTTCGCCGACGAGGCCGGGGTGCCGCTCGAGCAGACCGTGGCCGTGGGCGACGGCGCCAACGACCTCGACATGCTGGCCGCGGCCGGGCTCGGGGTGGCGTTCAACGCCAAGCCGGTGGTCGCGGCCGCCGCCGACACCGCGCTGTCGTACCCCTACCTCGACGCCGTGCTGTTCATCCTCGGGATCACGCGCGACGAGATCGAGGTCGCCGACGCCGCCGAAGGGCTGCTGCGCCGGGTCCCGCTGTGACCCTGTCGGCCGGGCCGCTCTCCGCGCTCGCCCCGCTGGCCGCGCGCGTGTGCCCGTGGCTCGTGGACGCTCCCGCGCCGGAGACCGACGAGCCGGAGGACGGCGTCGTGCGCGCCATGACGCTCGTCCTGCGCCTCGAGCGTGAGGCGCCGACCCGCACGGCCGTGCTCGAGGCCGCGGCCGCCGCGGCGCTCGCGCTGTGCCTCGACGAGCGGGCGGCGCCCGAGGGCCCCTGGTACGACGCGGTGGCGACGTGGGCGGGCGCGGGGCGCATCCGCAAGCTCACCCGGCGGGCGCGCACGGCGCACTGGCGCGCGGTGCAGGAGTTCGACGGCGTGACGGCCGGAGAGCTCGTGCGCGCGCTGGTGCCGGGTCCGGTCGACGACGTGCCCCACGAGGTCCGCCGGCTCCAGATCGGCGGCACCGACCTCCCGCCCGACGAGCCGGGCCCGCCGGCCCCGGGCGTGCCCGTGATCTGGCTGAGCCCGGAGGTCGAGCAGACCGTGGGCAAGGCGGCCGCCCAGGTCGGGCACGCGAGCATGATCCTCGCGACCGTGCTCGCCGCGGAGGGGGGCGAGCCGGCCGTGGCGCTCGACGCCGCGGTGCGCCCGGCGTCCCGGGACGACTGGGCGCGGTGGACCGGCGCGCTCGCCGCCGACCCCAGCGGCGAGCGGGCCTGGGAGTCCGACGGCGTCGTGCCGGTGCGCGACGCCGGGTTCACCGAGGTGGCGCCCGGCACGGTCACGTGCGTGGCCGCGCGATGAGCCGGATCGTGGTCGCGGGTTCACGCGTGCGCAGCGAGCGCTCCGACGCCGAGACCCGCCCGCTGATCGCGGCGCTCGCCGAGCGCGGCGTCGACGCCGCCGACGCCCCGTGGGACGACGACACCGTCGACTGGGCCGGCGCCGACCTCGTCGCCGTGCGCACCACCTGGGACTACACCGAGCGCCGCGACGCCTTCCTGGCCTGGGCGGCGCGGGTCGACGCGGCCACCCGCCTCGTGAACCCCCGCGCCGTCCTGGAGTGGAACAGCCACAAGCGGTACCTGGTGGAGCTCGCGGAGGCGGGCGTCCCGACGGTGCCGACGACGCTGCTGGACGCCGGCACCCGCCCGCCGGAGCTGCGCGGCACCGTCGTCGTCAAGCCCGCCGTCTCCGCGGGCGGGCGGGGCACGTACCTGGGGCGCGCCGAGGATCTGCACGACACCGTCGCGGGGCTCCTCGCCGCCGGCGACGTGCTCGTGCAGCCGGCGGTCGAGAGCATCGGGCGCGACGGCGAGGTGTCGCTGATCCGCCTCGGCGACACGTGGTCCCACGCCGTGCGCAAGCTCCCCGCCGCCGGCGGCTTCCTGGTGCACGAGAAGTACGGCGGCGCGCTCGCCGACCACACCCCGACGACCCGCGAGGTCGAGGTCGCCGAGGCGGCCCTGGCCCGCGCGCCCGCCGCGGACCTCGCCGCGGCGCGCGTCGACCTCGTGCGCCTCGACGGCGAACCGGTGGTCATGGAGCTCGAACTGATCGAGCCCGAGCTCTTCCTCCGCCGGGCCCCCGACGCCCCCGCCCGCCTCGCCGACGCCCTCCTCGGGCGCCTGTGGTGAGCCGGGGCGGGCGAGGCACGGGGTGGTGTCAGCCTGGCGTCCACGCTGGCGTTCAACGTCAGGAAAGCCACCACGATCACCGCGGTGCGATGTCGAGGCGCGTGATGCGGTCCCCGTCGGCGCCGAAGGCGAAGCGCAGGTCGACGGGGCTGCCGGGGAAGTCGCCGGCGACGGTGACGTCGGCGCTCGTCCCGTCCACGTCCGTCACGGTGTAGGTCACGTCCGGGACGTCGCGGCGCCAGGCGCGCAGGTCGGGGACGGGGTGGCCGTCGTCGACGACCACGGCGCCGGGAGCGAACTGCGCGACGAAGGCGTCGACGTCGTCGGTGGCGGCGAGGGTGAAGTAGCGCTCGATGATGTCCATGGCCCGACCGTGGACCCTCTCCCCGGGAGAGGGTCCAGGCTGGACTCCGTGACCGGGCGCATGACCATCGGCGAGTTCTCGCGGGTGACCCACCTGTCCGTGCGGACGCTGCGCCGCTACCACGACGCGGGTCTGCTGACGCCCGAGGCGGTCGACCCGCACACCGGCTACCGGTACTACGGCACCGACCAGGTCGCGACGGCCCAGGTGATCAGCCGGTTCCGCGCGCTCGACCTGCCGGTGGCCGAGGTCGCCGCGCTGGTCGGCACGACCGACGTCGAGGCCCGACACACCCTGCTCGCCGGTCACCTGCGCCGGCTGGAGGACCAGCTCGCCGCCACGCGCGACGCGGTCGGCGCCCTGCGCAGGCTCCTCGATCCCGAGCGCCCGCCCACGCCGATCACCCGTCGCGCCGAGCCGGACCGGCTCGTCGCCGCGGTCGTCGCGGACGTCGAGAGCACGCAGGTGGTCGCCTGGTACGGCGAGGCGATGGCCGAGCTCGACGCGGCGGGCCTCGTGCCGTCGGGCCCGCCCGGCGGGCTCTACGACGACGCCCTGTTCACCGGCGGCCGGGGCCGTGCCGTGGTCTACGTCCCCGACGCCGACCCGCCCGAGACGGGCGCCGTCCGGCCGTACGCGATCCCCGCCCGCGAGCTCGCGGTCGCCGTGCACGTCGGCGCCCACCACGACATCGACGTCACCTACGGCGAGCTCGGCGCCCACCTCGTCGAGAACGCGGTGGGCGTCGACGGGCCCGTGCAGGAGACCTACCTCGTCGGACCCCGCGACACCGACGACCCGACGCGGTGGCGCACCGAGATCGGCCGGCCGGTGTTCCGGACGGGCTGATCAGGCGTCCCGCAGCCGCTCCAGCGCCCCGCGCACGACCGCCGGGTCCTGCGTCGACCAGAACGGCGGCAGGGAACCGCGCAGGAACCCCCCGTACTGCTTGGTGGCGACGCGCGAATCGAGCAGGGCGACGACGCCGCGGTCGCCCGTCCCGCGCAGCAGCCGTCCCGCGCCCTGGGCGAGCAGCAGTGCGGCGTGGGTCGCCGACACCGTGAGGAACCCGTTGCCGCCCCGCGCGTCGACGGCGCGCTGACGGGCGGAGACCAGCGGGTCGTCGGGACGCGGGAACGGGATGCGGTCGATCATGACGAGCGACAGCGACTCGCCCGGCACGTCGACGCCCTGCCACAGCGACAGCGTCCCGAACAGCACGCTCTCCACGTCGGCGGCGAACTTCGTCACCAGCGTCCCGGTGCTGTCGTCGCCCTGGCAGAGCACCGTGCCGTCCCACCGGCCGCGCAGGTCCTCGGCGGCCTGCTTCGCTGCGCGCATCGACGAGAACAGCCCGAGCGCCCGTCCGCCCGCGGCCCGCACCAGGCCCTCGATCTCGTCGAGCATCGCGGGGGAGAGCCCGTCGCGCCCGGGCGGGGGCAGGTGGCGGGCGACGTAGAGGATGCCGGCCTTGCCGTGCGCGAACGGCGAACCGACGTCGAGGCCGTGCCAGACGAGGTTGGTCGCGGGGTCGTTGCCGTGGCCGGACCCGTCGTCGGGAGGAGCCGGCTCGGTGCCCCCGACGGGCAGCCCCCACTGCCGGGCGAGGGCGTCGAACGAGCCCCCGAGCGCGAGCGTCGCCGACGTCAGCACCACCGTGGAGTGCCCGAAGAGCCGCGACGCCAGGAGCCCGGCCACCGAGAGCGGGGCGACCGCCAGCGTGCGCGTCGTCGTCGAGTTCCGTTCGGTCACCGCCAGCCACACGACGTCCGGCCGCGTCGCCGGGTCCTCGCGGTCGAACGCGGTCAGCAGGCGCCCGGCGACGTCGTGCACCTCCTCGACGAGCGCCAGCGCGAACTTGCGGTTCGTCGCCTCGTCGTCACGGCCCTTCTCGCGATCGGGACCCAGCGCCTGGCGGCACGACCAGGACGCGTCGCGGATCGACGACAGCATCCGCCCGACGCCCTCGGGCATCCGCTCCCAGCGCCCGGGGACGGCGTCCTCGAGCACCGTGTCGAGGCCCTCGCCGGCGTCGAGCAGGGCGTCGGACAGTGCCTGGTCGACGAGCTTGCCGCAGCGCCGGGCGGCGGCGGTGACCGTCGCGGCGGTCAGCTCGCCGGTGGCCACCGACGTCACGCGGTCGACGAGGTTGTGGGCCTCGTCGACGACGACGACGTCGTGGTCCGGCAACACCGCGCGGCCCTCGATGGCGTCGATGGCGAGCATGGCGTGGTTGGTGACGACGATGTCGGCGGCGCCGGCGGCGTGGCGGGCGTGCTCGGAGAAGCAGTCCTCGGCGACGGGGCACCGCGCGGCGCCGAGGCACTCGCGGGCGCTGACCGATACTTGCCGCCACGCGCGGTCGGTGACGCCGGGGACGAGCTCGTCGCGGTCGCCGGTGCTCGTCTGCTCGGCCCACTCGTGCAGGCGCGTGACCTGGCGGCCGAGCGCCGAGACCTGGAACGGGTCGAACAGCTGCTCGTCGACGGGGTCCTCGGCCTGCGCGCTCGACTCGATCTTGTGGCGGCACAGGTAGTTGGCGCGGCCCTTGAGGATCGCGAACGACGGCGCGCGACCCAGCACCGGCTCGAGGGCCTTCGCCAGCCGCGGCAGGTCGCGGTCGACGAGCTGGGTCTGCAGCGCGATCGTGGCCGTCGCGACGATCACCGCCTGCTCGCCGGAGAGCGCGTGCCGCACCGCTGGCACCAGATAGGCCAGCGACTTGCCCGTGCCGGTGCCCGCCTGGACCGCGAGGTGCTCGCCCGTGCGCAGCGCGCGCTCGACCGCGGCGGCCATGTCCTGCTGTCCCTCGCGCTCGCTGCCGCCCAGCGCCGAGACCGCCGCCGCGAGCAGCTCCGCCACCGGGGGCGGCCCGGTGATCGTGTCTCCCACGACGGTTCAGACTACGGAGAAGCCCCCACGGTTCCCTCGCCGACGCGGCTCAGCGCGGCGTCCCGGTCAGCATGACGCCCGCGCCCGCCATCTCGGCCTGCGCGCGGGCGGTCGTCTCGGGCAGGACGCCGGCGGTGAGGTCGAGGAGCACGGTCGTGGCGAAGCCCTCGCGCGCCCCGTCGAGCGCCGTGGCGCGCACGCAGTGGTCGGTGGCGATCCCGACGATCTCGACGGCGTCGACACCGCGGTCCCGCAGCCACGGGGCCAGCAGCTGCCCATCCGTGGCCCGGCCCTCGAACGCCGAGTAGGCGGCCTCGAACCGACCCTTGGTGAACACCTCCTCGAGGTGCTTCACGTCGAGGCCGGGGTGGAACGCTGCGCCCGGGTGCCCGAGACGGCAGTGCGGCGGCCAGGTGTCGACGAAGTCGGGCGTCGAGGAGAAGTGGTCGCCCGGGTCTTCGTGGTAGTCCCGGCTCCCGACGACGTGGGCGTACCGGTCGACCGACGTCCCGAGATACGCGCTGATCGCCGACGCGGTCGCCGCCCCGCCGTCGACGCCCATCGAGCCGCCCTCGCAGAAGTCGAGCTGCACGTCCACCACGATCAGCGCCGTCGTCATGGCGCCGAGCCTACGAGTGATCGTGGGGCCTTTCCTGTCATCGAACGTCAGCGTGGACGCCAGGCTTGCACCACGCCGGCCGCCACGACCCACGAACAAGCGACAGCCCGGACGAACGACACTCCGCGCGACACGCCGGGCCCGGTGAACGGTCGCCGTCAACCGCGACACGCCCACTCGATCGTCGGTCGACCGTTCGTCGTGTGTCCACGATTTCTCGGCGCGGATATGCCACCCGGATCGGTGACGTGAGTGTCTGTCACTCACTCAGCCCTCCTAACGTCACTCACCGCAACAAGACGTCACGGACCGTGTCAGGTCCGGCGGGGTGCGGGGGGCAGTGTGCGGCGGTCGGCGGGTGTGGTCCTGCGGTTGGTGCTGGTGGTCGCCACCGCGTGCGCGGGGGTGTCGATCCCCGCGCTGCTGCCCGCGGCCGCGCCGCCGGCCGAGGCGGCGGTGCAGAGCCCGTTCAACGCCGTCTACAGCACCGAGCAGAACGGCGCGATCGCCCTGGTCGGCAACAGCTCCATGGACTGTCCGGCGAGCGCCAGCGGCTGCACCGCGGCGCGTGCCGGCACCGCCAGCGGCACCGCGCTGAACAACAACACCTACGGGATGCAGTTCGTCGACACCGACGGCGACTCCGCGACCGCGAACTCCTCCACGAGCACGCTCGCCATGCCCGCCGGGTCCGAGGTGCTCTACGCCCGTCTCGTGTGGGGCGCGCGGACCACGGCGGGCAGCGGCGGGACGGCGGCCGCCGGCAACACCGCGACGGTCAAGCTCAAGGCACCGGGGCAGAGCGCCTACAGCTCGCTGACCGGCTCGACGAAGGGCTTCTCGGCGACGACCCCGACCGCGACGGACGGGGCGCCCTACCAGGGTTCGCTCGACGTCACCGACACCGTGAAGGCCGCCGGCAACGGCGTCTACTCCGTCGGCGACATCGTGGGCGGCACCGGCCAGGACCGGTACGCGGGCTGGTCGCTGGTGGTGGCCTACCGGAACTCGTCGCTGCCGCTGCGCAACCTGACCGTCTTCGAGGGCTTCGCCGACGTCACCACGACCTCGACGGCCAACTCCACGGTCGACATCCCGATCTCGGGCTTCCTCACCCCGACCACCGGCAACGTCAACGCCTCGGTCGGCCTCGTCGCCTGGGAGGGCGACCAGGGCACCACCGGCGACGCGATGTCGCTGAACGGCACGACGCTCTCCGACGACACCCGCGCCACCAACAACTTCTTCGACTCGAAGATCAGTGACTCGGGGACGGATCTGTCCGGGCGATCACCGGGCTACCCGAACAACTTCGGTGTCGACGTCGGGCGGGTCTCGGCGAACAACGTCATCCCCAACGGCGCGACGTCGACGTCGCTGCGCCTGACGACCACGGGCGATTACTACTACCCGGGCATCGTCACCTCGCAGATCGACCTGTTCACGCCGTCGTTCACCGGGGTCAGCAAGACCGCCGTCGACGTCAACGGCAACAGCCCGGCCCAGCCCGGCGACACCCTCGAGTACACGGTCTCGATGACCAACACCGGGCTGGACTCGGCGGACAACGCGCTCGTCCGGGACGTCCTGCCGGCGAACGAGACCTACGTGCCGGGCAGCCTCGTGCGCACCGCGAACCCGGGCCAGACCGGCACCCTCGCGACCACCGACGCCGCGGGCGACGACGTCGGCGACTACACCTCCGGGGACAGAACCGTCCGGATGCGGATAGGGACGGGGTCCTCGCCCACCGCGGGCGGCACGGTCTCGCCCGGCGCGACGGCGACCTTCAAGTTCCGCGTGACGCTCGACCGGGCGGCGGCCGGCACGTCACCGGCCAACACGCCGCTGCTCGACTACAAGGCCCGCACGATCAACCGGAACTACACCTACGCGGGCACCACGGTCACGACGCCGGTCAGCGCGCTCGCGGACCTCCAGGCCACGAAGACCGGCAACCCGGGCTCCCAGGCCGCCGGCGGCACCGTCACCTACACCATCGGGGCCACCAACAACGGGCCGAACCCCACCGGCACGACGACCCTGGTCGACACGCTGCCCGCCGGGGTCACCTACCGCTCGGCCGCGGCGCCGGCCGGCACGACGTGCTCGGCCGCGGGCCAGACCGTCACGTGCGCCGGCGGCGCGCTGGGCGTGAACGCCGCGCTCACGGTGCCGATCACCGTCCAGGTCGCCCCCGGCGCGGCGTCGGGGGCGGTGACGAACTCGGTGCGGGTCTCCTCGGACACCGCCGACGACGTCAGCACCAACAACGTCGCCACGGCCGCCACCCAGGTCAGCCGCAACGCCGACCTCGGCGTCACCACCGCGATCACCCCGACCGCCGGCACCGCGGTGACGGCCGGGCGCAACGCCACCCTGACCAGCACGATCACCAACAACGGGCCGTCGACCGCCGAGAACGTCGTGCTGTCCACCCCGCTGCCGGCCGGGACGACGTTCGTCTCCGGGGCCGTCCCGGGCGGCACCTGCGCCCTCGCCGGCGGCACGGTGACGTGCACCCTCTCCGCGGCGCTCGCGCCGGGCGCCTCGGCCGCCGCGAGCATCGTCGTCGGGGTCGTCTCCAGCACCACCACCGCGACGCTGGGCAGCACGACCACGGTCTCCTCGGCGACCCCCGACGCGGTCGCGACCAACAACACGGCGACCGCCACGGTCCCGCTGGCCCAGCTCGCCGACATCCGCGTCGCCGCGTCCGGCCCGGCGACGATCGCCGCCGGTGGCCGGGTGACCTACACGGTCACCGTGACCAACGACGGGCCGTCCGACGCCCGCGAGGTCACCCTCACCGACACGACCCTGACCCGCCTGATCCCGGTGGACGTCGACACCACCTCCGGGACGTGCTCGCTGACCTCCAACCCGCCCGGGTGCCAGCTCGGGACGATCCCCGCCGGCGCCAGCACGCAGATCACGGCCGTCGCCGACGCCCCGGCCTCGCTGCCCGCGGGCCAGCAGGTGGCCAGCGCCCGTGCCGCGACCACGACACCGGAGTCGAGCACCACCAACAACGCGAGCTCGGTGACCAGCACGGTGAACCGGGTCTCGGACCTGTCGGTCACGCTGACCGGCAACGGGACCGCCACCGCCGGCACGTCGACCTCCTACGTCGTCGACGCCCGCAACGCCGGCCCGTCGGACGCGGCCGCGACCGTCGTCACGTCCACGCTGCCCGACGGCGTCGTCCCGCAGTCGGCCACCTTCCCGGGCGGCACCTGCACGATCGCCGGGCAGGCGGTGTCGTGTGCGATCGGCACGCTCGCGGTCAACCAGGACGTCCCGATCACCGTGACCGCCCAGGTGGCGCCCACCCGCCCGCCCGGCGCGGCGACCGTGACGGCCCGCATCACGAGCCAGAGCAGCGACCCGGTGCCGGGCAACGACGCCGCCGTGGCGACGCTCGGCGTCGACGCCTCCGCCGACCTCGCCGTCACCTCCGCCGTCGACCAGCCCTCCGTCGTCGCCGGCACGGAGGCCGCGTTCACCCTCACCGCGCGCAACAACGGGCCGTCGACCGCGCTGAGCGTGACGCTGGCGGACACGTTGCCGGCCGGTGTCACGGTGCTCGGCGCGACCGGCGGCACCTGCTCGGTGTCCGGCCGGCAGGCGACCTGCGGCGTCGGCGACCTCGCCCCGAACGCCACGGCCACGGTGACCGTGCGGGTCCGTGTCGACGCCTCCCGCGCGGCCGGGCCGCTGACCGACGCGGCGACGGTCGCCTCGAGCGCGCTGCCCGACCCCAGCCCGTCGAACAACGCGGCGTCGGCCGCCACGACGGTCGTGACGCGGGCCGACCTCACGGCCGTGGTGGTCTCCGCGCCGACCACCACCGTCGCCGGGGGCGACCCGGGGACCTACACGGTCCGGGTCACGAACAGGGGCCCGTCGGACGCCGGGACCGTGCTCGTCGTCGACGACCTGCCCGACGGACTCACCCCGGTCTCGGCCACCGTGAACGGGGCCGCCTGCACCGTCACCGCCTCACGCGTCACCTGCCCGGTCGGCACGCTCGCGCCCGGCGCCGCCGCCGACGTGGTGCTCGTGGCCCGCGCCGACGCCGACACGCCGCCGGGCCCGGTCACCCTCGCCATCACCGCCACCTCGCCGGTCCCCGACCCCAGCCCGGCCGACGCGCGGGCGACCGTGACCGTCCAGGTCACCGGGGCGGCGGACCTGGCCACCGCGATCGCCGCCGACCCCGGCTCGCTGAGCAACGGCGCGCTCGTCGCCGGGTCGCGCGCGACCTATCGCGTCACGACGACCAACAACGGCCCGTCGGACGCCGGCGGGGTCACCTCGACGGTCACGCTGCCGGCCGGCACGACCCCGGTCGCCGTCTCGCCCTCGGTGGGCCGCTGCACCGTCAGCGGCCAGCAGGTGCAGTGCACCCACGACGCGCTGCCCGCGGGCTCGGCCGCCACGACGACCCTCACCGTGGACGTGGCCGCGAACGCCGCCGGCCCCCTGACGCTGCAGGCGACGGCGGCGTCGCCGCTGACCGACCCGCAGCCGGCGAACAACCCGTCGGCCTCGACGCTGCCGGTGACCACCGCCGCCGACCTGCGCCTCGCGCTGGTCGGTGACCCCGAGCCCGTCCGCGCCGGCACCGCGGAGACCTACACCGCGCTGGTCACGAACAACGGCCCGTCCGACGCCACCGGCGTGACCTTCACGATGCCGCTGCCCGCCGGGTTCACCGTGGCCCCGAACGGGATCTCCTCGCCGCCGGGCACCACGTGCACCGCCGACGGGGGCGCGGTGAGCTGCACCCTCGGGACCGTCGCGGCCGGCACCACGGTGCCGGTGATCGTCAAGGCGCTGGTGCCGCCCGATCGCCCCGCCGGGCCGGTCGCGGCGACCGCGAGCGTCGGGTCGCCCACCGCAGACCCGACCCCGGCCGACCGCGCGGCGAGCACCACCACGACCGTCACCACGGCCGCCGACCTCGCCGTCACCCTCACGCCGCAGCGCGACACCGCCGAGGCCGGTCAGCCCGCGGGCTACGTGGCGTCGGTGGTGAACAACGGCCCGTCCGACGCCGTGGGCGCCGTGTCGCGGACCCCGGTCCCGGCCGGCACCACCGTGACCTCCGCGACCGCCAGCACCGGCACGTGCACGGTCGCGAGCGGCGAGATCGCCTGCGCGCTCGGGCGCCTCGCCCCCGGCGCGGTCTCCACCGTGCAGTTCACCCTCGGCCTCGACCCCGCGCAGACCGGTCCGCTCGGGGTGTCCACCGCCGTCGGCTCGTCGACGCCGGACCCGGTCGCGGCGAACGACACCGCGTCGGTGTCCCAGCCCGTCACCGCGCGGGCCGACATCGCGACGACGGTCGCCCTGACCGGTGGCCCGCCGGTGGCCGGGAAGCCCGTGACCTACCGCCTGACCACCACCAACAACGGGCCCGCCGTGGCCCCCGGGGTCGGGGCGACGAGCCGCCTGCCCGCGGGCACGACCCTGGTCTCCGCGACGCCCACGACCGGGTCGTGCACCCCGGGGCAGGGCCAGGTCTCCTGCACCTACGGCACGCTCGCGGTCGGGCAGTCGGCGAGCGTCGACATCACCGTGACGATCCCCGCCGACGCCGTCGGGACGCCGCTGACGACGAGCGGCACGTCCGGCAGCCGCCTGTCCGACCCGGACGCCGCGAACGACGCCGCCACGGCCACGACGCCCGTGACGGCCCAGGCCGACCTCGCCGTGGCCGTCACCGGGGTCGCCGGGACCCCGTCCGCGGGCCAGGAGGTCCGCTGGCAGGTCACGGTGGCGAACAACGGCCCGTCGCGCGCCACCGGCGTGACGCTCGCCGACCGCTCGCCTGCCGGTGTGCGGATCACCGGCGCCGAGCTCGCCGCCGGGGCCGGCACCTGCCGGCCCGCGGCCGACGCCGGGAGCACGGGCGTCGACTGCACGCTCGCCGACCTCGCCGCCGGCGCGACCACCGTCGTCACCGTCATCGGCACGGTCGACCCCGGCCTGACCACGGGCGAGGTGTCCACCCGGGCCACGGTCGCGACGACCGCGACCGACCCCGTGGCGGCGAACGACACCGCGGAGAGCGCCACCGCCACCGGCACCAGCGCCGACCTGCGGATCACCAGCAGCGTGGCGCCCGACCCGCTCGTGCCCGGCGGCCGGGCGACCTGGACGCTGCGCGCCGACAACCTCGGCCCCTCGACGGCCCGCGGGGTCGTCGTCACCGACACCCTCCCCGACGGCGTCGCGATCACCGCGGCGAGCCTCGACGGGCGCCCGTGCACCGTCAGCGGGCAGCGCGTCGAGTGCCCGCTCGGCGACCTCGGGCCCGGCGACGGCGCGACGGTGACCATCGAGGGCGGCCTCGCCCCGGACGTCCTCGCGCCCACGCTCGCCGACGACGCCGCGGTGCGCTCGGGCACGCCCGACCCCGACACCGCGAACAACGCCGCGAGCGGGCAGGGCGCGACCGGTCCGCGCGCCGGCGTCGGCGTCACCGTGGCACCGCCGCCCGCCCTCACCGCCGGCGCCCCCGCGACGTGGACCGTGACGGTCGCGAACGCCGGCCCGTCGACCGCGGGCGGCGTCGTCGCGACCGTGACCCTGCCGCCGTCGCTGACGAAGGTCACCGCGACCGTCGACGGGCGCACGTGCGACATCGGCGGCGGCACGGTGACGTGCCCGCTGGGCACGGTCGCCCCCGGCGCCCCGGTGGCCATCCGGATCGACGGCGTCGTCGACCCCGCCTCGACCGACCCCGAGGCGACGCTGACCGCGTCGGTCGCCACCGGGACCCCGGACCCCGACCCGGCCGACGACACCGCGACCACCACCACCCCGCAGGCGGCCGCCGCCGACCTGGGCGTGAGCACGGTCGTCGCGCCCGACCCGGGGGTGCCGGGCCGTCCGGTCACCTGGACCACGACGATCCGCAACCAGGGACCCTCGACCGCGCTCGCCGCGTCGCTCGCCGACGCCGTGCCCGACGGGCTCACCGGCGTGGTCGCCACGAGCAGCGCGGGCCCGTGCACCGTCGACGGGTCCACGGCCACGTGCGGGCTCGGTGACCTCGCGCCCGGCGCGACCGCCGTCGTCACCGTGACCGGCGTGCTCGACCCGGCGTACGCCGGCGGGCCGCTCACCCACACCGCGACGGCCTCGTCGTCGACGCCGGACCCGACCCCGGCGGACGACGCCGCGACGGTCACGACGCCGGTGACCCCGATCAGCGACCTGCGGGTCGCCACCGCGGTGACCTCGCCGTCGCCGACGGCCGGCACCCCGGTGGACATCGACGCCGACGTCACCAACGCCGGGCCGTCGACCGCGGACGCCGCGGTGGTCGAGCTGACGGTGCCGGCGGACATCGTCCCCGACAGCGGCTCGGTGACCACGTCCCAGGGCAGCTGCACGCTGGCCGGGACGCTGGTGCGCTGCGAGCTGGGGGCGGTGCCCGCCGGCACGACCGTGCGGGTGTCGCTGCGCGGCACGCTGCGCTCCGACGCGACGACGGTCGCGGTCACCGCCACGGCGACGAGCCCGACACCGGACGCCGACACGAGCGACAACCAGGCCACCGCGTCGTCGACGGTGGGCGACACCGCCGACGTGGCGGTGACCCTCGCGCCGCCGGTCGACGTCGTCGCGGGGCAGCCGGTGTCCCTCCCGCTCACGGTGACCAACGGCGGGCCGTCCGACGCCCGCGAGACGGTGGTCCGCGTCGACGTGCCGTCCGGGTTCACCGACCTCACGGTGTCCGGCCCAGGGGTCCCGCCGGGGACGTGCGCTGTGTCGGGCGCGCAGCTCGTCTGCCCGCTGGGCACCGTCCCGGCCGGGACGCGGATCGACGCGACGGTGACCGGCCGGGTCGACCCGGCCGCCGAACCCGGCCCTCGGACCTACGCCGCGAGCGTGTCGACCGCGTCGAGCGACCCCGACCTGCGCAACAACACCGCCCCGGCGACGACGGACGTGCGGGCGAGCGCCGACCTGCGCGTCGCCGCCGTGGTCGAGCCCACACCGCTGGTGCCGGGGCGCCCGGCGGCGGCGACGGTCACCGTCGCCAACGGCGGGCCCTCGAGCGCGGGCGGCACGGTCACCGTGACGCTGCCCGACGGCGTCGACCTCGCGGCGCCGCCGACGGTGAACGGCGTGGCCTGCCGCGTCGTGGGCCGCACGGTCTCCTGTGACGTGCCGGCGCTGGCCCCGGGCGCGTCGCTGCCGATCGAGCTCCCGCTCGCCGTCGGCGCCGGCCTCGCCGGGCCGTCGGTCCCGCTGAGCGCGCAGGTCACCTCGGGCGTGCCCGACCCGGACCCGGCCGACGGCTCCGTCACCCTCGACGTCGCCGTCGCCCCGCAGGCGGATCTCGCCCTCGCCCTGAGCGGCCCCGCCACGGCCGTCGCCGGGCAGCCGGTGCAGTACACGGCGACCGTCGTCGACAACGGCCCGTCGCTCGCGGACGACGTCGTGGTCACCCAGGAACTGCCCGCCGGGCTCGAGGGGGTCGCGGTCAGCACGTCCCAGGGCACCTGCACCGTCGCCGGGCAGACGCTGACCTGCCGGTTGGGTGCGGTCGGGCCGGGCTCCGCGGTGCGGGTGGTCGTCACGGCCGCCGGCACGCTGACGGCCGACGCCGCCGGGACGATCACGTCGACGGCGTCGCTGCAGTCGCCGACGCCGGAGGCTCCGGGCGCGCCCGACGACCGCCGCGCCACGGTCTCGACGGCCGTGTCGACCTCGGCCGACGTCGCGGTCTCGGTGGCCGGGCCGACCGCCCCGGTGCCCGGGGCCGTGACCTACACGGTCGGGCTGCGCAACGACGGGCCCTCGACGGCCCGCGACGTCGCGCTGCGCCTCGGCCTGCCCGCCGGGCTCGGCGGCGTCGCGATCGTCGCCCCGCCGGGGGTCGTCTGCGACCAGGCCGCTCTGACCTGCGCCGTCGGCGACCTGCGACCCGGGCCCGACGGGGCGATCACCGTCACGGTGACCGGGCAGCTGCCGTCCACGGCGACCGGCCCGGTCGCGGCCTCCGCCGCGGCCACCTCGTCCACGCCCGATCCCGACCCCGGCAACAACACGGGGACCACGGGCGGGACGGCCGTGCCGGGCGCCGACATCGCGGTCGCCCAGACCGTCGCGCCGGACCCGCTGGTCGCCGGCGGTCCCGTCACGTGGACCGTGCGGGTGACCAACACCGGGCCGTCGGCCGCGACCGGCGTGGTCGTCGACGACACCGTGCCGGCGGGGGTCACGGACGTGACGTTCCGCGGGCCCGCCGGGGTCACGTGCGCCGGTGCGCGCTGCACGATCCCGGCGCTCGCGCCCGGCGCGGAGAACGCCGTGGAGCTGGTGCTCACCGGCACCCTCGCCCCTGGCACGACGGGGCAGGTGGAGAACACCGTCGCGGCGGCCTCGCCGACCCCCGATCCGGTCACCGACGACAACCGCAGCGTCCTCGCGACGCCGGTGACGGGCTCGGCCGACCTGGCCACGGCGATCGTCGGCCCGAGCGGGCCGGTGACCGCGGGCACCCCGTTCGCCTACCAGGTGTCGGTGGCCACGCGGGGCCCGTCGACGGCGGACGACGTGGTGGTCAGCCTGCCGAACCCGCCCGGCGTGCTCATCACCGCCGCGCGCCCGTCGCAGGGCACCTGCGAGGTCGAGGCCGGCACGCTGGTCTGCCGCCTGGGCGACGTCGCCCCCGGCGTCACGCCGACGATCGAGGTCGCGGCGACCGCCGACCCCTCCGGCACGACGGGCGCGAGCCCGGCGACCGTGGCGGTGAGCTCCTCGACGCCGGACCCGACGCCCGGGGACACGACGGCGTCGACCACGACGACGATCGTGCGCTCGGCGGGGCTGGCGATCACGAGCGTGGTCTCGCCGTCGCCGCTGGTGCCGGGCCGGGCCGCCGTCTACACGCTGACGGTGACCAACGGCGGGCCGTCCACGGCGAGCGACGTGGCGGTCGCCGACCGGCTCCCGGCCGGGCTGCGCGGCAAGCAGCCGATCACCACGGCCGGGACCTGCACGCTCGAGGGCGACCTCGCCCGCTGCGCGCTGGGTGACCTCGCGCCCGGGGCGACCGTGACGATCCAGGTCCCCGTGACGGTGGACCCGGCCGCCGCGCCGGACACCGTCACGAACACCGCCACGGTGACGTCGTCGACGCCCGACCCCGACCTCACCGACAACACCACCACGCAGGCCGGGGCGACGGCTCCGGTGGCGGACCTGGGCGTCACGACGGTGGCGGACACGCCCTCCGCGGCGCCCGGGCAGCAGGCGTCGTGGACGACGACCGTGGCCAACGCGGGCCCGTCGGCGGCGGTCGGGGCGTACGTCGACCTGGTCGTGCCTGCCGGGCTCACCGACGTCTCGGTCCAGGCGCCCGCCGGGGTGACGTGCGGGCCGGTGGACAACGGGCGGGTGACGTGCGACCTGGGTGGCCTCGCGCCGGGCGTGTCGGTCCCGCTGACCGTGCGCGGCTCCCTCGCCCCGAACGCCACCGCGGCGCCGGTGCTCGGCGTCGCGGCCGGCGCGGCGGGCTCCGCCGACCCGGACCCCTCGAACAACGCCGGGTCGACGACCGTCGCGCTGGACGGACGGTCGGACCTGACGCTGGCGAAGCGCGCGGTGACTCCGGTCGTCGCGGGCACCGACGTCACGTGGGAGCTGACCGTGCGCAACGCCGGCCCCGCCCCCGCGGTGGCGCCGGTGCTGACCGACCGGCTGCCGGCCGGGGTGAGCGCGGTCCGGACGGACCTGGGGTCGGGTGGCTCCGGTGGCGACGACGGCTGTGACGTCACCGCCGGTGTCGTGCGCTGTCCGCTGGCCGACCTGCCCGCCGGGCAGGAGCGGACCGTGCGGATCACCGCGGCCGTCGACTCGGGCCCCGGGGCGACGAGGCTGGCCAACGGCGCCACGGTGACCTCGTCCACCCCGGACCCGGCCTTCGGGGACAACGAGGCCTCGACGTCCGACGCCATCGGGCGGCAGGCGGCGCTGTCGGTGACCAAGACCGCCGACCGCGACGACGTGCCGGTCGGGGAGACGATCACCTGGACCGTCACGGCGCGCAACGACGGGCCGTCCGCGGCCACCGGCGTCACGGTGACCGACGACCTGCCGGGACGCGGCGTGCAGGACCCGTCGGATCCGTCGGGTCCCGAGGCGACCGTGCAGGTCGTCAGTGCGGGCAGCCCGGCGTTCGACGCCCGCCGCGGGGTGTGGACGATCGGCACGCTGGCGGTGGGGGAGACCCGCACCCTGGTGTTCAGCGCCCGTGTCGTGACGCCGGGCGACCTCACCAACACCGTCGCGATCGCCCCGGACGGGGACCAGGTCTCGGCGCCGGGGACGGGCACACTGCCGCCCTGCCCGCCGGGCCGGCCGTTCGCGCCGTGCGCGCCGGGCGGTCCCGGGGGTCCTGGCGGTCCTGGTGGGCCTGGTGGGCCTGGTGGGCCTGGTGGGCCTGGTGGGCCTGGTGGGCCTGGTGGGCCTGGTGGGCCCGGTGGGCCTGGTGGGCCTGGTGGGCCTGGTGGGCCTGGTGGGCCTGGTGGGCCCGGTGGGCCCGGTGGTCCTGGCGGTCCTGGCGGTTCTGGCGGTCCTGGCGGTGACGGCTCGGGCGCCGCGCCCGGGACCGGGACGGGGTCGTCGGGCGACGGGAGCGCGTCGAGCGGATCCAGCTCCTCGAGCGGCTCCTCGAGCGGCTCCTCGAGCGACGCCGGGGCGGCGAGCGGGACGACCGCCGCGGCCGGGGCGACTGCGCCCGCGCCGAGCATCACCCCACCGGGTGGGTGGCTGGCCTACACCGGCGTGTGGGTGCTGCCGATCCTGATCACGGGGCTGGTGCTCGTGGGCGGCGGTGTCGGGCTGCTGCTGATCGCGCGGCGCCGGAGGGGGAGGCAGGCATGACGGAGCAGACCACCGAGGAGGTCCGGGCCACCGCGCCCGTGGCCCGGCCACCGGATCCGACGACCCGGCGGCTGCGGTGGGCCGGGGAGATCCTGGTGACGCTCGGCGTCGTCCTCGTGCTGTTCGTGGTCTACGAGGTGTGGGTGACGAACTGGCTCACCGAGGACCGCCAGCAGGCCGCGTCGCAGCAGCTCGCCCAGCAGTGGGCCGGGGCGCCGCCCGCGACGTCGTCGACCCCCGGACCCGTGGCGACGCCCCCCGCGGCCGAGGGGGCGCCGACCGCCCGGCTGACGATCCCGTCGCTCGGCCCCGGCCACTCCTGGGTGGTGGTCGAGGGCACGACGCAGGACGACCTGCGCACCGGCCCCGGGCACTACCAGGGCTCGGCCCAGCCCGGCCTCCCCGGCAACTTCGCGGTCGCCGGGCACCGGGTCGGGCGCGGGGCGCCGTTCAACGACCTCGGGGAGCTCGCGTCGTGCGCGCCGCTCGTCGTCGAGACGGCGCAGGGGTGGGCGGTCTACCGGGTGCTGCCGCACGCCGAGGAGGTCGCGGGCTGGGCCACCGGGCGCGGCCGCGATCCGCGGTGCCAGGGCCTCGCGCCGATCGACGGGGCGCCCGGGCAGGAGATCGTCTCGCCGCGCGAGGTCGGCGTGATCGCGCCGGTGCCGCATCGCCCGGGTGCGCCCGCCGTCGCCCCGATGATCACCCTGACGACCTGTCACCCCAAGTTCTCGGCCCGTCAGCGGCTGGTCGTGCACGGGGTGCTCGACCGGTTCGTGCCCCGGGTCCCCGGCGGAGGGGCGCCGCCCGAGCTCGCGGCGCGCTGAGGAGGATCCGTGTACGAGAAGCTCTGGACGCTGCTACCCGGACCCCTGGCGGTGCGGGTCGTCCTCGCCGTCGTGGCGGTCGCCGTGGTGGTGCTGGTGCTGATGACCGTCGTGTTCCCGGCCGTGGAGACGCTCCTCGTGCCGGGGGACGTCGCCTTCGGGTGACGCGATGGCCCCCTCGCCGGTACCGCCCACCCGCTGGCGGTCCCTCCCGGAGGACTACGCGCGGCCGCCCGCCGACCTCGACCTGACCGACCCGCCGGTCAGCGAGCGGCGCCGTGCCGCGGTGATCGTCGCCAGTGCGCTGGCGGTGCCGGTGCTCGCGGTGACCGTGTCGCTGGCGCTCGGCGCGGGCGGCGGTGACGGCGCGGACCGTCCGGCGCCCCGGCCGGCCGCGCAGGTCGCCCCGGCGCCGGTCGACACCGGGGCCCTCGGCGCGACCGGTGTCGCGCCCGGCGCGTGGGTCCCGCCCGCGGTCGCCGTGTCCGCGGGCGGTGACGTCGACGCGACCGGCATCCCGGCGCGTGTCCTGCAGGCGTACCGGGGTGCCGAGGGCGCGCTCGCTTCCTCCGCGCCGGGGTGCCACCTGCCGTGGTCGCTCGTGGCCGCGATCGGGCGCGTCGAGTCCGACCACGCCGGCGGCGGGGCGGTCGCCGAGGACGGCCGGACGCTCGCGCCGATCCGGGGACCGCGCCTCGACGGCACCGGCGGGCACCCGTTCCTCACGGACACCGACGGGGGCCGCCTCGACGGCGACCCGCTCGTCGACCTCGCCGTCGGGCCCCTGCAGTTCCTGCCGTCGAGCTGGGTGACCTACGGCGCGGACGGTGACGCCGACGGCGCGACCGACCCCGACGACGTCGACGACGCCGCCGTCGCCAGCGGGCGCCACCTCTGCGCCGGCGGCGCGGACCTCGCCGACCCGGCGCAGCGGTCCGCGGCCGTCTTCGCCTACAACCACTCGGACGCCTACGTGGCCCAGGTCCTCGCGATCGAGGCCGCCTACGCCGCGGGCGCCCCGGCGCCCGAGCTCCCGCCGTCGGTCGCGTCGTCCCCGGATGCGCTGCCGGCCCCGGACGTGCTGGCGGCGCCCGTCGTGCCTCCGGCCGCGCCGGCCCTGGGCGCACCGACTCCGGGCGTGCCGGCCGTGGGAGCACCGGCCGTGGGCGCGCCGTCCCTTCCGTCCGACGGGACCGTCGCCCCGGCCGAGCGCCCGGTGCCGTCGCCCGAGGTGCCGGCCCCCGAGGACTCGTCTCCCGGCGCGGGGCCGACCGCCACGACGTCGGCGTCGCCCCCGGTCGCGTCGACGCCGGCCGGGCCCACGACCGCGAGTCCCGGACCGCCGCCGACGAGCGCGTCGACGCCCCCGGAGCCGGCCGCGGACACCACGCCGCCCCTGTTCGGCGGCCCCTGACGCCGAAGATCCGGATCTGGTGAGCGGATGTTCCGCTGAGCGGAGCGTCCGCTCACCAACTCCGGATCTTGCCCGGACGGCGGGTGATCGTGGTGGATTTCCTGATACCGAACGTCAGCGTGGACGCCAGGCTGACAACGAACCCGGCGCGCCTACAGGGCGAAGGTCGTGGGGATGGCGGGTTCGCCGCGGGAGAGCTTGAGGCCTTCCCAGGGCACGGCGACGAGGCCCCGGCGCAGGTGCTCGCGGGCCTCGTCGAGCGACGGCAGGTCGCCCACCGGCTCGCCCTTGACCACCAGGGGCACGGGGACGACGCGGTCGTACTCGCCGGGGGCGACGGCGGCGTCGAGGCGGTGCACGACCTCCTCGACCGCCGTGCCGGTGGGCTTGTGCCGGCGCACCGCGGACTTCGCGCCGCCGCGCGACTCCTTCGACGAACTGCGCTTGGCCACCGGGCGGCCCTCGACGTCGACGAGCTTGTAGACCATGCCCGCGGTCGGGGCGCCGGAGCCGGTGACGACCGACGTGCCCACGCCGTAGGCGTCGACGGGCTCGGCGCGCAGGGACGCGATCGAGTGCTCGTCGAGGTCGCCGGAGATCACGACGCGCGTCCCGGTGGCCCCCAGCGAGTCGAGCTGGGCGCGGGCGCGCTGGGCCATGACGCCGAGATCGCCGGAGTCGATGCGGACCGCGCCGAGGTCGGGGCCCGCGACCTCGACCGCGGTCGCGATGCCCTGGGTGATGTCGTAGGTGTCCACCAGGAGGGTGGTGCCGACGCCGAGCGCGTCGATCTGCGCCCGGAACGCGTCGGCCTCGCTGTCGTGCAGCAGCGTGAACGCGTGCGCGCTGGTGCCCGTGGTCGGGACGCCGAAGCGGCGGTGGGCCTCGAGGTTCGACGTCGCGGCGAAGCCGGCGAGGTACGCGGCGCGCGCCGAGGCCACCGCCGCCTCCTCGTGGGTGCGCCGCGAGCCCATCTCGATCAGCGGGCGCCCGTTCGCGGCGGTGGTCATGCGCGCGGCCGCCGAGGCGATCGCGCAGTCGTGGTTGAGGATCGAGAGCACGAGGGTCTCGAGCAGCACGCACTCGGCGAACGTCCCGGTCACCGACAGCACCGGCGAGCCCGGGAAGTAGAGCTCACCCTCCGGGTAGCCGGCGATCTCCCCGCCGAAGCGGTGGTCGGCGAGGAACTCCGCGGCGTGGTCGCTCACGGCGCCGGCGTCGCGCAGCACGGCGACGCTGTCGGCGTCGAAGGTGAACCGCGCGAGGGCCTCGAGGAGCCGCGGCACACCGGCCACGACGCCGTACCGGCGGCCGTGCGGGAGGCTGCGGGCGAAGACCTCGAAGGTGCAGCGGCGGTCGGCCGTGCCGTCGGCGAGGGCCGCGTCGAGCATCGTGAGCTCGTACTGGTCGGTCAGGAGCGCGGTGCTGTGCCCCGGAAGCATCACCACCCCAGCCTATGGGGAGGCACGGCGCCGCGGAGCCGGACCGTGTCACGATGGTCCCCATGGAGGTGCGTCTGTCCGCTCCGGCCGAGCCGGACGTCGACGAGCGGACCGAGGAGGCCGTCGACGAGGCGACCCTGGCGGACACGCCGTGGCAGACCATCGTCTGGAACGACCCGGTCAACCTCATGTCCTACGTGACCTACGTGTTCCAGAAGCTCTTCGGCTACGACAAGGCCAAGGCCACGGCGCTCATGCTCGACGTGCACCACAAGGGCCGCGCCACGGTGTCGTCGGGAAGCCGCGAGAAGGTCGAGGGCGACGTGTCGCGCCTGCACGCGGCGGGCCTCTGGGCGACGATGCAGCGCGCCAGTTGAAGGCCTGGAGACGGCAGGGGCGCGGCGACCGCGTCCGGTACGTCGCGGTGCTCGAGCGGCCGGAGGCGTCGGTGCTGCGCGGGCTCATGGGCCAGGTCGAGCAGATGCTCACCGGCCGCAACGCCGCCGCCCCCGAGGACGAGCTCGCCGCGCTCACCGGCATCCGCACCGGCCCGTCCACCCCGCCCGACGACCCGGTGCTCGCGCGCCTGCTGCCCGACTTCGCGTCGTCGGGCGAGGACGACGCGGGGGAGCTGTCGGCGGCGATGCGCTCGGTGAACGAGCCCGAGCTCATCGAGGCCAAGCTGGACGCGATCGCCACCGTGCTCGCCACCTGTCCCGCCGGCGGGGGGCGGGTCGAGCTCGCGCCGCCGCAGGCCGAGGAGTGGCTGGCCGCGGTCAACGACGTGCGCCTGGCGCTCGGGGTCGCGCTCGAGGTGAGCGAGGACATGCCGGAGCACGTACCCGCCGACGACCCCCGCGCCGACCACCTGCCCGTCTACCACTGGTTGACGTGGTTGCAGGACTCGTTGGTGACGACGCTGACGGGCTGAGCCGCCGCGCGTTCCGTATCCTCGACACCGTGCTGGTGATCCGGGCCGACCTCGTCGACGAGCTGGTCGCGCACGCCCGTCGGGACCACCCGCTGGAGGCGTGCGGGCAGCTCACCGGCCCCGAGGGCTCGGACCGTCCGGAGCGCTACGTCCCGATGACGAACACCGACGCCGTGGAGAGCGACTACGCGTTCGACTCCCGCGAGCAGCTGCGCGTCCACCGCGAGAGCGAGGAGCGCGGCGAGGAGCCGGTCGTCGTCTTCCACTCGCACACGCGGGTGCCGCGGCGCCCCCTCACCGACACGGGCCTGCCCGAGGCGTACCCCTCGGAGAAGGACATCCAGTACATGGGCCTGCAGCCCGGGGTGCACTTCGTGATCGTCGCGCTGACCGGACCGGAGTCGGAGACCGACCTGCGCTCGTTCCTGCTGGACGAGGAGGGCGGCGTCGTCGAGGACGAGGTCGCGGTCGTCGAGAACTACATGTTCGCCCACACCGGCAGCGACGACGTCCCGGATCCTGGCGCCCGGTCCTGACGCGCCCGGCCTGCGTCATCGCAGGGTCACGGAATGTCGCGTCACCGTGCGACGCTGTCCATCGCAGAAGACCGTTCACCACGAACCGGAGGGAATCCGTGTCCGCCACCGTCTCGATCCCGACCATCCTGCGCACCCACACCGGTGGGGAGAAGCAGGTCAAGGCCGACGGCTCGACGCTGCAGGAGGTCATCACCGACCTCGAGGCCAACCACCCGGGCATCAAGGACCGCCTGGTGACCGACGGGGCGCTCCACCGGTTCGTCAACGTCTACGTCAACGACGAGGACGTCCGCTTCGCCGGCGGCCTGGACGCGCAGGTGCCCGAGGGCGGCACCGTGACCATCCTCCCGGCCGTGGCCGGCGGGCGCTGAGACACCGACCGTGGCCCGGTACGACTCCCTGATCCACGCCCTGGGCGACACGCCCATGGTGGGCCTGCCGTCCTTCTCCCCGGCGCCGCACGTGCGGCTGTGGGCGAAGCTCGAGGACCGCAACCCGACGGGCTCGATCAAGGACCGGCCGGCCCTGCGGATGATCGAGGCGGCCGAGGAGGACGGCCGGCTGACCGCCGGCTGCACCATCCTCGAGCCGACCTCGGGCAACACCGGCATCTCGCTGGCGATGGCGGCCAAGCTCAAGGGCTACGAGCTCGTGTGCGTCATGCCCGAGAACACCTCGGCCGAGCGGCGCCAGCTCCTCGAGATGTACGGCGCGAAAATCATCTTCTCGCCGGCCGCGGGCGGGTCCAACCAGGCGGTCGCGACCGCCAAGGAGATCGCCGCCCAGCACCCGGACTGGGTGATGCTCTACCAGTACGGCAACCCGGCCAACGCGCTCGCGCACTACGAGGGCACCGGCCCGGAGATCCTGCGGGACATGCCCACCATCACGCACTTCGTGGCGGGACTGGGCACCACCGGCACGCTCGTCGGCACCGGGCGCTACCTGCGCGAGCACAAGCCGGACTGCCAGATCATCGCGGCCGAGCCCCGCTACGGCGAGCTCGTCTACGGGTTGCGCAACATCGCCGAGGGCTTCGTGCCCGAGCTCTACGACCCCGACGTCCTCACCGGGCGCTACTCGGTCGGGGCGTACGACGCGCTGCGCCGCACCCGCCAGCTCGTCGAGCAGGAGGGGATCTTCGCCGGCATCTCGACCGGCGGCATCCTCCACGCCGCGCTCGCGCAGGCGGAGAAGGCCGCCGGGGCGGACGACGAGGCCGACATCGTCATGGTGGTCTGCGACGGCGGGTGGAAGTACCTGTCGACCGGCGCGTACAGCGGCACGCTCGAGGAGGCCGCGGAGGCCCTCGAGGGCCAGCTCTGGGCCTAGGCGACCCCGGGAAAGGTCAGGGTCGCGGCCCACACGGATCCGGCAGGTCCGGTCGTAGTGTCGAGGCCGTGACGAGCCCGGCGCGCCCCACGCCCCGCATCTGGCCGACGCACCCGGTGCGGGCCGCGATCCTCATGGTCGGGATCGTCGCGGTGCTCTGGCTCATCGAGCTGGCCGACCGGACGGTCTTCGTCTCGCTCGACCCGCCCCAGGGCCTCGACGACGACGGCATCGTGCCGCGCACGGTCGACGGGCTCGGCGGCATCCTGTGGGCGCCGCTGCTGCACGGCGGCTTCGAGCACCTGGCGAGCAACACGATCCCGCTGCTGGTGTTCGGGTTCCTCGTGCTCGCCGGCGGGCTCGGGCAGCTCCTCGCCGTCACCGCCGTCATCTGGCTCGTCAGCGGCGTCGGGGTGTGGCTCATCGGCAGCCCCGGCTCGACGATCGGCGCGTCCGGGATCATCTTCGGCTGGTTCGCGTTCCTGCTGGTCCGCGGGTTCTTCGCGCGCTCGTTCGGGCAGATCGCGGTCGCCGTGGTCCTGTTCCTGATCTACGGCGGGCTCCTGTTCGGCGTGCTGCCCAGCACCCCCGGGATCTCCTGGCAGGCCCACCTCTGCGGCGCGATCGGCGGCGTGCTGGCCGCGCGGCTCACCGTCGTCGCCGACCGGCGCCGCGCCGGGCCCGGTGCACCGGACGCACCGGCCGTCACCTGAGCGACCTCCCACGGTCCGTGCCCGATCCGTGACCGGAGTAGTCCTCGTGGGCCTGTGCGTTCGGGCAGGTCGGGCCCGTAGGGTGCGCCCGTGGAACTGATCGTCCTGGGGTGCTCCGGCAGCGGCGCCGGTCCGTACTCCCCGGCCTCGAGCTATCTCGTGCGGGCCGGCGACACATCCCTGGTGCTGGATCTCGGCAACGGGGCGTTCGGGGCCCTCCAGCGGCACATGGACCCGTTCGACCTCGACGCCCTGGTCCTGTCGCACCTCCACCCCGACCACTGCGCCGACGTGTCCGGGCTGATCGTCCACCGCCGCTACCACCCCGACGGTCCCGGCAAGGTCGTGCCGCTGCACGGGCCGACGGAGTCCGAGGTCCGCCTCGCCGTGGCCTACGCGCCCTCCTCCGACGAGCGCGTCGCCACCGACCTCACCGACGTCTTCACCCACCGCCCCTTCGCCCTCGGCCCCGGCGCGATCGGGCCGGTCGCGCTGACCAGCGCGCCCGTCGACCACCCCTGCGAGGCCTACGGCATCCGGCTGGAGTACGAGGGCCGCTCGCTGGTCTACTCCGGCGACACCGGGCCGTGCCGCGAGCTCACCGAGCTCGCGCGCGACGCCGACGTCCTGCTCTGCGAGTCCACCTGGAGCGACGGCCCCGAGCGCCCGCCGGGCGTGCACCTCTCCGGCCGGCAGGCCGGGCGCACGGCCCGCGAGGCCGGCGTCGCCCGCCTGCTCCTGACCCACGTCCCGGCATGGGCCGACGGGCCGGCGCTGCTGGCCGAGGCGCGCGAGGAGTTCCGCGGCCCCACGGAGCTCGTCGTCCCCGACGGGCACTACACCATCTGACGCCGACCACCGACTTTCGTCGGAGCGGCTCGATGCCGCGGATCGACGACGGCCGTGCCGGGGCCGCCCTACCGTCCCGGACATGATCACCGGACCGAACCGTCGCGCGGCCTGGACGCTGGTCGTGCTCACTCCGGTCGTCGCCGAGCTGGCCTGGGGCAGCACCCCGATGAGCATGGCCTGGCTGACGCTGGTGTGGATGCCCGTCTACGGCGCCGGCGTGCTGCTGATCCGCGAGGCGTGGGTCCGCTCCCGGCGGACGTGGGTCGCGCTGGTGCCGCTCGGGCTGGCCTACGAACTGGTCGAGGACGGGATCGGGCTGCAGGCGCTGACGAGCCCGTCGCTGTACCGCGCCGGCGAGTGGGGCGTCCGGGTGCTGGGGTTCAACGTCACGTACTGGGAGGCCAACGCGGTCTACCACGCCCTGTTCTCGGTGCTCGTCCCGATCGCGCTGACCCACCTCGCGTTCCCGTCCCACCGCGGCCGCCCCTACCTGCGCACGCCGGGTCTGGTGGTGACCGGCGCCGTCGCCGTGCTCGGCGTGGCCCTGTTGCGGGTGGCGGTGCCGCCGTTCCAGGACCCCGGCTACCTCGCGCCGCTCGCCGCGCCGGTGACGAGCGCGGTCGTCGCGGGCCTGCTCGCCGTGGTGGCGCTGCGCGTGCTGCCGCCCCGCGCCGACACCGCGCCGCAGCCGGGACCCGTCCCCGCGCCGTGGGCGCTCGGCGTCGCGTCCCTGCTCGTGACCGGCGTCGTCCTGTGGCTGATGTGGCCGCCGCACGCGCAGGGCCAGCCGGCCGGCACCCACGGGCTGTGGGTGCTCGTGCCGATGCTGGCGGGGCTGGTGCTCGTGGTGGTGTCCGGGATCGCCGTCGCCCGGTGGTCGGCGCGGGCGGCGTGGAGCGACCGGCACGCGCTGCTGCTGGTCGGGGGCATGCTGCTCGCGCACACGCTGGTCGGGACCGTGTTCTGGGCACGGTCGGCCGTGGACGTCGCCGGCCTCGTCGTGATCGCCCTCGTCACGGTCGGGCTGCTCGCGCTCCTGGACCGCCGCCTCGAGCCCGTGCCCGCCTGAGGGAGGTCAGACCCGGGCCGGCTCCGGGGCCGCCGTCGGCCGCGGCATCGGCACGAGCAGGGCCACCAGCGCCGAGGCCGCGACGACGACCGCCGCGACCGCGAAGGCCCGCGTCGTCCCGGCCGTCTGCGCCACCGGCGCGGCGGCGCCGGCCGCGGTGAGCGCGGCCGCGTGGGAGGCGGCGAGCGTGGAGAGCACCGACAGGCCGACCGCGCCCCCGATCTGCCGTGAGGTGGTCACCAGGCCGCTGACCAGGCCGGCGAGACCCGGTCCCACGCCCGTCGTGGCCGCGGTCGTCACCGCAGGGAAGACGATCCCCATCCCCAGCGACACCGCGATGCCGGGCCCGAGGATCCCCGCCGCCCAACCGGTGGTGGGGGTGAGGAACGCGAACCAGGCGAAGCCCGCGGCGGTGAGCGTGGCCCCGCCGACGAGCAGGGGACGCGCGCCGAGGCGGGGGAGCAGGCGGGAGGAGAGCTGCGAGCCGAGCACCACCGACGCCGACTGCGGCAGGAACGCGAGCCCCGCGGTGAGGGCGTCGAACCCGAGCACGCCCTGCATGTGCAGCGAGACGAAGAACCACATCGAGAACATGGCCGACGAGATCAGCAGGATGACGACGTTGGCGGTGCTCACCGACCGGATGCGGAACACCGACAGCGGCACGAGCGGGTGGCGGCTGCGGCGCTGGACCAGCACGAACGCGGTGAGCAGCACGGCGGCCAGGACCAGGCCGCCGAGCACGCGCACCGAGGTCCACGGCGCGGACTCCAGCGAGACCACCCCGTAGACCAGGGCGACCAGTCCGCCGGTCACGAGCACGGCGCCGGTCACGTCGAGCCCCGGCCGCTCCTCGGCGCGCGTCTCGCGGACGACGGCGAGCGCGAGCACCGCGGTGACGATCACCACCGGCACGTTGACCAGGAAGATCCAGCGCCAGCTCAGCAGCCCGACGAGCACGCCGCCCGCGAGGCCGCCGGTCGCGCCGCCGATCCCGCCCATCGCCGACCACCAGCCGAACGCCCGGGCGCGGGCCGCCCCCTCGGCGTACGTGGTCTGGAGGATCACCAGGGAGGCGGGGGAGAGCACGGCCCCGCCGAGGCCCTGGACGGCGCGGGCGGCCAGCAGCAGCGACGGGTCGTTCGCGAGCCCGCCGATGAGGCTCGCCAGGCCGAAGAGCCCGAGGCCGACGAGGAACACCCGGCGGCGCCCGAAGAGATCCGCGGCGCGCCCGCCGAGCAGCAGGAAGCCCGCGAACGCGAGCGTGTAGGCGTTGACCACCCACGCCAGTCCCTCGGCGTCGAACCCGAGCGCGGTGCGGATCGACGGGATCGCGACGTTCACGATCGATACGTCGAGGACGACCATGAACTGGGCGAGGCAGCTCGCGAGCAGCACGAGCCCGGTCCGGCCGACGGTGGTCACGTGACGCCAGCCTAGGGTGGTCGCCCGTGGCACGCAGCGACGGCAGGGCGGACGACGAGCTCCGCGAGGTCAGCATCACCCGCGGGTTCCAGCAGCACCCGGCGGGATCGGTGCTGGTCTCGTTCGGGCAGACGACGGTGCTGTGCGCGGCCAGCGTCACCGAGGGCGTCCCGCGCTGGCGCCAGGGCAGCGGGCTCGGCTGGCTCACCGCGGAGTACGCGATGCTGCCGTCGGCGACCCACACGCGCAGCGACCGCGAGTCGGTCAAGGGTCGGGTCGGCGGCCGCACCCACGAGATCAGCAGGCTGGTCGGACGCTCCCTGCGCGCGGCGATCGACCTGCGCGCGCTCGGCGAGAACACCATCCAGCTCGACTGCGACGTCCTGCAGGCCGACGGCGGCACGCGGACCGCGGCGATCACCGGTGCGTACGTGGCGCTCGCCGACGCCGTGACCTGGCTGCGCGCCCACAAGCGCCTCGCCGACCCGCAGCCGCTGTCCTGCTCGATCGCCGCGGTGTCGGTGGGCGTCGTCGACGGCCGCGTCCGGCTCGACCTGCCCTACGAGGAGGACTCGCGCGCCGAGGTCGACATGAACGTCGTCGCCACCGACACCGGCACGCTCGTCGAGGTCCAGGGCACCGGCGAGGGCGCCACCTACACGCGCGCGACGCTCGACGCGATGCTGGACTCGGCGCTGGCCGGGTGCGCGTCGCTCACCGAGCTCCAGGCCGCCGCGCTCGCCGAGCCCTACCCCGGGGAGCTGTCCTGATGGTCGAGCTCCGCTCCGCTGCGTCTCCGCCCGTGAAGATCTTGTTGGCCACCAGGAACGACGCCAAGCTCGCCGAGCTGCGCCGGCTGACCGGCGGCCTCGAGGTGCTCGGCCTCGGCGACGTCCCCGAGTTCCCCGAGGCCCCCGAGACCGGCGCGACGTTCGAGGAGAACGCCCTGGCCAAGGCGCGCGACGCCGCCGCGGCGACCGGGCTCGTGGCCGTCGCCGACGACTCCGGCCTCGCCGTCGACGCGCTGAACGGCATGCCGGGGGTGCTGTCCGCCCGCTGGTCGGGCCGCGGCGGGTCCCGCGTCGAGCGCGACCACGCCAACCTCGCCCTCGTGCTCGACCAGATGGCCGACGTCCCCGAGGACCGCCGGGGCGCCGCGTTCGTCTGCGCCGCGGCCGCCGCACACCCCGACGGCCGCGAGATCGTCCTCGTCGAGCGCTGGCCCGGCAGCCTCATCCGGCTGCCGCGTGGCACCAACGGCTTCGGCTACGACCCCGCCTTCGTCCCGGAGGGCGAGTCGCGCACGTCGGCGGAGATGGCTCCGGAGGAGAAGGACGCGGTCTCGCATCGGTCGAAGGCCCTCCGCGCGCTGATCCCGAGGCTCTCCGAGGTGTCGTGACCGACCAGTACTTCTCCGAGCAGCCGACCTCGCCGTCCGACCCGGTCCCGTTCCGGCTCGAGGTCGGCGGCGTCGCGCTGGACCTCACCACCGACTCCGGCGTCTTCTCGCGGGGGCGGCTGGACAAGGGCACGCGGGTGCTGCTCGCGAACGCCCCCGAGCCGGCCGGGACCGGTGACCTGCTCGACCTCGGCTGCGGCTACGGACCCATCGCCCTGTGGCTCGCGGTGCAGCGTCCGTCGTCGACGGTGTGGGCTGTCGACGTCAACGACCGCGCGCTGGACCTGGTGCGGGCCAACGCCGCGGCCGCGAAGGTGCCCAACGTGCGCGCCTGCCGGCCCGACGAGGTGCCGGCGGACCACCGCTTCGCGGAGATGTGGTCGAACCCGCCGATCCGCTCGGGCAAGGCCGCGCTGCACGAGCTGCTGCTGCGGTGGCTGCCGCGCGTCGACGGGGCGTCGTACCTGGTCGTCAGCAAGAACCTCGGCTCGGACTCGCTGGCCCGCTGGCTCGGCGAGCAGGGCCACCCGGCGACGCGGCTGTCGTCGCACGCGGGATTCCGGGTACTCGGCATCACGTGATCGCGTACGCGCACGAGGGCAACGGGGTCCCGGTGATCTGCCTGCACGGCTGGCCCGGGGCCGCCTCGGACTACCGCGCCCTGCTCCCGCTGCTCGAGCGCGATGCCCAGGTCGTGGTGCCCGATCTGCTCGGCTTCGGGGCCTCGTTCCGGGCCGACGACGTCGACCGGCCGCCGTTCGACTTCGGCCGCGACGCCCAGGGCGCCGCGGTGCTCGAGCTGATGGACCACCTGGGCTTCGACGACGCGATCCTCGTCGGCTACGACGTCGGGTCGACGACGGCGTCGCACCTGGCGCGGACGTCCCCTGAGCGTGTCCGGGCGCTCGTGCTCGGCAACGCGATCCACCCCGGGTCGGCGCGGGCCGCGCTCGACGACGACCACCGCGCCGAGTTCTGGTACCAGGACTTCCACCAGCTGGCGCTCGCGGCCGACCTCGTGGACGGGTCGGCGGACGCGGTGCGGACCTATCTCGCCCACTTCTGGTCGCACTGGGGGCACCGGGGGATCGCCGCCGTGACCGACGAGCTGGTGGCGGCCTACGCCCGGCCGGGGGCGTTCACGACCTCGCTGAACTGGTACCGCTCCGGGTCGGCGACCCTGGCCATCGCACTCGCCGCCCGCGGACAGGGGCCGGTGCCGCCGGTGACCGTGCCGACCTCGGTGCTCTGGGGCGACCGCGACCCGCTCTTCCCGCCCCGGTTGGCCGAGGGGCTCGCGGAGGCGTTCACCGACCTCCGCGGCGTCGCGCACCTGGAGGACGTCGGGCACTTCGTGCCCCTGGAAGCGGCGAACGAGGTCGCGGCGGCGGTCCGGGCGTTCCTGTAGAGCTGGAGCGATCATGGTTGCCCTGCTCGCGCCCTCGACGACAGGCCTCGTATCGTCGAGGCAGCCACCGCGCGGATGTTCGTCCGAACGGCGGGCCGGCGTAGCCCAAAGGCAGGAGGCACGCGGTTTAGGTCCGCGCCAGTGCGGGTTCGAATCCCGCCGCCGGCACCCCCTACAGCTTCAGATCGCGCAGGAGACGGCCCACGTGACCGGTGGCCTTCACCCCGTACTGCGCCTCCTCGATCTTCCCGTCGGCGTCGAGGAGGAAGGTCGAGCGGATGACGCCGGTCGTGGTCTTGCCGTACATCGTCTTCTCGCCCCAGGCGCCCCACGCCTGCATGACGGACTTGTCCGGGTCGGAGAGGAGCTGGAAGGTCAGCTCCTCCTTGTCGCGGAACTTCGCGAGCTTCTCCGGCTTGTCCGGGGAGATGCCGAGCACGGTGACGTCGGCATCGTTGAAGGTCGCCAGGTTGTCCCGGAAGTCGCACGCCTCCTTGGTGCAGCCCGGGGTCATGGCGGCGGGGTAGAAGTAGACGAGGACGCGGTGCCCACGGAGGTCCGCGAGCGACACCGTCTCGCCCCGATCGGAGGTCAACGAGAAGTCGGGCGCGGGTTGACCGGGGGCCAGGCGGGTATCGGCGGTCACGGGCGGGCAGGATAGCCGCCGACCACACGCCGGTCGCCTCCGCAGTGAGGGACCGTCCGGGCGACCGACGGGAAGGGGAGGTGCCGTGGCACGCGACACGGACGCCATCGAGAAGGAGATCACGCAGGCGCGCGAGGCGTTGGCCGGCGCCCTCGACGAGCTGTCGGAGCGGGCGAACCCGCAGCGGCTCTCCGAGCAGGGCAAGGAGATGGCCGCGCAGAAGTGGGCCGACCCGAAGATCAAGTACGCCGTCTACGCCGCCGGCGCGCTCGTGGGGCTCCTCATCCTGCGCAAGCTGATCAAGTAGCGGGGCGCTTCGTCTCCCTGACGCCGTGGCCGAGGTGGTAGAACCGCCTCGGCCACCGGCGTCTCAGGGAGGGATCCTCTTCGTGTCCGAGCTCAGCAAGGCGGCGACCGAGTTCCGCCGGGCGCGGGATCTGCTGCTGGAGCGGCGCGAGGACCTCGACGCCGCCCTCCGCGACTTCACGTGGCCGCGGCTCGACGAGTTCAACTGGGCCCTCGAGCACTTCGACGCCATCGGCACCGACCCGGGCACGGCCCAGCGCCCGGCGCTGTGGATCGTCGAGGAGGACGGCAGCGAGGCGAAGTTCTCGTTCGCCGACATGCGCGAGCGCTCCAACCGCGTCGCGAACTGGCTGCGCGCCCAGGGGGTGCGGCGCGGCGACCGGATCATCCTCATGCTCGCCAACCAGGTCGAGCTGTGGGAGACGATCCTCGCCGCGATGAAGCTCGGCGCGATCCTCATCCCGTCGACGCCGATGCTCGGGCCCGCCGACCTGCGCGACCGCATCGACCGCGGCAACGCGAAGCACGTCGTCGTCCGTGACGCCGACGTCGACAAGTTCGACGACGTGCCCGGCGACTACACGAAGATCGCCGTCGGGGACCGCATCACCGAGCCCTGGCTGGACTTCGCCGCCGCCTACGACGCGCCCGCGGAGTTCACCCCGGACGCGCCGACCCGGGGCGACGAGACGCTGCTGCTCTACTTCACCAGCGGCACGACGTCGAAGCCGAAGCTCGTCGAGCACACGCACACGAGCTACCCCGTCGGGCACCTCTCGACGATGTACTGGATCGGCCTGCAGCCCGGCGACGTGCACCTCAACGTCGCCTCGCCCGGCTGGGCCAAGCACGCGTGGTCGAACGTCTTCGCGCCGTGGGTCGCCGAGGCGACGATCTTCATATACAACTACACGAAGTTCGACGCCGACAAGCTGCTCGACGTCATCGTCGAGAAGGGCGTGAGCACCTTCTGCGCGCCGCCGACGGTGTGGCGCATGCTCATCCAGGCCGACCTCACCCGCGTGCAGGTGCCGGTGCGCGAGCTCGTCGGGGCCGGCGAGCCGCTGAACCCCGAGGTCATCGAGCAGGTCCGGGCGGCGTGGGGCATGACGATCCGCGACGGCTTCGGGCAGACCGAGTCGACGCTGCAGATCGGCAACCCGCCCGGGCAGCCGGTGAAGGACGGCTCGATGGGCCGCCCGCTGCCGGGCTACCCGATCGTGCTGGTCGACCCGGTGTCGGGCGAGCGGGCCGACGAGGGCGAGATCTGCATCGACCTCGCCGACCGACCCGTGGGTCTGATGGTCGGCTACAAGGACGACGACGAGCGCAACGACGAGGTCTTCGCCGGCGGCGTGTACCACACGGGTGACGTGGGATCCCGCGACGCGGACGGCTACATCACCTACGTCGGCCGCTCCGACGACGTGTTCAAGGCGTCGGACTACCGGATCAGCCCGTTCGAGCTGGAGAGCGTGCTCATCGAGCACGATGCCGTCGCGGAGGCCGCGGTCGTCCCGTCGCCCGACCCGCTGCGCCTGGCCGTGCCGAAGGCCTACGTCGTGCTCTCGGCCCGGTACGAGGCCAACCGGGACACGGCGCTGGCGATCCTGCGGCACGCCCGCGAGAACCTGCCGGCCTACAAGCGCGTGCGGCGCCTCGAGTTCTACGAGCTGCCCAAGACGATCTCCGGGAAGATCCGCCGGGTCGAGCTGCGCGGCCGCGAGACCGAGCTGCGCCCGACCGCGGACACGCAGCCCGAGGGCGAGTTCCGGGACGAGGACTTCCCGGAGCTCCGTCAGTGACGTACAGCTTCCCCGTCGTCCCGCGCTACGCCGAGATCGACCAGCAGGGTGTCGTGTTCAACGGGCACTACCTGACGTGGTTCGACGAGGCCTTCACCGGCTTCCTCGAGCACGTCGGGCTGGCGTACCCGGACCTCATCGCGTCCGGTGTCGACGTCATGGTCGTGCACTCCGAGCTCGACTACGGCGGGTCGGTGCGCTGGCGTGACGACGCGCGGGTCGAGGTGTCCTGCGAGAGGCAGGGCACGACGAGCTTCACGCTCGCGTTCGCGGTCTACCGCTCCGCCGACGAGGTCGCCGTCACGGGCCGCAACGTCTACGTCGTCGTGGTCCAGGACCCGGAGACGAAAGCCTGGTCCAAGGCCCCGGGCATCCCCGAGAAGCTCGCCGCGGCCTTGTCCGCGTCGTAGAGCATCCCCGGCCCACGTCGGCCTGGAGCTGCGGCGTCCCCGGGCCGACGGTGCCTCAGGACGACGCGGCGCGGAGCGCGAACGGCAGGATCGCGCCGCGGCGCAGGGCGTCGGCGTCGATCGACGTCAGCTCCGGGAAGCGGTCGAGGCGCGAGATCGCGAGGGAGACGGGGTCGTCGACGGGGTCGGGGCGGCCCGTGAGGTAGGCCCACTCGTGCTCGTCGGAGCAGTACGGCAGCACCGTCGCGAAGACGTCGTCGAACCGGCCGGTCATCCGCGCGAGCGTGTCGTGGCGCCAGAGCGTCGGACAGCCGGCCTGGGAGCAGACGACGCCGCCGGGCGCGAGGACGTCGGCGCACCGGCGCAGGAACTCCGCGCCGTAGAGACGGGCGTGCTGGGCGGGATCGGTGATCTCGACGGGCTCGTCGGGCAGGTCGACGATCACGACGTCCCAGCGGTCGCCGCGCGCCGCGGCGTCGGCGAGGAACTGCCAGCCGTCCCCGTAGTGCATCCGCACCGTGCCGTCGCCGCGCTCGGCCGCGGCCAGCTCCTCGGGCGTGTAGCCGTAGGGCAGCAGCTCGGCACAGCGCCGGACGCACTCGGTGTCGATGTCGACGTGGTCGACGCGGCTCGCGCCGGCGGCGACCGCGAGCTGGGAGACGACGCCCTCGGAGGACCCGACGACGAGCACGGAGCGCAGCTCGTCGGCCAGCAGCATCGCGGGCACGGCGAGCGCCTCGTGATAGACGAGCTGGCTGTCCTCGGTGGACTGGCGCTCGCCGTCGCAGAAGAGCGACACGCCCTGGGCGGTCCGCGCCACCATCATGTCCTGCCACGCGGTGCGACCCCGCCAGATCACCTCGTCGAGCCGCCAGCGGCGACGCATCCCCGCGGCCAGGGGCTCGTCGACCTCGCGACCACCCGCCCCCGGCGCGAGGCCGGCGCCGCGCGCCACCACCTGCGCGCGCACCTCGGTCGCCCCCAGCTCGCGGCCCAGGGCGTCGACGACGTGCTCGGGGTCGGCCTGCGTGCCGCAGGTGAACACGTCCACGAACGCCGCGGCCGCCTCGGGATAGGCGTGCACGGAGGCGTGCGACTCCGCCAGCAGCGCCATGACGGTCGTGCCCTGCGGCTCGAAGCGGTGGGCGACGACGTCGAGCACCGTCGCGCCGCCGGCGTCGAGCGCGCGGCGCAGGGCGTCCGCGACGCCCTGCTCGTCGGCGAGGGTGACGGCGTCGACGCCCCGGAGCTCGGCGAGCACGTGGCGGCCGGCGAACGTCGCGGGATCGGTCGTGGACGGGGCGCTGAGGGTCAACTCCCACCTTCCTTCGTGCTGTCGTGGACGTACGTGGGCAGGGGCGGCAGGCCGTTGAAGCCCACCGAGGCGTAGCTCGAGGTGTAGGCGCCGGCGCCGAGGAACTCGACGACGTCACCGGGAGCGAGGTCGAGCGGCAGGCGGACGTCCGCGTGGCGGTAGAGGACGTCGTCGCCGTCGCACGTCGGCCCGGCCAGGACGACCGGGCCGGTCGCCCCGGGGTGCCCGGGTGTCCGGAGCCGGTACACGATCATCTCGGCCTCGGTCTCCGCGAGGCCCTGGTAGCGGCCGACGTCGAGGTACACCCAGCGCCGCCCGCCGCGCTCGGCGACGAGCACGACCTCCGCCCGCAGGACACCGGCGTCGGCGACGAGCGCGCGCCCGGGCTCGGCCACGAGGCGGGGGCGCCACCACTCCGCGTGCCGGGCGAGGGCCGTGCGGATCGCCGCGCCGCAGGCCTCGAGGTCGGGTGCGGGCCCGTCGGCGTGGGTGGTGGGGAAGCCGCCGCCCAGGTTGAGCTCGGTCGGGGCGTGCTCGCCGAGCCGGGCGGCGACGCGGGCGGCGGCGTCGATCGCCCGGGCCCACGCCGCCGGGTCCCGCTGCTGGGAGCCGACGTGGAAGCCGACGCCGGCCGCGGTGAGCCCGCCGGCGCGGGCGCGTTCCAGCAGCGCCACGGCCTCGTCCTCGGTCGCCCCGAACTTGCCCGCGAACGGTGTCGCGGCGCCGTCGTCGCCGACCGCGAGCCGCACCCCGACCCGGGCGCCGGGCGCCTCGCGGGCGAGGAGGTCGACGTCGGCCGGCGCGTCCGTGGTGAAGCGGGTGACGCCGGCCGCGCGGGCGGCGCGCACGTCGGCGGCCTTCTTCACCGGGTTGCCCCACGACAGCGCGCCCGGCGCCGCTCCGGCGAGCAGGCAGAGGTCGAGCTCGCCGACGCTGGCGAGGTCGAACGACGCGCCCTCGGTGGCGAGGAGGGCGAGCACCTCGGGGTGCGGGTTGGCCTTCACCGCGTAGCAGAGCTCGACGCCGGGCAGGGCGATGCGCATCGCGCGACAGGCGTCGCGCACACGGGCGAGATCCAGATCGAGGTGCGGGGTCGCCCGGTCGCCGGTCGACGGGCGCGCGGCAGCACGCAGCCCGGGCTCCACACCCACGTGCTCCATGGTGCCCGCGGAAATCTCCCCTTCAACCTCGAAACGGCTGACCGGGGACACACCGGCGGCGTACCGTCGTGGATCTCCGCGGCCGAGGGGGCCGAGGACCGCTGTCGGGGGCGGGCTGGTTCGAAGGGGGTCGAATGCCGTCCACCTCGTCCCGAGGCTGGAACCCGGCACCGCGTCCGCGACCGTGGCCGTTCCGGACGCCGCGCAACATCGTGATCACCGGCCTGTTCACCGTGGCGCTCGTCGCCGCGATGGTCGGTGTCGGCAGCGCGGTCGTGCCGGGACCTCGGGACGACGCCACGGGCCTCACGGGCTCGACCACCGACGCGCCGACCACCTCGGCCGACGTCGACGGTTCCTCCGACGGCGAGTTCGGCTCCGGCGTCCCCTCCGGCGAGACCTCCACCCCCTCCGTCGACGCCCCCGACACCGCGCAGGCCCTCCCCGACGGCGCCCTCCCCGACGACGTGGCCCCGCCGCTGACGCCCATCCCGCTGCCCGGCTCCCGCCCGCTCGACACCCCGCGGGCCGCGCCGGGGGAGCCGTCGTACCCGGGCGGCGAGCAGCCGGTGACCCCGCCCCCGGGGTTCGACCAGCTGACACCCGACCTCCTCCCGGTGCCGCTGCCCGGTGCCGGCAGCTCACCCGGCCCCACCGCGGCGCCGGACACCGGCGGCGCGGGGCCCACGCAGCCGCCGCGGACGGGGCCGCGGGCGACCGATGACGACCCCGGCCCGGTGCTGGACCTGCCGTTGCTGCCCGACCCCACGCGCGATGAGCCCACCGGCTCCCGTGAGGGCCGCGGTGGTGGGAACGGTGGTGGGAACGGTGGTGGGAACGGTGGTGGGAACGGTGGTGGGAACGGTGGTGGGAACGGCGCCGGCAGTGGCCGCGACGGTGACGGCGGCGGTGGCGGCGGTGCCGGCGACGACGACCGCGGTGGGGGCCTCCTGCCCGACCTCGCCGACGCGCTGCCCGGGAACGGCGGTGGGAACGGCGGCGGGAACGGCGGCGGGAACGGAGGCGGGAACGGCGGTGGGAACGGAGGCGGGAACGGCGGCGGGGATCGCGAGGAGCGCGGTGGCGGGAACGACCGCCGCGGCGAGCCGTCCCCCGCGGACACCCCCGCGCGTACCCCTGCCGAGACCCCGGCCGACACCACGGCCGACACCCCGGCGGACACCCCGGCGCAGCGCCGCCCGGGTGGCGGCGGCACGCCGGCGGGAGGGGTCACGACCACCGGCGGTGCACCGACGCTGGAGCTGCCCACCGGCTCCGCGGGCCCGGCGTCGACGCCCGAGGGCTGGCCGACCTACGGCGAGCCCGGCCAGGGCGGCGGGACCGGGAGCGGCTCGGCCGAGCGCTCGGTGCCCGTGTCCACCCCGGAGGGCTGGCCCCTGCCCAGCGACGCCACGAGCGTCCCCGGCAGCGGCGGCGAGGACGGCGGCGCGGCGGGCCGGACCGGTGGCGCGGACGACCAGCCCGCCCAGGGCCCGGTCACGACCACCGACCCGTCCACGGGCGTCACGACCACCCGCGACCCGGCCGCCGGCACCACCACGACGGTCGACCCGACCACCGGGGCATCGCTGACCACGCGGTCCGAGCCGGAGGCCCGCAGCCGCACCGGCTCACCGGGCACGACGGCGTCCGGGTCGGACGACGGCGACACCGGGTCGGCCGACCCGACCACGACCGCCGGGCGCGGCGAGGAGTCCGGAGACACCGGCGACTCCGGGGACTCCGGGGACGCCACGTCGACCTCGGCCCGCGCCGGGTCGGCCTCCGCCTCGGCGGGCAACGGGTCGGCCACCGCGTCGGCGGGGGGCGCCACCGCGACGGCCGGGGGCGACCGGACCGGCACCTCCAGCCGCTCGCGCACCACCTCCGAGTCGTCCTCCGAGTCGTCCTCCGACTCGTCGTCCGACCCGAGCGTCCGCCCGACGGCCTCCGACGAGACGAGCAGCGACGACACGGGGTCCGATGACACCGGGTCCGCCGACGCGGCGAGCGACGACGCGAGCAGCGACGACGCGTCCTCCACCGGCGGCCCGACCTCGCGGCGCACCGTGGCCACCGGCGAGAGCGACTCGGGCAGCAGCAGCGACGACTCCGGCGACGCCACCAGCGCCGCCCGGGTCGAGCCGCAGATGGTGATCCCGACGACGTCGCCGATGGACCCGCGGTTCTGGGCGTGGCTCACCGGCACGGTCACGCGCACGCCGACCGGGTGATCGGGGCCGGCCCACCGGACGGCACCATCGGGCGGTGCCCACGACGCCGACCGTCACCCCGGCCGACCTGCGCGCGCGGGGCGAGGAGTTCGCGCAGTTCTGGACCGAGCGCCACCTCTGCACGATCACCACGCTGCGCCGGGACGGGTCGCCGCACCTCGTGCCCGTGAACGCCGTGCTCGATCTCGACACCGCGATCGTGCGCGTCCTCACCTCGGGCCACAGCGCGAAGGCGCGCCACGTGCGGGCCGCGGGGGAGGGCGGCGCCCGCGTGGCGGTGAACCAGGTCGAGCGCCGGCGCTGGTCGACCCTCGAGGGTCTGGCCGTGGTGCGTGACGACCCGGCGGTGGTGGCCGACGCCGAGGCGCGCTACGCCCGCCGCTACCAGCCCCCGCGCGTGAACCCCGCCCGCGTCATCCTGGAGATCGCGCTGACGCGCGTGCTCGGCAGCCGCGGACTCTAGGTCTCGAGCGGGACCAGGTGCTCGGCGAGCTCGTCGAGGAACCCCGGCCACGACGGCGGCGCGACGGCGGGGCGCACCACGAACTTGGTGATGCCCTCGTCGACGAACCGCTGCACCTGCCGGCGCGCGTGGTCCCACTCGTCGGCGAGGAGATCGGCGGGATCGAGCTCGGGACGGCGGTGGGCCGACGCCGCCCGCGCCCGGTCGACGTCCTCCGGCGAGCTGCCCGGCGGCACGACGAGCAGGTTGGTGCCGTAGTGGTCCTCCTCGACCTCCCGGTCGGCGCGGGCGGCCGCCGCGGCGATGGCCGCGCGGGCGGCGCCGGCCTCGGCCGGGGTGACGAACGAGGCGAGCCACCCGTCACCGAGACGCCCGACGCGGTCCAGCGCCGCCGGCACGAGACCCCCGAGCCACAGGTCGAGCGGGCGGGCGGGGCGCGGCTCCACGACGGCGTCGTCGAGGGTGAGGAACTCGCCGTGGAACGTCACCGACTCCTCGGTGAGCAGCCGCCGCACGACGGTCAGGGCCTCCTCGAACACCGCGGCGCGCGGGCCGGGCACGGGGTACGCGGTGCGTTCGGCCGCCGTCGCCGGGCGCAGCCCGAACACCGGGAGGATCCGGCGCGGGGCGAGCGCGGCCAGCGACGACAGCTGGGCGGCGACCACGGCGGGGTTGCGGCCGGGCAGGACGATGACGCCGCTGCCGACCTTGAGCGCGCTCGTGCGACCCACGGCCCAGCCCATCGCCACGAGCGGCTCGACGGCCGGGGCGGCCATGCGGTCGGGGAACCAGACCGAGTCGATGCCGCGCTGCTCGCAGCCGTCGACCAGCTCGAGGGTCGCGGCGGCCGGGTCGTGGCGCGAGGGTCCGGCGCCGATCCCGATGCGGACCTTCATCTCCGGCGGAGACGTCATCACCGCACCATGACATCGCGGGTGAGGCCCGCCCGCTCGGCGAACGCGTCGAACAGCACCCAGCTGGCCGCCCGGGACTCCTCGGCGCGCGCGGCGGTCTCCTCGCGCAGCGCGTCCTGGTCGACACCCAGCTCGGGCAGGCGCGCCTCGAGCGGCGTGCCGGCCCAGCGCGCCATCCAGGTCCCGAGCTCGGCCGGCGTGATCTCGGGGTGGAACTGCACGCCGACGTGCGGCCCGGTCCGGAACGCCTGCGTGCACCGCTGCGAGACGGCCAGCACCTCGGCCTCCGGCGGCGCGGTGAAGGTGTCGAAGTGGAACTCCATCCACGGACCGGGCGCGACGACGTCCGGGGCGTGCGTGGTGATACCCCGCCAGCCGTTCTCGTGCCGGCCGTCCGCGGGGTGCGCGGTACCGCCGAGCACGCGGGCCAGCAGCTGGCCGCCGAAGCAGATGCCGAGCACCGGGACACCGGCGGCGATCGCGGCCCGCAGGTAGGCGATCTCGTCGGCGAGCCACGGCACCGCGTCGTCCCAGGCCCCCTGCACCGACCCCAGCACCGCGATCGCGTCGATCGTCGCGGGATCGGGCAGCGGCTCGCCGGCCACGCCCGGCACGACCTCGATCCCGCGGTCGGCGGCCCAGCCCGGCAGCGTGCCCGCGGCCACGACCACGCTCTCGGCGGGGGGCTCGTGCCCGATCACCAGCATCCTCGGCGCTCCCATGATCGGTGCAACGCACGGACCGGGCCGATGCGTCCCGGTCCGTGGCACCTGCCACGCTCCGGCGCATGAGTCCGCGGCCGAGCAAGCCCTGTGCCTTCTGCGCGATCGTCGCCGGCGAGGCGTCGGCGGACGTCGTGCACAGCGACGGGTCCACGGTGGCGTTCCTCGACAAGACCCCGGTGTTCCACGGGCACGTGCTGCTGGTGCCGCGCACGCACGTCCAGACCCTCGCCGACCTGCCGGGCGACCAGCTGCCGCACTTCACGGCGCTGGCGCAACGCCTGGAGCGCGCGGTCGAGGCCGCGATGGACGCCACGGGGTCGCTGATCCTCGTCAACAACGTCGTCAGTCAGTCCGTGCCGCACCTGCACCTGCACGTGATCCCGCGGCGTCCCAAGGACGGTCTGCGATTCTTCCTCGGGCCCCGCCACCCGTACGGCTCCTCGGACGAGTCGGCCGCCGTCGCGCGGAGTATCGCGGCGGCGCTGGACGCCGACCGGTCAGCTGGTTGAGCGCAGCGGTCGAGAGCGCGACGAGGGGGCCGTCTCGGTCGACGAACGGGCGACGTCGACCGTGAACGGTCCGTGACGGACGTCCGACGGTCGGATCGTCGGCATCCGATCGAGTGAGGCCCTACCCGCCGGTCGGCTCGGGATGTCATCCTCAGCGAGAACGCACGCGGTGGTCCGTCGAGCACGCTGGGTCACCTCGCTTCCCCGTCGACGTTCGGAGGTGCTCGTGCCGGTCCTCATGTGGGTCGCCGTCCTGGTGGTCGGCTGGTGCGTCGCCTCCGTCGGCACCGCGCTGGCGCTGGGCACGTGGCTGCGTCGCCGCGCCGAGGCGACCGACCCCGAGGGCGCGCTGCGACCGCTCGACACCGGACCGCTGCGGCTCTGGCTCGGCGACCTGCCCGAGGTCCCGGCCACTCCCGAGGAGATGGGCCGCCGCGGCGGCTGGGACGGGCTCGTCGCCGGTCTGCCCGCTCCGCGCCCCCACACGGAGAGTGCCGACCGCACGACGGCGATCGGCTGACGGGCCTCGCTACGCCTCGACCCCGACCGCGCGGCGCACCCCGCGCAGCGTCCGGGTCGCCTGCTCGCGGGCGATCTCCCCGCCGCGGGCGAGGATCGCGTCGAGCTCGCTGCCCGGGGCGACGAGCTCCGCGTAGCGCTCCCGCAGGGGGCCCAGCGTCTGCTCGAGCACCTCGGCGAGCTGGTTCTTGAGGTCGCCCCAGCCCACGCCGCCAGCCTCGAGGCGCTTGCGGGTGTCGGCCAGCACGTCGGGCTCGGCGAACTGCGCGAGGATCTGGAACACCGCCGACGAGTCCGGGTCCTTCGGCGCCTCGACCGGCGTGGAGTCGGTCGGGATGCGCCGCACCAGCTTCTTGAGCTGGGGCGCGGGCAGGAAGAGCGGGATGTAGTTGTCGTAGGACTTGCTCATCTTGCGGCCGTCGAGCCCGGGCAGCGTGTGACCCGTCGTCTCGGGGGGCACGACCGCCTCGGGGATCCGCAGGCGGTAGCCCTCGCCGTACCGGTGGTTGAAGCTGCCCGCCACGTCGGCGGCGATCTCGACGTGCTGGAGCTGGTCGCGTCCCACCGGCACGAGGTCCGACTCCATGATCAGGATGTCGGCCGCCATGAGCACGGGGTACTCGTAGAGCCCCATGTTGATCCCGGCGTCCGGGTCGTCCCCGGCCTCGACGTTGCGGTCGCGGGCCGCCTTGTAGGCGTGCGCCCGGTTCATCAGTCCCTTGCCGGTGACGCAGGAGAGGATCCAGGTCAGCTCGAACGTCTCGGGGACGTCGGACTGCTTGTAGAACACCGTGCGCTCGGGATCGAGACCCGCGGCGATCCACGTCGCGGCGACCGACCGGGTCCACGCGGCGATGTCGCCGGCGGCGGGCGTCCCCGTCAGGGCGTGGTGGTCGGCGATGAAGTACCGGGAGTCGAAGTCCGCGGTGCGCGCGAGCTCGAGGGCCGGCCGGATCGCGCCGACGTAGTTGCCCAGATGCGGCTCCCCGCTGGGCTTGATCCCGGTCAGGGCGATCTTGTGCCGTTCCGTCTCCGCCACGCCGCGAGCCTATCGGGCGCGGGCGACCGGGTTCGGGCCTCGGCGCGCCGCGGAGGGCAGACTGCGGGCCGTGCCCGTCGACCCCACCGCAAGCTTCCCGCGCCGCCAGGCCGCGACGCGCCGGTTCACGCTCGGGGCGCCCCGCAGGCCCACGGTCTCGCCCGACGGCGGGCGGGTGGTGCTGCTGCGCAGCCGGGGCGGCGACGACCCGGTGACGTGCCTGTGGTTGCTCGACGTCGCGAGCGGTGAGGAGCACCTGCTCGTCGATCCCCGCGAGCTCGACGTCCCCGGCGAGGAGGACCTCCCGCCCGAGGAGCGGGCCCGCCGCGAGCGGGTGCGGGAGCAGTCGGGCGGCGTCGTGGAGTACGCCCTCGACGCCGCCGCGCGCCTGGCCGTCTTCGTGCTCTCGGGCCGGGCGTTCACCGTCGAGCTCGCCCCCGGTGCGCGCCCCGAGCCGCTGCCCGTCGACGGGCCGGTGGTCGACCCGCGCCCCGACCCGACCGGCGCCCGCGTCGCCTTCGTGCGCGGCGGCGCGCTGCACGTGCACGAGCGCTCCACCGGCACCACCCACGTCCTCGCCGCGCCGGAGGAGGGCGACGCACCGGGTGTCACGTGGGGGCTCGCGGAGTTCGTGGCCGCCGAGGAGATGAACCGCTACCGAGGGTTCTGGTGGTCGCCCGACGGGTCGCAGCTGGCCGTCGCGCGCGTCGACGACGCGCCGGTGACGCGCTGGTGGATCGCGGACCCCGCGCACCCGGAGCGCCGGCCGACCGAGATGCCCTACCCGGCCGCGGGCACGCCCAACGCCGCGGTGTCGCTGCACCTGGTCGACCTCGACGGCACCCGCACGCCGGTCGAGCTGCCGGCGGGCACCGAGTACCTCGCCGACGTCACCTGGGACACCCACGACCTGCTCGCCACCGTCTCCACCCGCGACCAGCGACGCATCGACCTGCTGAGCGTCGACCCCGACACCGGGGCCGTCGACCCCGTCGTCGGCGAGGTCGACGACGCCTGGGTCGACCTGGTGCCCGGGGTGCCCGCGCACCTGCCCGACGGCGCCCTCGTGCGCTGCGCCGACCGGGACGACACGCGCCGGCTCCTGGTCGACGGCGAGCCCGTCACCCCGCCGGGTCTGCAGGTGCGCGGCGTCGCGGACGTCGACGGCGCGACCGTCCTCTTCACGGCCTCGGAGCGGCCCGAGGACGTCACGGTGTGGACGTGGTCCCGCGACGACGGCGCGCGGCGGGTCGGGCCGCAGTACGGCGTCTGGTCGGGGCGCCGGGCGGGCGGGACCACCGTGCTCGCGGGTGGCGACCTCGACACCGACGGCACCCGCACCGAGATCCTCCGCGCCGACGGCGGCACGGTCGCGGTGGTGTCGAACGCGCTGTCCCCGGACCTCGAGCCCGCGGTCCGCCGCGTCGCGACCGGGCCGGGCGGGCCCTCGGTGGCCGTGCTGCTGCCCCGGGGCCACGTCCCGGGCTCGCGGACGCTGCCCGTGCTGCTCGACCCGTACGGCGGGCCGCACTCGCAACGCGTCCTGGCGGCCCGGGGCGCGTTCCTGACCAGCCAGTGGTTCGCCGACCAGGGTTTCGCGGTCGTGGTCGCCGACGGGCGCGGGACGCCCGGCCGCGGCTCGGCCTACGAGCGGGCCGTGCGCGGCGACGTCGCCGGCCCGGTGCTCGACGACCAGGTCACGGCGCTGCACGCCGCCGCCGAACAGGTCGGGGACCTCGACCTCGACCGCGTCGGCATCCGCGGCTGGTCGTTCGGCGGGTACCTCGCCGCCCTCGCGGTGCTGCGCAGGCCCGACGTCTTCCACGCGGCGGTCGCGGGGGCGCCGGTGACCGACTGGCGCCTCTACGACACCCACTACACCGAGCGCTACCTTGGTCACCCCGACGAGGAGCCGGACGCCTACGCGCGGACCTCCCTGCTCGCCGACCCGGGCACGGCCGCGCCCGTGCGACCGTTGATGCTGATCCACGGGCTCGCCGACGACAACGTCGTCGCGGCGCACACGCTGCAGCTCTCGTCGTCGCTCCTCGCGGCGGGCCACCCCCACACCGTCCTGCCGCTCTCCGGCGTCACGCACATGACGCCGCAGGAGGTCGTGGCCGAGAACCTCCTCCTGCTCCAGGTCGAGTTCCTGCACGACGCCCTCGGCTAGGTCCGGCCGGAGCAGCGATCCGCTTTGCGATCGCGAACTCTTGTCCGGATTCCGCGAAACGGCACCCACGGCCCGCCGCGGTCGCCGACGCTGACCGGGCGAGGGCGAGCCGCGCCGTGCCGGATCGGGGTCGATCGGGACAGCCGCGGTCCCCGCCCCGTCCCGGCCGTGCGGCCGGGCGCGCCGGCGGAGGGCGAGGGATGCGGCGGTCATCGTCCGGCGGCGACGCGTGGGCGGCGACGGATCGCCGACGGTCCTCCGGCCCGCGCCGGCCCTGGGGCGCGCTCGCCGCGGGCGCCGCCCTGCTGACGTCCCTCGTGGTCGGCGCGGCCGGAGCGGTGAGCACGGGCGTGGTCGACCTCGCCGCCCCGACGGCGCCGGTGGAGTGCCGCGACGTCACCCTCTTCGCGGTCAACGGCGGCGGCGCGGCGGGCGGCGACACCCTCGCGGCGATCACCGACCCGCTGGTGCAGCGCGTCGGCCCGCGGCTCGCCGTGGTGGCGGTCCCGGGGCCCGAGGCCGGCGCGTCCTACTCCGCGGGCGAGCAGCAGGCCGTCACGGCGCTGGGCGACCAGGTCGCCGCGCAGGTCGCGGCGTGCCCGGACAGCCGGATCATGCTGTTCGGCTACTCCCAGGGCGCGCACGTCGCCGGCGACCTCGCCGGTCGGGTCGGCAACGGCCAGGAGGCCCGGGTGCCCGCCGACCGCGTCGTCGCGGTCGGGCTCTTCGGCGACCCCGCCCGCGACGCGACCGCGCGCACCGTCCCCGACGGCGTGACGGGTCAGGGCGTGCTCCCGGCGCGGCCGGGCGGCTTCGGCACGCTGCGGGCGCGCACGATCGAGATCTGCGCGCCGCAGGACCCGGTGTGCGCCACGCCGGCCGGGTCGGCCGCGCCGCCGCTCGAGCAGGCCGTCGCGGCGCCTGCCCACATCGACTACCCGCAGCTCGAGCTGGCCCCGAGCACCCCGGCGACCCGCTGGGCATCGGACTCTCTGGGTCGCCTCATCACATCCCTCCCGGCGTCCGGTGCCGCCCAGCCGGGGGCCGCGGCGTCGAGCACGGCGCCGGGCGGCGCGGGCCCGACCGGCGCTCCCGGGGCCACGACGACCCCCGGCGCGGGTGGCCTGCCCGGCGCCGGCACCGCGGCGCCCGGCACGACGGCACCGGGGACGACGGCACCGGGGACGACGGCACCGGGGACGACGGCACCGGGGACGACGGCGCCGGGGACGACGGCACCCGGGACGACGGCACCCGGGACGACGGCACCCGGGACGACGGCGCCGGGAGGCGGTGCCGCGGCGGACGACGGCGGGGCCTACTCCGACGACGCGGGCACCACGGGCGGCGCGGGTGCGGGAGGCGCCACGGCGACGACCTCGCCGGGTGCCGGCGGTGCCGGCACGGGTGGGGCCGGGGGCGGGTACGACACGGGCACCGGAGGGGACACGGGAGGCGCGACGGCGACGACGTCGCCGGGTGCCGGCGGCGCCGGCACGGGTGGGGCCGGGGGCGGGTACGACACGGGCTCGGGTGGCGCCGGTGACGGATCGGGCGGCGCGGCGGCGACGACAGCACCGGCGACGACGGCACCGGGCTCCGGCGGGGCGGCGACCCCCACGACGGCGCCCGACGCCGGCGGGTCCGCGGGGTCCACGGGTTCCACGGGGGGCACGGGGAGGGCGACCGAGTCGTCCCCGCGCCCGACCACGCCGCCCGGTGAGGCGCCGGCCACGGGCCGCGGCGGCAGCGGGGGGTCGGGCAGTGGGGGATCGGGCAGTGGGGGATCGGGCAGTGGGGGAACGGGCAGTGGGGGAACGGGCAGCGGGGGATCGGGCAGCGGGGGATCGGGCGGCGGCTCCGCCGGCAGCACGACCCGCAGCACCACCGGCTCGACGACGGCGCCCCGCGCGACGCCCACGGGTGACGCCGACGCCTCCGATCAGGGTGACGTCACGGGTCAGGGCGGCGGCTCGGGGCGGGACGGCGGATCGGCCGGCTCGGCGGGCGGCGAGGGGTCCGGCGGGAACGCCGGCGGCTCCGGCAGCTCCGGGAGCGCGGGGAGCGCAGGTCAGGCCACGGACGCGCTGTGGTCGCTCACGTCCGGACTCGCGGGCTTCCAGGACTCCAACGGCGGCAACGTCGAGGACGGCGGGCAGAACCCCGAGGAGGTCGAGAGCCCGAACGTGTCCGGCCGCCGGGTGGTCAAGCTCGAGGTGCCCCAGGGCGCCAAGCGCTCGGAGGTCCGCCCCGAGGAGGCCCAGGACATCCGCGCCGGTCAGCGCCTGTTCTTCGGCTACAGCGCGTTCCTGCCGGCCGACTTCCCCGTCGACACGAACTCCTGGCAGGTCGTCTGGCAGCTCCACGACGGCGGGACGAACACGTCGCCGCCCGTGGCGCTGGAGATCGTCGAGGGGCACCTGTGGCTCGCCAACGTCGGCGACCGCGTGCGCGACCTCGGCCCGGTGCAGGCCGGCCGGAACCTCGCCGTGCAGCTCGACATCCGCTTCGAGGTCGGCGGCGGGTCCGTCTCGGTGTACCGCGAGGGCCAGCAGGTGCTGGCCGACTTCCGGCCACCCCGCGGCACGATGATCGACGACTTCGACTACCTGAAGACCGGCGTCTACCGCGACCCGGGCGGCGACGCCCGCCCCGCGAGCCTCTTCCTCAACGACCTCAAGATCGGCGAGAGCCTCGCGTCCGTGTCCGGGCTCGCCGGGGCGAGCGGGACGGCCACCGAGGAGGGCGACGGGGCGAGCGCCGCCGGTCCGGGCGAGGGCTCCGGCCGCGCCGCGGGGGGCGGCGGCACCGACGCGTCCAACACCGGCGCGGGGACGGGCACGAGCAGCCGCACCCGGACGCCGAGTGCCACCGCCCGCCCGGCGAGCACGACGACGACGAGCACCGGAGACGACACCGGAGACGACACCGGAGACGACACCGGAGGCGGCACCGGAGGCGGCACCGGAGGCGGCACCGGAGGCGGCACCGGAGGCGGCACCGGAGGCGGCACCACCAGCCCCGTCCAGGCCGTCGGTGGGCCGATCTGCGAGAAGTTCGGCTCGACCGCGGTGGCGGGCGGGCGGCTGCTCGTCCAGAACAACGAGTGGGGTGCCGACGACGGGCAGTGCATCCAGCCCAGCGGCACGGGGTTCGGCATCTCGTCCGGCGACCACGACCGGCCCGACGGCCCCGCCGCGTACCCGTCGGTGATGGCCGGCTGCTGGATGCGGACCTGCACCGAGGGCACGACGCTCCCCGCCCGGATCGACGGGCTCGGCGCCATCACGTCGAGCATCGCCGCGACGACGACGCCGACCGGGCGCTACAACCTCGCCTACGACATCTGGGCCGACCCGACCCCGCGCCGCGACGGCCAGAACACCGGCACCGAGCTGATGATCTGGCTGAAGGAGAACGGCGGCATCGCCCCGATCGGGCAGCAGGAGGGCACGGCGACGATCGGGGGGACGACCTGGGACGTGTGGCGCGGCGACAACGGCGGCGTGAACGTGATCTCGTACGTGCGCCGGGGGTACGTCGACGCAGCGCGGGACCTGCCGATCACCGAGTTCGTGCAGGACGCCGTGCGGCAGGGCGCCGCGCGGCCGGAGTGGTTCCTCACCAACGTCCAGGCGGGGTTCGAGCCCTGGCAGGGCGGGCCGGGTCTCGCGATCCGTGAGTTCTCGGTCACCGAGCAGGGCACCGGGCAGGCGCCCTGACCGAGGGTGTGTGCCGGACCCGTCACCTGGGCATCAGACGGTGGTCCGACGTGCGCCGACCTCCGGGAGTGGGACCGAAAACATGAGGGCCAGCGACCTGTTCCTGCGTTGTCTCGAGGCCGAGGGCGTCGAGTACGTCTTCGGGGTCCCCGGCGAGGAGAACGCCGACCTCCTCATGTCCATGCGCGAGTCCTCGGTGCGCTTCGTGCCCACCCACCACGAGGCCGGCGCCGCGTTCATGGCCGACGTCTACGGGCGGCTCACCGGCCATCCCGGGGTGTGCCTGTCGACGCTGGGCCCGGGGGCGGCGAACCTCGTCACCGGCGTGGCCAACGCGAACATGGACAACTCCCCGGTCGTGGCGATCACCGGGCAGGGCGCGACGACGCGGCTGCACAAGGAGTCGCACCAGGCGATGAACGTGGTCAACATGTTCTCGCCGATCACCAAGTGGACGACCTCGCTGCGTGACGAGACCACGATCCCCGAGGTCCTGCGCAAGGCGTTCAAGCTGGCGGGGGCCGAGAAGCCGGGCGCGACGCACGTCGAGCTGCCCGAGGACATCGCCAAGCACGAGGTCGACGCCGCGCCGATCGTGCCGCCGGAGAAGGTGCGCCGCCCGGTGCCCGACGACAAGTCGATCGGTGCCGCGCTCGACCTCATCGCGCGCGCCGAGCGCCCGGTGCTGCTGGTCGGCCAGGGCTGCGTCCGCACCCGCGTGAGCCGTCAGCTGCAGCGGTTCGTCGAGTCGACCGGCATCTACGCGGGCATGACGTTCATGGGCAAGGGCGCGCTGTCCGACCGCCACGAGCGCAGCCTCTACGCCGTGGGCCTCGGGTCGCGCGACTACGTCACCGAGGTGTTCGAGGCCGCCGACCTGGTCATCGCCGTCGGCTACGACATGGTCGAGTGGCCGCCGGCACGCTGGAACATCGGGCGCACCAAGCGGCTCCTGCACATCGACTTCGACCCCGCCGAGGTCGACGACGCCTACCGCCCGACGGTGGAGATCGTCGGCGACGTCGCCGCGACGCTCTGGGCGATCAACGAGGGGCTCACCGAGGAGCACCGCTACCCCGACATCCACCTGCACCACCGGGTGCGCGAGTCGCTCACCGAGGAGATCACCGAGGCCGGCGCGGGTGCCGAGGCCGAGACCGGCGACTTCCCGATGAAGCCCCAGCGCATCCTGGCCGAGCTGCGCGCCGAGATGGACGACGAGGACATCTTGATCTCGGACGTCGGTGCCCACAAGATGTGGGTCGCGCGGCACTATCCGACGTACTCGCCGAACTCCTGCATCATCTCCAACGGCTTCTGCTCGATGGGGATCGCGGTGCCGGGCGGGGTGTCGGCGGCCCTGGTGGAGCCCGACCGCCGCGTGGTGGCGCTCTCCGGCGACGGCGGCTTCATGATGAACATGGCCGAGCTCGCCACGGCCACGCGGCTCGGCGTCGCGCCGGTCAACGTCGTCTGGGAGGACAACGACTACGGGCTGATCTCCTGGAAGCAGGAGGTGGAGTTCGGGCACCACTTCGGCACCGAGTTCACGACGCCCGACCTCGTCGCCGTGTCCCAGGGCCTCGGCTGCCACGCCCGGCGCATCGAGTCGGCCGACGAGTTCCGGCCCGCGCTCAAGGAGGCGTTCGACCGCCGCGACAAGCCCTCGGTGATCGTCGTGCCCGTCGACTACCGGGAGAACGTCAAGCTCACCAAGCGCCTCGGTCAGCTGATCGCCCGGTGACCTCGGTCGCCTGACGCCCACCTGGTCCGCGCGGGCCTTGCGGCGTCACGGATACTTTCCCGGCCGGTTCGTTCCCCCGCTCGCCCGTGAAGGTGTCCCACGATGACCCTCGACCGCACGTCGGAGCCCGACGAGATCGACCGCGGTCTCGCCGACGCGTTCGTCGACCTGGCCGACGCGCTGTTCAACGCCCCCCTCGAGGGGGGCGTCGTCGCCGTCGTGGAGCGGGTGATGGACGCGGCGCACCGGGTGGTGCCCGGGGCCGACATCGTCTCGGTGGTGCTGCGCGGTCCCGACGGCAGGCTCGACACGGTGGCATCCAGCCACCCCACCGCCCAGCTGGCCGACGCCCTGCAGGACGAGGTGGGCGAGGGCCCCAGCCACACGGCGATGCACAGCACGGGTGTCGGCGCCTCGATGGACCACATGCTCGGCCCGGACGCCCCGTGGCCGGCGTTCGGCGTGCGGGCCTCGGAGGACCTGCAGCTCGGCGCCGTGCTCTCGACCGGCATGTTCCCCGGCGGCGCACCGCCGCGCTTCGGCGCGCTGAACTTCTACTCGTGGACGGCCGAGGGCCTCGACGCCGCCGACCGCGACCACGCGCTCGTGCTCGCCGCGCACGCCGCCATCGCGATCGCCGCCGTCCAGGGCCGCACGGCCGCCGAGCTGCGCGAGTCCCAGCTGCGCGAGGCGCTGCAGAGCCGCGACGTCATCGGGCAGGCCAAGGGCGTGCTGATGGAACGCCGCGGGCTCAGCGCCGACGAGGCCTTCGACGTGCTCCGTCGCACGTCGCAGGACCTCAACGTCAAGCTCCGCGAGGTCGCCGAGACCCTGGTGACGCGCCGCGAGGAGCTCTAGGCGCGTCAGCCCACCCGCACCGGCAGGCGGTCCAGGCCGCCGGTGAGGCGCTCGGTGTGCAGGGTGAGCGACTCGGGGTCGACGGCCAGGCGCAGCCCGGGCAGGCGGGTGAACAGCGTCGTCAGGCCGACGCGCAGCTCGGTGCGGGCGAGGCTCGCGCCGATGCAGAAGTGCGGCCCGTGCCCGAACGACAGGTGCGGGTTGGGGGAGCGGTCCGGGTCGAAGGCGTCGGCCGACCCGAACGCCCCGGTGTCGCGGTTGGCGGCGCTGGTGACGATCATGACGGCGTCGCCGCGCGGGATGGTCACCGCCTCGTCCCCCTCGCCGACGGTGACGTCCTCGTGGGCGTAGCGCAGCAGCCCCATGCCGCCGGGCTCCGCGAGCCGCAGCACCTCCTCGACCACGGCGTCGACGGTGCCCGCGGGGTCGGCGACGAACCGGTCGCGCACGTCGGGGTTCACGAGCAGCAGCACGACACCGAGCGAGAGCCGGTTGACCGTCGTCTCGTGCCCGGCGAACAGCAGCCCCGCGGACAGCTCGGCGACGCGGGTGTCGGTCAGGCGCGGGTCGTGCTCCTGGGCGGCGACGAGGTCGGAGATGACGTCCTCGCCCGGCTCGGCGCGCTTGGCCTCGGCGAGCCCGGCGGTGTAGCGCTCGAACTCGGCGCGGGCGACCCGCGGGTCGTCCCCGGTCAGGGTGGCCATGCGCTCGGAGAGCCCCTTGAAGTAGGCGCGGTCCTCCACCGGCACCCCGAGCAGCTCGCAGATGACGAAGATCGGCAGCGGGACGGAGAAAGCGGCGTGCAGGTCGACGGCGCCGTCCCGGGACGGCTGCAGGTCGTCGACGAGGCCCTCGGCGAGCTCGGCGACGCGGTCGTGCAGCCGCCGCATGCGCTTCGCCGAGAACGCCGGCGTCAGCAGCTTGCGCATCGCGGAGTGGTCGGCGTCCTCGTGCTCGTGGTCCCCGCTCGGCCCGGCCATCACCCCGGCGTCGGAGACGCGGGCGGCCTGGTCGGGCTGCGGGTGCGAGCGGCCGAGGCGCCGGTCGGCGAACAGCGCCTTGGCCTCCTCGTAGCGCGTCGCGAGCCACGCCACGTCGCCGGCGGGCGTGCGCACCCGCGTCACCGGCCCGGCCTCGCGCAGCCGCGCGTAGAGCGGGGAGATCGTCAGGACGCCCTCGCGGGGGAACGGCAGCTGCGGCAGGTCCGGCGCGTCGTCGTGGGCGGTCGAGGTGGCGATGGTCGTCACGGCTTCTCCTCGGTGGTGTCGGCGACGGTGGTGGGCTCGTCGGCCCGCAGCGCGAGACGGTCGAGCCAGGACTGCTCCTCGCGGATCCGGCGCAGGACCTCGTCGAGCACGAGCGCGGCCCAGGGATCCCCGGGCGCGTCGGGCCCCGCGGAGCCGGCGGCCTCGGCGAGCCCCGCGAGCCGGGCACGGCGCTCGGCCAGCACGTGGCGCCGGGCGTCGAGCACGCCGTGGCGCTCGGCCGGGGTGAGCCGCGCGAAGCCGGCGAGACGCGCCAGGAACTCGGCCTCGTCACCCGCGAGCTCCTCGGGCAGGTCGGCGAGCTGGTCGTGCAGCAGCTCCCGGCCCACGTCGGTCAGCGTGTAGACGTGCCGCGGGGGCCGGCCCTCCTGCGGCTCCAGCGTGCGCGTCACCGCGCCGGCCTCGCCGAAGCGGCGCAGGGCGGGGTAGAGCGAGTTGTTGTGCAGCTTGATCCCGGTGGCGGCCTCGACCCGACGGCGCAGCTCGTAGCCGTGCGACGGCCGGGCCGCGAGCTGGCTCAGCAACAGGACGTCCACCCACACATAGGTCAGCGTGACCTAGGTCAGCGTGATGCGCCACTCGACGTGAGCCTGTCGACACCAGGGGTGACGGGCCGAGGGGCGGGTAGCCCCCGACGATCAACGCTTCAACCATCAGGAGGTCGCCGTGGCCGAGGGCCGCAGCACCGGCAAGGTCGTCATCGTCACCGGCGGGGGATCGGGCATCGGCGCCGCGACGGCGCACCGCTTCGGCGCCGAGGGCGCGACGGTCGTGATCACCGGGCGGACGCAGGAGAAGCTCGACAAGGTCGTCGCTGACGCCTCGGCCGGCTCGACGGTCGTCGCGCGCGTCGCGGACACCTCGGACGAGCAGGCGGTCGGCCGGCTCGTCGCCGACGTCGTCGCCGAGCACGGACGGCTCGACACGCTGGTCAACAACGCTGCCGTCGCCGAGCCCGGCACCGTGGACGACCTCGACGCCGACGCGTGGCGCCGAGTGATGGCCACGGACGTCGACGGCGTCTTCTACGCGTCGCGCGCCGCGCTGCCCCACCTGCGCGAGGCCGGCGGCAGCATCGTCAACGTCGGCTCGGTGTCCGGGCTCGGCGGCGACTGGTCGATGGCGGCCTACAACGCCGCGAAGGGCGCGGTCACGAACCTGACCAACGCCATGGCGCTCGACCACGGCGGGCAGGGTGTGCGCGTCAACGCCGTGCACCCGAGCCTGACGGTCACCGACATGTCCGCCGGCATCCGCTCGGACGACGACACCATGGCCGCGTTCCGGGCGCGCATCCCGATGGGACGGCCGGCCGAGCCGGCGGAGGTCGCGGACGTCATCGCGTTCCTCGCGAGCCACGACGCGCGCTTCGTCAACGGCGCGCACATCCCGGTCGACGGCGGTCTCGGCGCCTCGAACGGTCAGCCGAACATGAGCTGATGATCAACGGGGACTTCCGGCGCATAGAAGCAGCGAGATACCCGTTCGCTGCACCAGGATCTAGGCGCCGAGGAGCGTGCGCCAGACCCGGCCCGCGCGCCGGCCCTCGAGCACCGAGTGCACGGTCACCGCGCCCGGGCTCTCGGCGCCCGCGCGGTCCGGGCCACTGGCGTCGAGGAGGCGTGCCGGCGGCAGGCCGGCGCCGTGCGGGCGTCCCAGCGCGATGCGGTAGCGGTGCCCGCCGATGGCCACACGCAGCCCGGCGGCACCCTGGTACCAGGGGAACGAGAGCCGCTCCACGGCGCCGAGCGGGGCGTCGAACACCACGCCCGTGCCGGTGACCAGCCGCAACCGACCGGCGTAGAGGCTCAGGACACCGGGCTCGTTCGTCAGCCCCCGCATCAACCAGGCCGGCGTCGCGTACGACGGAGCGAGGTGGACGGGACTGGCGGGCGTGAGATGCGTGCTCACGGGCGACCTCGAGGGGCAGGGACAGGAATCCCTCACTGTAGGTCAAACGTGGTGCGCGTCACTGGTACGGACGGGTGAATGCGCTAGGGGACGACCGTGACCGGCCACTTGCCGGCGCGCACGAGGCGTGTCGCGAGGGATCCGACGATCCGGTGGCCGGCCTTCGCCGAGGCCCCGACGACGACGCCGTCGACCTTGCGCTCGTCGGCGAGCCGGACGATCTCGGTGTACGGGTCGCCCTGCACCCGGATCAGCTCGCCGGTGAGCGAGAGCTGGTCGAGGTAGCGCTTGGCCTCGCCCTGCACCTCGGCCGCGAGCTGCTCGGCGGTGTCGCTGAGCACGGCGAGCGCCCCGGGCGCCATGGCCGCGAGCGACGACGTCGTCGCCACCGTCACCACGAGCAGGTGGGCGTGCTGGCGGCGGGCCAGCCCCGCGGCGTAGGCGCCCGCCCGCAGCGAGGTGATCGACCCGTCGACCGCGGTGAGGATGGTGCCGGGGCCGTCGGTCCCGAGCTCGAAGCCCGTCATGGCCCCGATCTTGCTCTCTGCGCTCCCGCCCTGCACCGCGCGGCGGCGGCGGCGACGGGGTTGGGCAGGTCGAGGTAGATCGGGTCCTCGCCCCGGCCCGCGGCCCAGCTGCGCAGGTGCGCCTTCGCGGGCAGCGTGGGGCTCGTCAGCAGGTCGGCGGCCCACGGCGCGGCGTCGGGGTCGTCGACGGCGGCGAGCGTCGCCGCGACCGTGTCCCAGAGCGCGTCCTCGCCGACCGTGCACCGGCCCAGCACCGCGACGAGCAGCGCGAGGTGGTTGACCACGGCGTGGTAGCGCAGCCGCTGCCACGCCTCCTCGGGCGGGTAGACCAGCGGCGAGTCGGCGGCCAGCCCCGGCGGCATCCGGTCGCGGCGCACGTGGGCGCCCTCGAGGTCGCGCACCCAGCACGCCGTCGGCCACCCGGACGCGTCGGTCACCACGAGCGTGTTCTGGGGGTGGGCCTCGAACCCGATGCCGGCCGCGCCGAAGAGCCGCAGCAGGGGCAGCAGCGAGACCGCGAGCCAGCGCCGCAGCCACGCGTGGACGTCGCCGGCCGCGCGGACGTCGGCCACCAGCGGCGGCTCCTCGCCGCCCGGTCCGTCCTCGAGCAGGGCCGCGAGCACCCGGGGGCCGCCGGGCGGGAACGGCGCGCGGGTCATGACGGTCAGGTCGGCGGCCAGCCGCTCGCCGCCGACGGCCGGGTCGAGGGTCGCGAACCCGCGGTCGGTGATGACCCCGAAGCCCGCCGGCAACGCGCCGAGCCCGTCGACCACGATCCCGGCGTCCACGGCGCGACGAGCCTGCTCGACCGGCGTCGTCCGGACGAAGTGGGTCAGCCGCGCCCGCAGCGGCAGCTTCCACGCCGCGCCCGTGACCGTGTCGACCACCGTGCGCACCGACGACGTGGGCCAGACCGGGTCGCCGAGCGGCCCCAGCCAGCGCGCGCTGCCCTCGGCCTCGAGCAGCGCGAGCGTCGGGTCGCCGGCGAGCACGCGGGCCTGGAACGGGTGCACGGGCAGGGCGGTCCAGCCGTCGGGCAGGTGCGCGGCGACTGCGGGCGGCGGTGCTGCGGGGGCGCCGCCGGTGACGACCACGCGCGGGTCCAGGGCGAGGTGGTGCAGCACGAACGACGCGCCCAGCTCGGGCGCCCAGGCCGCGAGGTCGTCGTCGCCCAGCCCCTCCGCGCTCTTCGGCGTCGGGTGGAACGGGTGCCCGAGGCGCAGGGCCTGTTCCGCGGCACGCGTCGGGTCGGGCTCGTGGCGCGGGGGTGCGGCGAGGTAGCGCGCGGTGCGGCGGACGCTGTCGGCGACCAGCGACGCGTGCTCCGGCGGCGCCCCGACGGCGTCGAGCACCGCGGCGACGACCGCGTCGTGGTCGGCGACGCGGTCGTCCAGCGTCACCGCCGGGCCGAACCGGTGGTGCCCGGTCGGTGAGACGACGCGCGCCTGCACGCCGAGGACCCCGGCGGGCAGGGTGATGCGGAGCAGGTCGCCGTCGCGGGCCACCGGCGGATCCGTCTCACGCAGCAGCGAGGCGACCAGGCGCTCCCGCGCGGCGCACTCCGCGCGGGCCCGGGGGCCGGTGCTGCTCATCCTGGCCAGTCTGCCCGCCGACGCGCAGGATGGCGGCCATGGGCACGACGTCAGCGGGGATCGACGAGGACCGGCGCGCGCACGAGCTGATCGCGGCGGAGGAGAAGGCGGTCCGGCTCTTCGACGAGGTGCTGCGCCGCGGGCTCGTCGCGCCCGGCAAGGGGGAGAAGCAGGTCTCCGACGAGGTCCGCGACCTCGGTGCCGAGCTGTTCGGCACCGACAAGCACTGGCACAAGCGCGTCGTGCGGGCCGGCAGCAACACGCTCCAGCCGTACACGGAGAACCCCCCGGACCGCGTGATCACCGAGGACGACATCGTCTTCCTCGACTTCGGGCCGATCTTCGCGGGAGACGCAGCGAAGCGGAGCTCGACCCACGGGGCCGACTGGGAGGCCGACGTCGGCCGCACGTACGTGCTCGGCGACGACCCGGTCAAGCACCGGTTGCGCGAGGACCTCGACGCCGTCTGGGCCGAGGGTCGGGACCACTTCGAGGCCCACCCGGACATCACCGGCGCCCAGCTCTACGCGCACGTCTGCGCGCTGGCCCGCGCCCGGGGGTGGACCTTCGGGGGCCCGCACTCCGGGCACCTGGTCGGCGAGTTCCCCCACGAGCTCATCGACGACGAGCGCCGGCACAGCTACATCACCGAGGGCAACGACCGGCCGATGCGCACCGTCGACCCCTCCGGTCGCACGGCGCACTGGATCCTGGAGGTGCACCTCGTCGACGCCGAGCGCGGCTTCGGCGGGTTCACCGAGCAGCTGCTCAGCCTGCGCCGCTGACGGCTCCCTCGACGGACGCCTCGCGGCGGAAGCGGCGCTTGTAGGCCTGCCAGTTGAACTGGTCGAGGAACGCGGTGGCCGACGTGTAGCCCGCGTCGTAGAGGGCCCGGGCCTTCTCCGGGGTGATCCCGAAGTCGAGGAGCCCGACCGCGCCGGCGTCGACGTGGATCGTGCGGGCGGCGACCCACGGCTTGTTGAGCACCGCCTGGTCGCGGCCGAGGATCATCGTCGTGATCAGCTGCTCGAGCAGGCGCAGCGGCGCGGGCTGGGGGATGTCGAACCAGCGCGAGTGGAACAGCGCCACCCGGTCGCCGATGCCCGGCTTCGGGGCCGTCGTGATCGTGACCCCGAACGTCGGGAACGCGGGCTCCCGCCCGTCCGTGCGGTCGAGCGAGTCGATGGGGAAGTTCGACAGGAGCCCGCCGTCGACGAGGGTCGAGGTGACCCCGGTGCGCGGGTTCGTCAGCGTGGCGGGCTTGAACAGGAACGGGATCGCCATCGAGGCGCGGACCGCGTCGGCCACCGGCTGGGTGTCCGGGTCCAGGCCGTAGACGGCCCGGTAGTCCCAGGGCAACCGGACGAGCTGGCCGAGCGTGAGGTCCGAGCACGTCACGACCAGCCGGTAGCGCTGCGCGGGCGGCAGCGAGGGGTCGTCGATGCGCAGGTCGCCGAACGTGTGCACGCCGAGCGCGGCGAGCTCCTTGTCGACCCACGTGTGCAGCCATTCGCCCTGGTAGACGCCCTGGCCGCCGAGGAACGCGAGCGCCGGCCCGACCAGCGGGAGGTGCCCGATGCCGCGGCGGTCGGCGACCTCGCGGAAGTCGAGCCGGGACGTGATCTCGCCCAGCTGCTCGCCGGTCGCCCCGGCGGCGGCCATCGCGCCGACGAGCGCGCCGGCGGAGGTACCGGAGATGCGGTGCGGGACCCAGCCGCGGTCGGTCATCGCGGCGACGGCGCCCGCGAGCCCGATGCCCTTGACCCCGCCGCCCTCGAGGACGAGGTCCGCCGGCCGTGTGGTGCGCCTGGCCATGAGCACCATGTTCCCCCCGCCGCGCAGGTCCACCGCGATCATGGTGGGGTGATTCGGTGAGCGCGACCACGGATCTGTCCGCCCTGGGCGACGAGGAGTTCGTCTCCCTGACGACCTACCGGCGCAGCGGCGAGGAGGTCGCGACGCCGGTGTGGGTGGCCCGCGACGGCGACGCGCTCGTCGTCATCACCGCCGCGGGCAGCGGGAAGGTCAGGCGGGTACGCCGCGACCCGCGGGTCCTCGCGCGCCCGTGCACCCGCCGCGGCACCGTCGCCCCCGATGCGCCGACCGCCCACGGACGGGCCGAGATCGTCGCCGAGCCCGCAGCGCAGGAGGACCCCCGCCGGGCGCTCGCGGCGAAGTACGGTCTGCAGTTCCGCCTGGTGGACCTCATGGCGCTGGCGGGGAAGGTGACGAAGCTCGTCGGCCGCGACCCGGGCGAGCGGATCATCCTGCGACTGCGCGACTGAGCGGTCGTCAGCCCGGCGCGTCGCGGCCCGACCGGTCGGCGCGGGCTTCGTCGCGCTGCGCGCGGGCTTCGTCGCGCTGCGCGCGGGCTTCGTCGCGCTCGGCCCGCACGGTCTCGAGGTCGCGCTGGGCGTCGGCGAGATCTCCTCGCAAGGTCAGGATGGAGGCGGCCCCCGCGATGGTGTGGCCCTCGTCGGACAGGGCGCGGAGGCGCGCGGCGAAGTCCACCTGGCGCCGCGAGTACCGCCGCTGCCCGCCCCCGGACCGGTGGGGGTGCACCAGGCCCGCGGCGTCGAGGCTGCGCAGGAAGGCGGGCGCGACGCCGATCAGCTCGGCGGCCTGCCCGATGGTCAGCGACGGGTAGTCGTGGTCGTCGAGGCGTTCCGTGCCCATCCAGGCCTCCTCCCGGCCGCGACGCGCGCATGCGTGAGCACCCGCCGGGGCCGTCCCCGGCGGGGTGCTCACGTTCCGATGATGGTCGCTGAGGTCGTGCTGTCGTGGGATGTCAGGACGTCGGCGCCTCCTCGGTGTCGTGCGGGTGACCGCCCTCGATGCTGTGGGTGCCGGCGCTGTGCTCGATCTCGATGCGCCGGGGCCTGGCCTTCTCGACCACGGGGATCGTCAGCGTCAGCACCCCGTCGGTGTAGGAGGCGTGGAGCCGCTCGGTGTCGAGGTCGCGCCCGAGCATCAGCTGGCGGCTGTAGCGCCCGCGGGGCCGCTCGGCCACCAGGTAGTCGCCCTCGCTGCTCGGCGCCGTCCGCGCGGCGGTCACGGTGAGCGCGTTCCCCTCGACCGAGACGTCGATCGAGCCGGGGTCGACGCCGGGGAGGTCGAACGAGGCGACGAAGTGGTCGCCGGCCCGGTACACGTCCATCGGCATGCCGCTCACCGCCTGCTGGCGGGCGCCGCTGGTCAGCCGGTCGAGGGCTCGGAACGTGTCGAAGGGGTCGTAGTTCAGCAGCACGATCGGTCATCTCCTTCCGTTGCCGCACTGCGTTCTTGCTGGCCTTGACGCACATAGTTATAGCTGGAGCTACAGGTTTGTGCAAGCGGATTCGTGAAGTCCTGTCCCCCGTCGGTCCCGCATGCGAACGTGTGTTCGTGTCCGGCGAGCCGACGATCCTGCACGCGGATCTCGACGCCTTCTGCGCCTCGGTCGAGCAGCGCGACGACCCGGCGTTGCGCGGCCGGCCGGTGATCGTCGGCGGCGGCGTGGTGCTCGCCTGCAGCTACGAGGCCAAGGCGCGGGGGGTGCGCACGGCGATGGGCGGGCGGATGGCGCGCGCCCTGTGCCCGGACGCGATCGTCGTCCCGCCGCGCATGGAGGCCTACAGCGGCGCGAGCCGTGCCGTGTTCTCGGTCTTCTCCTCGGTGACGCCGCTGGTGGAGCCGATCTCCATCGACGAGGCGTTCCTCGACGTCACCGGCCTGCGCCGCATCGCGGGTCCGCCGGCCGAGGTCGCCGCGCAGCTGCGGCGCGCGGTCGCCGACGACGTCGGCCTGCCCATCACGGTCGGCGTGGCGAGCACGAAGTTCCTGGCCAAGGTCGCCAGCCGCGTCGCCAAGCCCGACGGCCTGCTGGTGGTGCCCGTCGGCGGCGAGCTCTCGTTCCTGCACCCCCTGCCGATCGAGGTGCTCTGGGGCGTCGGCGACGTGACCTCCCGCAAGCTGCGCGGCCAAGGGGTCACGACGGTCGGCGAGCTCGCCGCCATGGGCGGTCCGGGCCTCGAGTCGCTGTTGGGCAAGGGCGCCGGGCGCCATCTCGACGCGCTCGCCCACGGGCGCGACCCGCGCCGCGTCCAGGTCGGGCGCCGGCGCCGGTCGATCGGGGCGCAGCGCGCGCTCGGGCGCCAGCCGATGCCGCCGGAGCGCGTCGACGCCGTGCTCATGGGCCTGGTCGACCGCGTGACGCGGCGGATGCGCCGGGCCGGGCGGACGGGGCGCACCGTCACCCTGCGCCTGCGGTTCGCCGACTTCAGCCGTGCCACCCGCTCGCACACCCTCGCCGTGCCCACCGCCGAGACCGACGCGATCCTCGCCGCGATCCGCCTGCTCGCCGACGCCGCCGCACAGCTGATCTTCGAGCGGGGGCTGACCATGCTCGGCGTGGCCGTCGGCAATCTCGACGACTCCGGCGGAGCGCAGCTCGAGCTGCCCTTCGCCGGCGGTGACGATTCCTGGGCGCACCCGCTGGCGCTCGACGCCGCGGTCGACGAGGTCCGCGAGCGCTACGGCCTCTCCGCCGTCACCCGCGGCACCCTGCTCGGGCGCGACCAGGGCCTCGAGATGCCGATGCTGCCGGACTGAGGCGGACGGGAACTGTCCGCGTCGGGCGCGATGCTGCGGGCATGGTTCTCACCGGCGACGCGCTCCCGCCCGGCTACGGCACCGTCAACCCCTTCCTCGCCGTGCGCGGGCCCGGCGGCGCGGAGGGTTTCCTCGGGTTCGTCGCCGAGGTCCTCGGTGGCCGCGAGACCCGCGCGGCCCACACCGTCGACGCCGACGGCCTGCTGATCCACGCCGAGGTCCGGATCGGCGACTCCACGGTCATGCTGTGCGACGCCAAGCCGCACTGGGCGTTCACCCCCGCCCTGCTGCAGGTCTACGTGCGCGACGCCGACGAGGTCGTGGCGCGCGCCCGGCGGGCCGGCGCCGAGATCGTCACCGAGCCGACCCCTTTCCACGGCGGCCAGCGCCTCGCCCGCGTCCTCGACGCGTGGTCGACGCTGTGGTGGCTGTTCGAGTACGGGCCGGCGAGCACCGCGCCGTCCGAGGCGCCCGACGTGCTGCCGTCGTGGCGCCCCGATCCGGGCGCGCCCCCGAGCTACGTCCACCGCACCGTCGACGCGGCCCTGACGGGACTGACCCCACCGCGCTGACCGCTAGGTGTTCTTCTCCCGCCAGGCGCGTTCGAAGGGCAGACGCCAGGCGTTGGGCGCGATGAGCTGGTGGATGGCGTTCGGGCCCCACGAGCCGACGGGGTAGGGCTTGACCGGCGGGGGGTCGGCCAGCAGCGGGATGGAGCGCTCCCACAGCGACTCGATGCCCTCGGAGGTCGTGAAGAGCGTGTGGTCGCCGCGCATCGCGTCGAGGATGAGGCGCTCGTAGGCCTCGAGGACGTCGGCGGCCTCGCCGGTCTCCTGGGTGGAGAACTGCATCGACAGCTTCTGCAGGCGCATGCCCGGGCCGGGGCGCTTGCCGTAGAACGACAGCGACACCTTGGAGTTGTCGGCGAGGTCGAAGGTCAGGTGGTCCGGACCCTGGGTGCCGACGCCCGAGCCCTGCGGGAACATCGTCCGCGGGGCCTCCTTGAACGCGATCGAGATGATCCGCTGACCCTCGGCGAGGCGCTTGCCGGTGCGCAGGTAGAACGGCACGCCCGCCCAGCGCCAGTTGTCCAGCCCGACCCGCAGGGCGATGAAGGTCTCGGTGTCGGAGTCGTTCGCGACGTCGTCGTGGTCGCGGTAGCCACCGAACTGTCCCCGGACCACGTCGCCGGGATGGATCGGGAGCAGCGAGCGGAAGACCTTGTTCTTCTCCTCGCTGATGGCGCGCGGCTCGAGGGCGGTCGGCGGCTCCATGGCCACGAACGCCATCACCTGCATGAGGTGGGTGACGACCATGTCCTTGTACGCGCCGGTCGCCTCGTAGAACGAGGCGCGCGTGTCCAGCCCCAGCTCCTCGGGGATGTCGATCTGGACGTGGTCGATGAAGTTCCGGTTCCAGATCGGCTCGAAGAGACCGTTGGCGAAGCGGAACGCCAGGACGTTCTGCGCGGCCTCCTTGCCCAGGAAGTGGTCGATGCGGAAGACCTGCGACTCGTCGAAGACCTTGTGGACGAAGTCGTTGAGCTTCACCGCGCTCTCGAAGTCGTGCCCGAACGGCTTCTCCATGATCACACGGGAGCCGCCGACGAGGTCGGCGTCGCGCAGCATCTCGACCACGGCCTGCGCGGCCTTCGGGGGCACCGAGAGGTAGTGCAGGAGCCGCGCGTCGTCGCCGAGCTTCGACTGGGCCTCCTTCACCGCGGTCGTGAGGCCCTCCGGCCCGGCGCCCTGCGGGACGTAGGTCAGCCGCTCGGCGAAGTCGGCCCAGTCGTCCTCGGCGAGACGGTGCATCCCGTAGTTCTGGACGGCGTCGTGGGCGAGCTCCCGGAACGCCTCGGTGTCGAGGTCCTCCATGGCGGTGCCCACGATCCGGATGGCCGGGGCGAGCTCCGACTCGGCGAGGTACGCCAGCCCCGGGAGGAGCTTGCGCTTGGCGAGGTCGCCGGTGCAGCCGAACAAGACGATCACGTGCGGGGCGATCGGCTCGAGGTCGCGCCGGAAGGGGCGCGAGCCCGGGCCGGGATACGCCACGGATTCCACCTCGCGTTCGGTCATGTGAGGTGACGGTAGACCCCGGAAGTGACGTCCGTGGGTCCGCGCGCGGAACCGGGTCAGCCGCTCTCGAGGATCGTCCGCAGCTTCTCGAGGTCCGCGGCGACGGCCGCGGCGTCGGCGGCGAAGTCCTCGGCGCTCATGCCGTCCCGGCGGCGCACGTGGAACACGACCTCGGCGCCGTCGCCGTTCGGGACGACGCGCAGCGGGTTCTCCATCTCCACGCCCGAGGCCAGCCGGACGACGTGGTCGAGCACGCCGAACTCGTTCTCCGGCGTGAACGTCACCTCGACCCGGCCGAGGGGCGAGTCCATGATCCAGGTGTCGGGCCGGTCGGTGGCCTCGACGCGGGCGCTGGCCAGCCCGCCCGCCCAGTCGACGAGGTGCCGGGGGTCGGCCGCGTAGGTGTACACGTCCTTCCACGGCCGCGCGATCACCGTGCTCACCAACCGGGTCTGCGTCGTCATGACGGTGATCCTGGCGCCCCGGCGCGGGCGCGGTCGTGAACGGATCGGACACCGGGCCGCACGGCGCGGTCACGCCCGGCCCGACATGATCGCGCCGTGACCAGGGGAGGCGCGGTGCTCGGCGCCGTGGCGGGGGCCGGTGCGGCGACGGCGCTGCTCGTCCCCGAGACCGTCGGCCGCGAGCGCTCCTTCCCGTGGCCGGTGCTGCTCGCCGCGCGCCCGGCGCTCGCCGGCGGTGTCGCCGTCGCGGCCGGCGCGCTGGCGGCCGTCCTCCCGCGCGCCCGTCCCGCCGCCCTCGGCGCGGCGGCCGTCGCCGGGGCGGTGCTCGCGGACCCGCGGCGCCGGAGCGGGCGCCCGCGTCGGCCCGCGCCCGGCCCGGTCCGCCTCACCGTCCTCGTCGCCAACGTCTGGCAGGGCCGCGCCGACCCGGCCGCGCTGGCGGCGATCGTGCGCACCCACCGCCCCGACCTCGTCGTCCTCCCCGAGGCGGGGAAGCCGTTCCTGGTCCGGCTCGAGGCCGAGCTGCCCGCCGGCCTCCGGGCCGTCACGGCCCCGCCGCCGCGTCCCGACCGGCACGTCCCGGACGACCCCGACGGCCCGTGGACCACGGTGCTCACCGCCGAGCGGCTCGGCGCCGTGGACGTCGCCCCGGCGGTCACCGGCGCGTCCTACGGCTGGCTCGAGGTGCGCGGCGGCGCGCTGGGCGACGTGCGGGTGCTCGCGGCGCACCCCGTGGCCCCGGTCCCGCGCCTGACCGCCCGCTGGGCCGCCGAGCTCGACCTCGCGGCCGCGTGGCGCGCCGCGGGCGGCGGTCCGACCGTGATCGCCGGCGACCTCAACACCACCGCCGAGCACCGCGGGATCGCCCCGCTCGGGGACGGACGCGTGCCGGGCGGGCCGCCGACGTGGCCGTCGCGCTGGCCACGCCGGCTCGGGTTCCGCATCGACCACGTCCTGGCCGGCGGCGGGATCGCGGTCCGGCGGACGCGGGTGCTCGACCTGCCCGGCAGCGACCACCGCGCGGTGCTCGCGGACCTCAGCTGACGGGGAACGTCGCCCCGCTCCCCATCCCCGTGATCCACTCCGGCACCGGCTCGTAGCTGGTCCACGCCAGCGGCGTCGCCACCGCGGCCGCGCCGATCAGCCACGTGCGGATCTCGTGGCCCCCGGTGCCCGCGACCTCCTCCAGACCCTCGTGCCCGAGCGCGGCGATCGCGTCGAGGTCGCCCGCGGTGAGGCGGTCGAGGAACCACCGGTCCCAGGCGTCGTTCACCCGCGCGTCCGGGTCGCCGCCCATCGCGCGCACCTTGGGCTCGCGCGCGGCGGCGAACGCCTGGGCGTCCTGTCGCCCATGGATGAGCGACGCGCGCTTCTCGCCCACCACCGACGGGTCCCGCGGGTCGTTCGACGGCAGCCAGTGCGACAGCCCGCCGCTGGCGACCACCAGCACGCGGCCCACCGGCCCCGCGGCGAGCGCCTTGCCGAGCGCCTCCCCGAGCGCCACGCAGCGCGCGAGCGTCGGCAGCGGCGGGGCGGCGGTGTTCACCACGAGCGGGACGAGCGGGATCGTCGTCCCGCCGGTGACCATCTCGTAGCCCTGCACGATGCCGTGATCGACGGTCAGCGCGTACGACAGCGCGAGGTCGAACCCGGCGTCGGAGAGCCCGTCGTACACCGACCACGCCAGGTCGCCGGCCACCGGCAGCGGCCCGGAGGTGCTGCCGTAGTCGCCGAACCCGACGGCCTCCTCGACCCCGAGCACGAACGGGGGCATGACGTCGTAGAAGTTGCCGTGGAAGTGGTCGGGGCCCACGACGACGACGGCGTCCGGCGCCAGACGCACGACGGCGTCACGCACCCGGGCGGCGTCCGCGAGGAAGGGCGCGCCCGGGTCGTCCGGACCCGCGGGCGGCAGGAGCGTCGCGAACGGCGAGTGCGACATCCCGACGAAGCCGACGATCTCGCTCATGCCAGCACCACGGTCGAGAGCAGGAAGGCCTCGTGCTGCTCGACGAACTCGCCCGGCTTCTCCCACTGCGGCCAGTGCCCGGCGCCGGTGATCACGTGCAGCCCGGCGTCGGGCAGCCAGTCGAGCAGCATCTGCGCCTCGTCGAGCCCGCCGGTGGGGTCGTGGTCGGTCCAGAGCAGCAGGGTGGGCGCGGTGATCCGCCCGACCCACGACGGGTCCCAGCTGAAACGGGCGCGCGTCGCGGGGTCCTGCAGCACGAGGATGTTGTCGACGGCGCGGCGGAAGCCGTCGCGGGTGTACACGGCTCGGCGCAGGTCCACCAGCTCGTCGGTGACCATGCTCTTGTCGTGGAACAGCCACGCGACGCGGGCGCGGACCGTCGCGTCGGAGGGATCCTCCACCGCGGCGGTCGTGCTGGCCACCAGGCGTTTCATCACCTCGGGCTTGTTGGCGATGTTGCCCGGCGTGTTGAGCACGATGCGGTCGACGCGCTCGGGGTGGTGCGCGGCGGTCCACGCCACGACCCATCCGCCGAGGGACTCACCGGACACGTGCGCGCGCTCGATGCCGAGGGCGTCCATCACCCCGAGCAGGTGGTCGGAGAGGACGTCGACGGTGTAGGGCACGTCGGGCAGGTCGGACCAGCCGTGGCCGACCATGTCGTAGGCGGTGACGCGGAAGGTCCGCGCGAGCCCGGCGATGTCGCGGGCGTAGGCCTCGAGGTGCCCGCCGGTCCCGTGCAGCAGGACGAGATCGGGGCCCGCGCCGGCGCGCAGCACGCGCGTGCGGACACCCCCCACGTCCACGTGCCGCAGCTCGTGGTCGACGTCGGCGAGCTCGGCCCAGATGCTGACGTGGTCGCTCATGACGGATCTCCCTTGGCCGTATCGTCCTTGTGGCTGGCGCGGGCCTCGGCGACGGTGACCAGCCCGGCGCTCTGCCGCCGGTTGACCCCGAGCGCGCCGAGCAGCCGCGAGTTCTCGATCGTGAGGAACTCGACCGGCTGCTCGGTCGAGGCGTTGTAGTGCCGGTGCCAGGTCCACGGCGGGGTGTAGACGAAGCTGCCGGTCGTCCACTCCACGGTCTCGTCCTCGATCTCCGAGCGACCGTCGCCCGAGATCACGAAGTGGACGGTCTCGTGGTGGTGGCGCTGCATGTCCGAGCTCGCCGACGGCGGGATCGTCTGGCGGAACAGCTCGAACGTCGCCGTCGGGAGGTTCCCGACGACCGACAGCGACGTCGGGTTGTGGACCTCGCCGGCGGGCAGGGGCTGGAGCTCGTCGGGGTGCACGACGAGCGGGCGGGCGCCGCTCGGCGGCACCTCCGGGTTGAGGCCGGCGAGGAAGGCCGCCATGTCGAAGGAACTCACCACGTCGTCTCCGTCCGTCCGCCGTCCACGGTCAGCACCGTCCCGGTCACGTAGCCCGCCGCGGGTGAGGCGAGGAAGGCGATCGCCGCGGCGATCTCGTCGGGCTCGCCGGAACGGCCGGCCGGGACGACCGCGAGGTCGTCGGCGTCGGCCTGCTCCGCGCTCGCTCCCGTCGCCGACGCGCGGGTGGCGAGGATCTGCGCGCGGCGCTCCGTCGCGACGGGCCCGGGCGCCACGCAGTTGACGGTGACCCCGTCGGCAGCCACCTCGCCCGCCAGGAGCTTCATCGCCGCCGTCGCCCCGGAGCGCAGCACCGTCGAGACGGCGAGCTCGGCCATCGGCTGGCGCACCGACGTGCTCGTGACCAGCACCAGCCGCCCGAACCCGCGCCCGCGCATCCCGGGCAGGACGGCCCGGACCAACGCCAGCGGGCCGAGCAGCAGGAGCTCCGCGCCGCGGCGCCAGGCGTCGTCCTCGACGTCGAGGATCCGGGCGGGCGGCGGGCCGCCGGCGTTGAGGACGACGACGCCCAGCTCGCCGACCCGGCTCTCGACGTCGGCCACCAGGGGGCCCGCCGCGGCCGGGTCGGCGAGGTCGGCGACGGCGTGGTGCACGGCGCGCCCGGTGGCGTCGGTGATCCCGGCCGCGGCCCGGCGGAGCCGGTCCTCGGTGCGGCCGACGAGGACGACGTCGAGCCCGTCGCGCGCGAGCCGCTCGGCGGTGGCGCGCCCGATCCCGCTCGCGCCGCCGCCGACCAGAGCCGTGGTTGCCTTGATGACGCCCTCCCTGGATGCTGCCGGACACCGAGCAGCGTGACGGGCGCCGGGAGGAGACAGCGATGGTCAGTCCCACTCAACGGGACGTCCGGGACGAGGTCGGTGTCCTCGACGGCGGAGCCGCGGCGGCCGGCGGCCTCGACCGGGCGGCGGCGATCCTCGACGCGTTCGACGCGACGCACCGCGAGCTGACCCTCGCCTCGCTGGTGCGCCGGTGCGGGCTGCCGCGCTCGACCACCCACCGCACGGCCGACCGGATGCTGCGCCTGGGCTGGCTCGACAAGCCCGCCGACCGCTACCGCATCGGCCAGCGGCTCTTCGAGCTCTCGGGCCTGGTGCCGATCCGCCACGAGCTGCGCGAGGCGGTGCTGCCGTTCCTGCACGACCTGCACGCCGCGGTGAAGGTGGCCGTACAGCTCGGCGTGCTGCACGGGACCGAGGTCCTCGTGGTCGAGAAGATCACCGGGCACCGGCCGATGCCGATGCTCTCGCAGGTGGGCGGCACGATCCCCGCGTACTGCTCGGCGCTGGGCCGGGCGATCCTCGCGTGGTCGCCCGCCGACGCCGTCGACGTCGCCCTGTCCGGCCCGCTGCCGGCGCGCACGCCCCGCACCCTGACCGGACCCGACGCCGTGCGCCGCGAGCTCGCCGCGATCCCCGACCGCGGCTGGGCCGTCGAGCGCGAGGAGGGCAACATCGGCGTCTCCTGCGTCGCCGCGCCGATCTTCGGGCCGCTGGGTGAGGTCGTCGCCGCGCTCTCGGTCACCGGCCCGTCGGCGGCGGTGCGCTCCGAGCGCGCGGGCCCGCCGGTGCAGCTCGCGGCCGCGGCCGCGTCCCGGGCGTACAGCGCCCGCCGCTGAGCGCGGTCCCGGTGAGCGGGACGCGATGTTGGTGCCGTCGAGGCCTCGGCTGACTCTGTGACCCCACCCACATGAGGAGGCACCGATGTCGTTGGGCGGCGGATACATGCTCTCGTCCCGGGAGGGCCGGCAGATCCCGGCGATCGGGCTGAACATCACGGCGAAGGCCACGGGCGAGAACACCGGGGACGCCTACTCGCTGTTCGAGTACGCCATCCCCGGCGGGGTCAGCGGCCCGCCGCCGCACGTGCACACCCGTGAGGACGAGTCGTTCATCTGCCTCGCCGGGAAGCTCGACGTGATGCTCGGCGGCGAGGACCTCACCATCGGCCACGGCGACTACCTGCTGCTGCCCCGCGACGTCGTGCACACCTTCCGCAACCCGTACGACGACGAGGCGCGCGTGATCTCCGTGGTCTCGCCGGCCGGGCTCGAGGCGTACTACCAGGCGCTCGCCGACCTGCCGCCCGGGCCGAAGGACATCTCGGTGATGAAGGCGATCATGGCGGACTTCGGCATCGAGCTACGGCTGCCCGAGGGCGCCGCGGCGCCGGGTGCGGGGACCCCGTCGTGAGGGTCGGGATCATCGGGGCCGGCGTCGCCGGGCTCGTCACCGCGAAGGTGCTCACCGAGGTCGGGCACGACGTCGTCGTCTACGACCGCACGCCCGACGTCGGCGGCGTCTGGAGCGCGACGCGGCGCTACCCGGGCCTGTCGACGCAGAGCCCGCGCGACACCTACGTCTTCTCCGACTTCCCGATGCCCGCCGACCACCCCGAGTGGCCCTCGGGCGAGCAGGTCCAGGCCTACCTCGCGGCGTACGCCGAGCACACCGGTGTCGACCGGCTGCTGCGGCTGGAGACCGAGGTGACCTCGGCCGTGCCCCGTGACGACGGTCCGGGCTGGGTGCTCACGACGTCGGGCGGGACGGACACCGTCGACCACCTCGTCGTCGCGAACGGCGTGTTCTGCGCGCCGGCGATGCCCGAGCTGCCCGGGCTCGCGGAGTTCACCGCCGCCGACGGCACGGTCATGCCGGCGACCGACCTGCACGACGCCGAGCAGACCCGCGGGCGGCACACGGTCGTCCTCGGCTACGGCAAGACCGCGTGCGACGTCGCCGTCGCCGTCTCCGGGACCGCCGCGTCGACCACGGTCGTCGCGCGCCAGCTGGTGTGGAAGGTGCCGCGCTGGGTGGGCGGGGTGCTCAACTTCAAGCACCTGCTGCTGACCCGCCTCGGCGAGTCGCTCTTCCGCTACCGCTACCTGCGCGGCGTCGAGAACGTCCTGCACGGTCCCGCGAACCCGCTACGCCGCCGGATGCTCGACTCGCTCGGCCCGGTCACCACGCGCCAGTTCGGGCTCGCGAAGCTCGACCTCGTGCCGCGCGGGCGCTTCGAGGACATCGTCCGCGGCGCCATCGGCCTGACCACCGACGGCTTCTACGAGGCCGTGGACGCGGGGGACGTCACGGTCCGTCGCGACCGCACGATCACCCGCCTGCTCGAGAAGGACGGCGCCCCGCACGTCGAGCTCGACGACGGGAGCGTCCTGCCGGCCGACCTGCTGGTGTGCGCCACCGGCTTCCGTCAGGGCGTGCCGTTCCTGCCCGCCGACGTCGCCGAGCGCCTGGTCGACGAGCGCGGCAACTTCCTGCTCTACCGCCAGATCCTCCCGGTCGCCGTCGACGACCTCACGTTCGCCGGCTACAACTCCTCGTTCTTCAGCCCGCTCAACGCGGAGATGGCGGCCGTCTGGATCGCGTCGCTGCTCGCCGGGCGCCTCGACCTGCCCGACCGGGACGAGCTGCGCGGGGAGGTCGACGCCCAGCTGGCGTTCATGGACGCCGCCACCGACGGCCACCACTGCCGGGGTACGAAGATCATCCCGTTCTCGCTGCACAACGTCGACGAGGTGCTGGGCGACGTCGACCTCGACATCTCCCGCGGCGCGCGGTTCAAGCAGTGGCTGAACCCCGTCGACCCCGCCGCCTACGCCGGCGTCACCCGGCGGCTGGTGGAGCGGCTCGGGACCGCGGGCCCGGACGTCGAGGTCGTCACCCCACGCGCTCCGGCCGAGGCCGGCGAGCGGGCGGTGGAGCGGGCCTGACCCGACCACGATCGCCGTCCTGGTGACGATCCCGCGCAGATGTGAGTGGGTTCGTCACCGGGATCGCGATCTCGTGAGCCACGCGGCCCGGAGCACGGTCACCAGCGCGCCCAGGTAGGCGGCGGCGCACCCGGCGAGCACGAGCAGGGTCGGGGCGCTCAGGGCGTCGAGCGGCAGCATCCGGAACGCGTGCACCAGCAGGACCGCGAGCGCGAGGAGCACGGCGCCGGCCAGGGTCGCCGCCACGGCGACCCGGTGCCGCAGCGCCGTCCCGGCGAGCAGGACGGCGGGGACGGCGAGCAGCAGCAGGCCGTGGACGCCGATCGCGTGGGGCAGCACGAGGTCCCCGCCGGCGGTGGCCGGGCGGAAGCCGGCGAGGTCGGGGCCGACGGTCGCGGCGTCGGGGCCGAAGTACGCGCCGCTGCGACCGAACCCACTGCCGATCCCGCCGCGGTAGACCCCGCTGTTGGTCGAGATCATGATCATGCCGACGGCGCACCCGGTGAGGAGGACGAGCACGCCCGCGGTGACGCCGAGGCGCAGCTCGGGCGCCGTGTCGCGCGAGCGCAGCGCCGTCACGAGCAGGACGAGCGCGCCGGCCACGAACACCGCCGCGGTGCCCGCCGCGCCCCCGCGCATGAGGGCGGTGTCGAGCGGGGTCGCGAAGTTGTAGTGGCTGGGCACGCCGCGCCAGGCCTCGATCCCGATGATCGTGGTCTCGCCGAGCGCGAAGGCGAGCACGGTGGCGCCGACGACGTGACGCTGCCAGGGGCGGGTGCGCAGCCGCGGCAGGACGACGGCGACCGACCAGCACAGCAGCCAGCCGGTCTCGGCGAACGTCGCGGGCTTGCGCAGCGACACCGGGCCGCTGACCGGCCCGCCGAGCAGCACCAGGGCGACGAGGTGGCCGACCATGACCACGAGCAGCAGTCCGCCCGCGAGCCAGAGCACCCGCGGCCAGTCGAGGGTGCGCGGGATCGGGCGGGCGTCGGCGACGGCCACGGCTCCCCCTCGGGCGGCCCGGAAATCGTTACAAGTTGTCATGGTTGCCGTGGTGCCACGGTTCGTCAAGGGCTATCGTCCGGGTCGTGACTTCGACGGGAGCAGTACCGCCGGCGGGCGGCGCCTTCCTGCTCACGCAGCTCGGGACACACGCCGCCCAGGCCTTCGCCGGCCGGATCGCCGCGCTGGACCTGACGCCGCCCCAGACGGGGCTGCTGCGGGCCGTCGCGGCGACGCCGGGCAGCAGCCAGCAGGCGCTCGCCGAGCAGCTGGGCACCCCGGCGACGCGGCTGGTGGCCCTCGTCGACGGCCTCGAGGCGCGCGGGCTCGTCGAGCGGCGCCGCAACCCCACCGACCGGCGCCTGTACGCCGTGCACCTCACCGCGGCGGGCACGGCGCTGATGGCCGACATCGGCCGGGTCGCCCGCGAGCACGACGACGCGGTGCTCGCCGCCCTCGACGCCGACGAGCGCGCGACCCTGCGGGACCTGCTCGCCAAGGTCGCCGCCGACCAGGGCCTGCGCCCCGGCGTGCACCCCGGCTACCGGAACCTGCCGCCGACCTGAGGGTGTGGGGCCGTCACCCGGGCGGGCACCACGCCGCATGTCCAGCACCGGACGGTCCGTCCTCGCCGGGGTCCTCATCGGGGTCGGCGTCGCCGCCTTCCTCGACGAGACCGTGTTCCACCAGCTGCTGCACTGGCACCACTTCTACGACGGGTCGACCCTGGACGCGGGGCTGGTCTCCGACGGCGTCTTCCACGCCGGCGGCTGGATCGCGATCGTCGCCGGCCTGTTCCTGTTCGCCGACCTCCAGCGCCGGCGCGTCACCGTGCCGAAGCGGGTGTGGGCGGGCGGCCTGCTCGGGTGGGGCGTGTTCCAGGTCTACGACGGGCTGTTCCAGCACAAGGTGCTGGGCCTGCACCAGATCCGCTACGCCGTCGACCTGCTGCCCTACGACCTGGCGTGGAACCTCTCCGGCGCGCTCGGCGCCGTGGTCGGCGCGGTCCTGCTCACGGGGACGGCGCGGGGTGTCGGCGAGCGGGCGGCACCGTGAGCGGAATGCACGCCCCGCCGACCCCCTGGTGGGCGCTGGTCCCGCTGCTCGCGCTCGCCGGCGCGTACCTCGCCGGGGTCCGGCGGCTGCACCGTCGCGGCGACCGCTGGCCGCCCACCCGGTCGCTGGCGGCGGCGGGAGCCCTCGCGGCGCTGGTGGTGGCGCTGCCGCTCGCGCACGCCGCGGCGTTCGCGGTCCACGTGGCCGGCCACCTGCTCCTGGCGATGGTCGCGCCGCTCGGCGTCGCGCTCGCGGCGCCGGTCACGCTGGCCCTGCGGGCGCTGCCGGTCGCGGGACGGCGACGCCTGCTCGCCGTCCTGCGCAGCGGCGTGGTCCGTGCACTGACGTGGCCGCCGGTCGTCCTGGCCCTCGACCTCGGCGGGATGGCCGCGTTCTACCTCACCGGCCTCTTCGCGATCGCCCACGCGGACCCGCTGGTCATGGCCGTGGTCGACCTGCACATGATCCTGGCCGGCGTCCTGCTCGCCGTCGTCCTCGTCGGGCGCGACCCGCTGCCCCACCGCCCGGGACTCGTCGGCGCGCTCCTGACGCTGCTCGTCGCCGCGGCGGGTCACGACGTGCTCGCCAAGCTGATGTACGTGCGCGTCCTGCCCGCCGGGGACCCCGCGGCGATCCGCGGCGGCGCCCAGGTCATGTACTACGGCGGCTCGGCCGTCGAGGCCGCGACCGCCGTCGTGCTCATGGCGGGCTGGTACGCCCGCGGCGGGCGGGCACTGCGCCGAGACCAGCGGCGCGAGCTCAGCGCGCCGGCGCCGTCCCCAGCTGTCGGGTGAGCGCGGCGAGCAGCTCGGGGACGTCGTCGCGGGGGACGACCGCCTGCACGACCGTGACGCGCTCGGGGTGCGCGTCGGCGTCCGCCAGCGCGGCGCGCAGGGCGCCGACGGTGTCCACGCGCGACGCCACCACGTGGTCACCCCCGCCCATCGCGCGCGCCAGGAGCGGCCAGTCCCACGGCGTGATGTCGTTGTAGGGCTCGGCGGGCCCGTGGATCGCGCGCTCGACGGTGTAGCCGTCGTTGTCGACGACGACGATCACCGCCGGGATGCGCTCGCGCAGGACGGTCGCGAGCTCGGTGGCGGTCATCTGCGCGGCGCCGTCGCCGATGAGCAGCACCCCGCGCTGCCCCGGCTTCGCGGTGCACGTGCCGAGCAGCGCGGGCAGCGTGTAGCCGATCGACGCCCACAGCGGCTGGCCGACGAACGTCACGCCGTGGGGCAGGCGGTGCGGGGCCATGCCGTAGAAGCTCGTGCCCTGGTCGGCGAGGACGATGTCGCCGCTGCGCAGGAACGCGCCGACCTCGCGCCACAGGCCGTCCTGCCCGAGCGGCTCGTCGTCCGGGGCGGCGTCCGCGGCCGGGGTCGGCGCGGCCAGGGGCTCCGAGGGCGCGGGTCCCTCGCGGCGCTCGGCGACCTCGGCCACGAGGCCCTGCAGCGCGGCGAGCGCGGTCGGCAGCTCCACCGGCGCGAAGGACGCGGCGCCGACGCTCGCCGCGCGCGGGCCGACGTCGATGGTGCGGCCGCGGGTGATGTGCTGGGTGAACATGCCGCTGTCGAGGTCGGTGAACGTCACGCCCGCGACGATCAGCACCGCCGCGTCCTCGACGGCGGCGCGTGTCGCGGGCGGGCTCGCGGCGCCGGTGTAGGTGCCGGCGAACCGGGGCGCGCTCTCGTCGACGAGGCTCTTCGCCCACGGCGTGGTCGCGTGCGGCAGCGGACCGGCGGCGACCAGGCCGGCGAGGGTGCCCGCCGCCCCGAGCCGGTGCACGGAGAGCCCGGCGAGCACGGCGACGTCGTCGGGCGACGACGCGGACTCCAGCAGCCGGCGGGCGGTCTCCACGAACCCCGCCAGCGCCTCGGGGTCGGTGGTGTCGACGGGGGCGGGCAGCGCCGTGGTGGCGCGCTCGGCCGGCGCGGCCGCGACGTCGGCGGGGACGACGAGGTAGCCGGGCAGGCGGCGGTCGCGGACCTCGCGCAGCACCCGGTCGATCTCGGCGACGGCGTCGTCGAACGTCAGCGACGCGCGGGCGACGGTGATGTCGGTGTGCATCGCGGTGAAGTGGCCGAAGACCCCGTCGCCCAGGGTGTGGTGCACCGGCCGGCGCTGGGCCTGCGCGCTGAGCGCCGGGGCGCCGACCACGTGCACCACGGGGACGTGCTCGGCGTAGGCGCCGGCGATCGCGTTGATCGCGCTGAGCTCGCCGACGCCGAAGGTCGTGCAGAGCGCCGCGATCCCGCGCAGCCGGCCGTACCCGTCGGCGGCGTAGCCCGCGTTGAGCTCGTTGGTGCACCCGGTCCACCGCACCGTCGGGTGGTGCGTGACGTGGTCGAGCATCGCGAGGCTGTAGTCCCCGGGGACACCGAAGATCCGGTCCACGCCCAGCTCGGCCAACCGGTCGACGAGGTGGTCGGCCACCGTGTAGTCGCTCACGGTGCGAGGGTAGGGAGCTGTGTCGCCCCTGTCGTTCCCGTCACCCGCCGTGTCGGTGGCCGAGGAGGTCCGCGACGCGGTCGCCGACGGCCGGCCGGTGGTCGCGCTCGAGACCACGATCGTGACGCACGGCCTGCCGCGTCCGGAGAACCTCGCGGTCGCCACGGAGGCCGAGGCCCTGCTCCGCGCCGCGGGCGTCGTCCCGGCGACCGTCGGCGTCGTCGCGGGGCGGCCGGTCGTCGGCCTCACCGGCGCGGAGCTCGACCGGCTCGCGACCGACGACGCCGTCGAGAAGGTCAGCGTCCGCGACCTGCCGGTGGCGCTGGCCCGCGGCGACCACGGCGGCACCACGGTCGCGGCGACCGCGCTGCTCGCGCACCGGGCCGGGATCGGCGTGTTCGCGACCGGTGGCCTCGGCGGCGTCCACCGGGGCGCGGCGGCGACCTTCGACGAGTCCGCCGACCTCGTGGCTCTGGCCGCTGTCCCGATCCTCGTGGTGTCGGCGGGGGTCAAGTCGATCCTCGACGTGCCGGCCACCCTCGAACGGCTCGAGACGCTGGGCGTGACGGTGCTCGGCTACGGCACCGACGCGTTCCCGGGCTTCTACGTCCGCGACGCCGGGGTGCCGGTGCCGGCGCGGGTCGACAGCCCCGAGGAGGCGGCGGCCGTCGCGGCCGCACGGGACGCGCTGGGGCTGCGGTCGGCGGTGCTGGTCGCCAACCCGGTCGCGGCGGCGGACCAGCTCGACGTCGACGAGCACCGCGCGGTCCTCGACGCCGCGCTGGCGGAGGCCGCCGACCACGGGGTGACGGGGCACGACACGACGCCGTTCCTGCTCGACCACGTCCGGCGCGCCACCGAGGGGCGCAGCCTGACCGTCAACGTCGCCGTCTACCGCGGCAACGTCACGCTCGCGGGGCGGGTGGCGGCGGCGCTCGCCGGATAGCTCGTCCCCTCGGGTGGGTACGCGTCATCCGGCGAGCACTTGCCGGGCAGGATGAGCATGGACGGGGGACCCGGCCGGCGCAGAGAGGGGAGACGCGGTGACCAGCCAGGACAGCGAGGTGGACTGGAACGCCGAGCGTTCCGCCTTCGTGGCCGAGGACGCGACGGCGCGCGCGCACGGCAGCGACGGCTATCCCGCTCGGGGGACGGCGCCGAACGGCGGTCCGCGCATCGGCCTGCTCGCGGAGGTCGTCGGCGACCTCTCGCAGACCCTGCTCGCCGAGACCGGCCCCGGCGGGGTGAACGGCGTGCTCGAGCGCGTCGTCGACGTCGCGACCCGCGTGATCGCCGACGCCGACGTCGTCAGCGTGACCCTGCGCCGCGGCGACCACGAGGGCTACGCCACCCCGGCGCACTCGGACCCCCTGGCGGTCCGGCTCGACGCGGTGCAGTACGACCACGAGGAAGGACCGTGCGTCCGGGCCCTCGAGGCGGGCGGCCTGGGCGTCGCGCAGAGCGACGAGCTGGGCCGCGACGAGGGCTTCCCGCGCTTCGGGCCCGCCGCCGCCGCGCTCGGCGTGCACAGCGTGTTCGCCGTCGGGCTCTTCCCGGTCGGCGAGAAGCGGCCGCTGCGCGGGGCCCTGAACTTCTACCGGTACCCCGCGGGCGGCTTCTCGCACGCCGACCGCGAGGCGGCGGTGCTGCTCGCGGCGCACGTGTCCACCGCACTGGCCTACGTGTCGGTCACCGAGGCCGCCGAGCTGCGCGACGTGCAGTTCACCACCGCCCTCGAGTCCCGGGACATCATCGGCCAGGCCAAGGGCATTCTCATGGAGCGGCGGGGCCTGCCCGCCGACCAGGCCTTCGACGTGCTGCGCCGTGCCTCGCAGGACCTCAACGTCAAGCTGCGCGACGTCGCCGCGACCCTCGCCGAGCGCCGCGCCGACCTCTGAGCCGGCGTGCGGGACGATCACCGCATGGGGACGGAGGACGAGGCGGAGAGCCGGGCGCAGCGGGCCCGCGCGGCGGTGGCCGGGGCCGGGCGCCGGTTCCGCGAGCTGGACCGGTCCGAGGGTCTGCGCGCGGCGGTCCAGCGGGTCCGGCGGGCGCTGCCCGGCGACGCGCACTTCGGCGACCCGCTCTCGCTGGGCGGGGCGCGGCACGCGGAGTTCGCCGGCCGCGCGGTCGTCGAGCTGACCGGCGACCGCCCCGGCGTGACGCGCGAGGTGGGGCTCGGCGGCCTGCAGCTCTGGCAGGCGGTGCTCGAGCGGTTCGGCGGCGGGACCGGCGACCGCGAGGTCGTCCTCGTGTTCACCGATCTCGTCGAGTTCTCGCGGTGGGCGCTGGCGGCCGGCGACGCCGAGGTCCAGCGCGTCCTGCGCGAGGTCAGCGAGGCGTGGGAGAAGCCGGTGACCGACCACGCGGGCACGGTGGTCAAGCGGCTCGGCGACGGGATGATGGCGGCGTTCGCCGATCCGGGGGAGGCGCTCGAGGCCGTGCTCGAGGCCCGGACACGCCTCGCCGGGGTGTCGGCGACCGGGTGGACGCCGCGGATGCGCGCGGGCCTGCACCTCGGGCAGCCGCGTCGCGTGGGCGGCGACTACCTCGGCGTCGCCGTCAACACCGCGGCCCGTCTCGGCGACCGGGCCGGGCCCGACGAGATCCTCGTGAGCGGGGAGGTGCTCGCGCGCCTCGACGAGGCGGCCCTGCGGGTGCGCCGCAAGCGCTGGCACACCCGCCTCAAGGGCACCCCCGAGGACCTCCAGATCTTCGCGGTCGACCGGCCTGCGTGAGGTGCCGTCCCCTACCGGCGCAGGGTGGCGCTGGGGGACTGGCCGAAGTGCTCGCGGTAGATCACCGAGAAGCGCCCGGGGTGGGCGAACCCCCAGCGGGCGGCGATGCTCTCGACGCGGTCCCCGCGGGTCGGGTCGGCGTCGAGCAGGTCGCGGTGGGCGCCCTCGAGACGCACGCGGCGCAGGTACTCCAGCGGCGTCGTGTCCCGGTGCCGCCGGAACGCGAGCTGCAGGGACCGTGCCCCGATCCGGGCGGCGTCCGCGATCTCGGTGAGGCCGATGTCCTCGTGGGCGTGGGCGTCCATGAACTCCACCGCGCGCCGCACGGTGGCCGGCTCGGCGGCGTCGCCGGCGCCCCCGGGCTCGGACAGGACGTCGAGGGCGGTGTTGGGGAACGTCGCGAGCAGGGCCACGGCCAGCCCGCGCAGGGTGTTGGCGCGCACGAGCGGTTCGCCCATCAGCGCGTCGGAGTCGAGGACCTCGTCGTGGACGTGGGTGCTCAGCCGGCACCAGTAGCCGGCGAGGGCGGAGGAGACCGGCGCGGCGGAGGTGAACGACACCGCCGAGGGCTCGAGGCCGGAGAGCTCGGCGCCGATCCGGGCGACCTCGTCGAGGTCGAGCGACACCACCTGGACGCTGACGTCCTCCCAGCCCGTGTCGTACGACGACCAGGTGGGGGAGAGCTTCAGCGGGCCGCTCACCTCGCGACCGCCGTCGAGGAGGTGGTACGGCCCGCCGGTCAGCGTCTGCACGACCAGGAGCGAGGTCGGGGGCTCGACGCAGCTCTGGAACGGCCCCGAGTGGCGGAGGCGGCTGACCGCGAGGGGGCCGGACGCGGCGTGCTGGGTCCAGAAAGTGAAGCCCTCGTCCGGGATGCGGGGCGGCCGGAAGTCGGTGTAGGTCGCCCGGAGGTACTCGGTCGCCTCCTCCGGATCGGTGCTCGACCAGCGGTACCGCTCCACCGGCTCCGTCGCCCCGACGCCTGCCATGCCGTCCTCCTCCCGGTTGTGCGCGACTGAGTATCGCCCAATTGATCGGAGTCGCCACCCCGAGAAAGGCACGATTGTCGCGGACGAGGCTATAATCTAGGGCAGCCGACCAGTTTTCCGGATTGATCAGAAGGCAGGCTGACGTTTGGCGTACGCCCTTCTCGCTCTCGCGATCGTCTGCGAGGTCGCGGCGACCGTCTCGCTCAAGCTCTCGGCGGGTTTCACGCGGCTCGTGCCATCGGTGGTGGTCGTCGTCGGGTACCTGGCGGCGTTCGCCCTCCTCTCGCAGGCCCTCACCCGGGGCCTGGGCATCGGTGTCGCCTATGGGCTGTGGGCGGCGGCGGGCGTCGCCCTCGTCGCGATCGCCGGCACCGTCCTGCTCGGCGAGTCGCTGACGTGGGTGCAGGTCGGCGGTATCGGCCTCGTCATCGCCGGCGTCCTCGCCCTCGAGCTCGGGGGGCGGACGGCGTGACGCGGTCCGCGAGGTCGCCGGCGGTGGACGGCCGGCGCCGCAAGGGCGACGAACGCCGCCGGGAGCTGCGCGAGGCGACGATGCGGGTCATCGCCCGCGGCGGGATCGCGGCGGTCACCCAGCGCGCGGTCGCCGCCGAGGCCGGGCTCACGCCGAGCCTCGTGAGCTACCACTTCCCGACCGTCGACGCCCTGCTCTCGGCGACGCTCGCCGCGGTCAACGACGCCTACGTCGCCGCGCTCGAGCGGTGCGCCCGGGACGCCGACCCGGTGCCCGCCCTCGCCGCGCTCGTCGCGCAGCCCGGTGGCCCCGCACGCGGGTACACCGTCGACGCGGAGTACGAGCTGTTCCTGCAGGCGGGCCGGCGCCCGGCGCTGCGCGCCGAGTGGTCGCGCTGGACCGGCGCCCTGGACGCCCTGCTGGCCCCCCTGGTGCCCGAACCGGCCCGGCGCTCCGGGGTCGGGGCCGCCGTCGACGGCCTGTTCCTGCGCTGCTGGTGCGATCCCGTCCCCTGGCGGGCGAGCGACGTGGAGACCGTGCTGCGCGCCCTGCTGCCCGCCTGACCTGCGATCGCTCTGGTGCCGGTCGCGCGGACCCCGCTACGGTCTCCTCCGGAGATCAACCGCCAGGGGAGGACGTCCGATGAAGAAGCTGGCGGAGCTCCTGGTCTGCTTCCTGCACCCCGTCGCGGTGATCCTCGTCTGGCTCAACCTCGTCGTCCGCCCCGAGCTCAGCGGCACCGCGAAGATCGTCTGGGCCGTCCTCGCCCTGGTGCCGATCGTGCCGTTCGTCTATGTGCTCACGGGCGGTGAGCTGTGGGAGGGAAAGAAGACCTCCTGATGGCCCAGGGCTGCTCGACCTGACCGATCATGCGTTCCCTCGATCGGGTCGTCGCGCCTGGTCGCGGCGGGTACGGTCGCCACGCCGCGGTCGAGCAGCCCGCCGCGGATCCGAGGCCCCCGAACCCGCGACGCGGCCGTCGCGCAGGGAGCGCGCATGCTCGACCACGCCCCGCCGTTCCCCGGCGACCTCGCCGAGGCCCTCGGGTTCCCGCCCGTCGGCGACCGGCAGTGGGACGCGATCGCCGGGAGCGGCGCCGACAGCGTCGAGATCAAGATTCTCCTCACGCCCGGCGTCGACACCGCGACGCTGCTCTCGGGGACGCACGCGGTCCGTGTGCGGCACCGCCGGCTGCACCTGCTCGACACCGACGACCTCGCACTCGCCCGTGCGGGGGTCCACCTGCGCCTGCGTGACCGTGGCCGCGACCGCTGGGACCTCACCGTGCGGCTGCGCGGGTCCGGCACCGGCGCGGTGCCGGACCTGCCGCGCCCCGCGGGCGGCCGGGTCGAGCTCGACGTGCTGCCCGGCGCGGTCTTCCACAGCTCGGAGGTGCGGGAGCGCGTGCCCGCCGGGCTCGCGATCGCGCTGCGGGACGGCGTCCTCGACCCCCGGGAGCTGCTCACCGGCCCGCAGGCGGCGCTCCTGGCCCACGGGGTGCCGGACCTCGACGGCGAGCTGTGGGCGCACGGCCCGCTGCGTGTCGAGCGCGCCTCGGTGCCGCGTCCCCGCTGCCGGCTCCCGCACGCCCGCCACGAGCGCTGCCGGTTCCCCGGCGGGCGGGTGCTCGAGGAGTTCTCCGCCCGGTGCCTGCCCGCCGAGGCCCCGGAGGTCGCGCGCGCGTCGGCGTACCTGCTCGCCGCGCACCGGCTGACCGCCGCGGAGAGCCAGCGCACCAAGACCGCCGTGTGGGCCGACGAGCTGCTGGCGGGAGTTCGCTAGAGGATGAGGAGCCCCTGATGGAGACCCTGCAGCACTGGGCGGGCGGTGCGGCCCTGAAGTCGACCGGCGACCAGCGCGGTGACGTCACCGACCCGGCCACCGGGGAGGTGAGCCGGCAGGTCGCGTTCGCGACGGACGCCGACGTGGCGGCGGTCGTGGGATCGGCACGCGACGCGTGGCCGGCGTGGCGCGAGACCTCGCTGACGGAGCGCACCCGCATCCTCTTCGCGTTCCGGGAGCTGCTCAACGCCCGCGCCGACGAGCTCGCGGAGATCATCACCGCCGAGCACGGCAAGGTCCTCTCCGACGCCGCCGGCGAGGTCGCCCGCGGTCAGGAGGTCGTCGAGTTCGCGTGCGGCATGCCGCACCTGCTCAAGGGCTCGGCCACCGAGAACGCCTCCACCGGGATCGACGTGTCCTCGATCCGCCAGCCCCTCGGGGTCGTCGGGATCATCAGCCCGTTCAACTTCCCGGCCATGGTGCCGATGTGGTTCTTCCCGATCGCCATCGCCGCCGGCAACACCGTGGTGCTCAAGCCGAGCGAGAAGGTGCCCTCGGCCGCGCAGTGGCTCGCCGAGCTCTGGCGCGAGGCCGGGCTGCCCGACGGGGTGTTCAACGTCCTGCACGGCGACAGGACCGCCGTGGACGGGCTGCTGCACCACCCGGACGTCAAGAGCATCAGCTTCGTCGGCTCGACGCCGATCGCCCGGTACGTCTACGAGACCGCCACCGCGGCGGGCAAGCGGGTGCAGGCCCTGGGCGGGGCGAAGAACCACATGGTGGTGCTGCCCGACGCCGACCTGGATCTGGCCGCCGACCAGGCCGTCAACGCGGGATTCGGGTCCGCGGGGGAGCGCTGCATGGCGATCTCGGCGGTCGTGGCCGTGGGATCGTGCGGCGACGAGCTGGTCGACCGGATCGCGTCGCGGGCCCGCGGGCTGGTCACCGGCGACGGTCGCCGCGGGTCGGACATGGGTCCGCTGGTGACCCGCGCGGCGCAGGAGAAGGTGTCGGGCTACGTCGACGCCGGCGAGGCCGCCGGTGCGTCGCTGGTGGTCGACGGGCGCGGCGTGACCCCGGACGCGGATCGCCACGAAGACGGGACGAGCGGGTTCTTCGTCGGCCCGACGCTGTTCGACCACGTCGGCACCGACATGTCGATCTACACCGACGAGATCTTCGGTCCAGTGCTCTCGGTGCTGCGGGTGGACACCTACGACGAGGCGGTCGCGCTGATCAACGCCAACCCGTACGGCAACGGCACGGCGCTGTTCACCCACGACGGGGGCGCCGCGCGCCGGTTCCAGCACGAGGTCGAGGTCGGGATGATCGGCATCAACGTCCCGGTCCCGGTGCCGATGGCCTACTACAGCTTCGGCGGCTGGAAGAACTCGCTGTTCGGCGACACCCACGCCCACGGCACCGAGGGCGTGCACTTCTTCACCCGCGGCAAGGTCGTCACGTCCCGCTGGATCGACCCCGCCCGCCGAAGCCCGTCGGCACGAAGCGCAGCGGAGCTGCCGAGCCGGAGGCCGGACACTGCCGGTGCGCTCGATCTCGGCTTCCCGCGCAATGAATGACCCCCATCCCCACCCGATCCTGCGTCAGACCGTCCTCGACACCACCGACGCCCGGGGGCTGGCGGGGTTCTACCGCCGGTTCCTGGGCCTCCGCTACCGGGTCGGGGACGAACCGCCCGCCGACGACGGGGACGACCGGCAGGCACGGGAGTGGCTCGCGTTGCGGGACGTCTCCGGCCTGCCGGTTCTCGCGTTCCAGCCCGTCGCGTCGTTGCCGCCGGTGACGTGGCCGGACGGTGAGCACCCGCAGATGCTGCACCTCGACCTGACCGTGCCGACCGTCGACGACCTGTGGCGCCAGCACGAGCGCGCCGCCGCGCTCGGCGCGCGGCACCTGCTCGACCGCTCCGGCGACGCCCACGAGCCGCTGCACGTCTACGCCGACCCGGCGGGACACCCGTTCTGCGTGTTCGTCGCGCCGGGTGGACCGGACGACGGCCACTGACGCCACCGACCGGCCCGGGGGCTCAGGCCGGGGTCGGGCGGGCCGGTTCCCAGCGTCGCAGCGCTTCGTAGGCCAGCGCGCCGCCGAGCGCGACGGGGAGGTCGACGACGCCGAGGACGAGCAGCGCGGCGCCGCCCAGGTAGACGGGTCCGCGGTGGGGCAGCACCCGCGTGATCGCCCGGGCGGTGCCCTCGACGGCCGACACCGCGGAGTCGGCGAGGCCGTGCACGGTGCCGACGGGGGCCTTCTCGGCGGGGGCGTCGACCCTCCGCTCGGCGGCCGCCGGCGTGCCCGGCGCCGTGCGGAGCGCCGCCGTCGTCGCGCTCGACGCAGGACTCGGCGTCATGCGGGGCGCCGCCTTCGGCGTCGCCCGCCGGGAGCCGGCGGACGCCGCTCCTCCGTTCGACGAGATCGGCGCGTCCGGGGTCGTCAGGGCGGTGGCGACCGGATCGTCGTCGTGCTGCGATCTCTTGTCCTTCTGCTCCTTCGCCATCGTGCGACGTTACGCCCGCCGGGTGCGGACGGGGAGGCTCAGCGGGCGCCGACGGCGCGCGCCCAGGCGTCCGGCGCAGCGACCGGTCGGCCGTGCAGACCGACCACCAGCGACGGTCGGAGTCCGGCGAGCCGGCGGCGTGAGGCGTCCGCGCCCGCCGGGTCGTCGTGGAGACCCCGGGGCAACGGGAGCCATCGCGGCGCGGCCGGGTCGGAGGAGACGTTGACGGGGCCGTCGCCGACGACGAGGACGCGGTCCTCGTCTCGCCACAGCGCGAGGGTCCCGGGGCTGTGGCCGGGGACGGCGAGGACCTCGAAGCCGGCGACACGGTCGCCCTCGACGAGGCGCCGGTCCACGCGCCGGCGCTCGCGGGCCAGCGGGGCGAGGACGGCGCGCCCCAGGGCGCCGGCGTGCGTGTCGAGGCGCCCGCCCTCGAACAGGTCGGCGTCGGCCGTGCCCATGGCCAGGGGCGCCCCGGTCTGCCGGCAGAGCCAGGCGCTCGCGCCGACGTGGTCGCCGTGGGCGTGGGTGACGGCGTGCTCGACGACGTCGCGGCCGCGCAGGAGGGCGGCAAGCCGGCGCCCCGACCAGGGCAGCCCGGCGTCGACCACGACGTCGCCGTCGGGACCCGTCAGCACGACGGTGTTGAGCAGTTCGCCGGGGACGAGGGCGCCGAGCCGGACCCCGTCGGCGACCGTCCGGAGCGCCATGGCCGCAGAGCCTGCCGTGGTCGCGGCTCAGCCGTCGAGCATCGCCGTCACGAGGCCCTCGCGTTCGGCCGTCCCGGTCACCCGCGCGGCGACCGGACGGGCGAACCCCGGCCCGTCGGTGACGAGCGTGTGGAACTCGCCGTTCTCCCCGCACGGGTCGACGCCGTCGCCGAGCTCGCGGATCAGCGCGGCGTCCCACACCCGGCCGACGATCTCCGCGGGCACCCGCGCCGGGTCGGCGCAGACGACGATCGCCCGGACGCCGTGGTCGAGCACGGCGTGGGCGAGCGGTCCGGTGGGTCGCCCGAACAGCGGGAAGTGGGCGTCGAGCCCCGTGCCGGCGAGCGCCCGCTCACGGTAGGCCCGGATGTCGGCGAGGAAGAGGTCGCCGTACAGGACCGCGGTGGCACCGGCGTCACGCAACCGGGCCCACGACGCGCGGGTGCGCTGCTCGTAGACGTCGTTCGGGCACGGCGAGGGTAGCTCGACGGTCTCGAGCGGCATCCCGAGCGCCGCGGCCTGGGCCTCCACGAACCGGCGGGGGACGAAGCTCGCCGCGACCTCGCCGGTCGTCAGCACCGTCGTGTGCAGACCGGCGACCTCCGTCCCCGGTGTCCGCCGGGCCGTGGCGAGCGCGAACGCGCCGTCCTTGCCGCCCGACCAGCTCATCCACGCCCGCGTGCCCACCGTCGCCGACGGTAGCGCGACCCCGCGGCTACCGGCGGTGGGCGGCGGTGGCCGTCGGCGCGGGGCGGCGCAGCACGAGCACCGTGGTGATCAGCAGGATGACCGTGCCGACCGACTCCACGACGAGCGTGGTCGGCGCGAGCTCGTAGTCGAGGCTCGACTCGATGCCGAAGAGGCCGACGGTCAGGGCGAGGACGAGGCAGAGCAGGGTGCCGGCGAGGAAGAGCAGCGCGAGCACCGTCGCGACGGCGAGCAGGCGCCCCCGCGTCACGAGCACGGCGATCGCGAGGACCGCGCCCCCGATCCCGTTGAGGATGAAGAGGGTCCCGAGGATGCCGCCGGTGCTGGTCAGGGCGAGATAGAGGTGGATGCCGCCCATCGCGAGCAGCGACAGTGCGCTCAGCGCCTGCCAGAGCATCGTGGAGCGCGAGGCCGTCCCGCCGCGGTCGATCCGCACCGTGGGGCCGTCGCTCGGGCCGTACGGTCCTGCCGTCGACGACATCGCCGTCACCCCTGCTCTCGACGCTCGGGTCACCGGCCCTGCCGGCGCGACGGCAGGGGCGGGCATGGTCCCACGGCAGGGCGGCCGATGGCCACGGAACGAACGAGGTGGGGTCAGGAGTCCCGGTCGTTCCCCTGCTGCTCCTGGCGGGAGCGCGCGAACAGCGCGCCGCCGAGGGGGATGAGCAGGAAGAAGATCCAGGAGTTCGCGATCGGCACCGTGAAGAACAGGATCAGCGCGATGATCGGCAACGCGGCGCTGACCGCGGGCCCGTAGCGGGCGAGGGCGCTCGGTTCCCGTCGCGCGGGAGCCCCCGGCGGGGCGGCTGCGGCGGGACGGCGGTCGTCGCGGGCGGCGACGGCGCCAGGCGCGGACAGCGGGTGGGGTTCGGGGAGGTCGACGAAGAGGGGCTCGAGGTCCTCGGCGGTACGGGCCTCGGTGACCTTCGCGCTGCGCTCGCCGTACTCCTCCGGGTCGAGGCGGCCGGCTTCGAGGTGGGCGTCGAGGGCCTTCATCGCCGCCTCCCGCTCGGCCGTCCCGATGCGGGGGGAGGGGCGCGGCTCGGGCTGGGTCACGGCGTCACCATGCCAGGCATCATGGCAGCTCGCGGGCGTCGTGGGCGTCTACGGTCACGGTCGTGACGCCCGCCCTGTCGCCCCGGCTCGCGGCGATCGTGGACGGTCTGTCCCTGGCGCCCGGAATGCGCGTGCTGGAGATCGGGTGCGGGCCGGGCGCCGCGGCGCGGGCCGTCGCCGCGCGGGTCGCTCCGGGTCACGTCCTCGCCGTCGACCGATCGGCGACGGCGGTCCGCCAGGCGAGCGAGGGCTGCGCTGAGGAGATCGCGGCGGGACTGCTGAGCGTGCGGCGGGCGGCGGTCGAGGACCTCGTGCTCGAGCCCGGCGAGGAGCCCTTCCACCTCGCCTTCGCCGTGCGCGTCGGCGTGCTCGACGGTCGCCACCCCGCGCGGGAGCGCCGGGCTCTCGAGCGTGTTGCCGCGGTGCTGCGGCCGGGCGGGCGGCTCGTCGTCGACGGCCGGGAGGTGCCCCTGCCCCGCCCGTGATCGTGGTGGGTTTCCTGACGTTGAACGTGAGCGTGGCCGCCAGGCTGACACGCGCCGGCGTGTCGGCGCACCGAGGATGTGGCGATCCTGGCGTCACACGCCAGGAAAGCCGCATTGCTCGCACACCCCGTGTGCGGCATTCGTCGGGTGCGTCGGACCCGCCGGTGGATCAGGAGAAGGAGCCGTGGCGGCCGGCGCCGGAGGCGAAGCGGGTGGCGCCGGCGACCGTGTCGGCGCGCAGGGACACCTGGCCGTGGGCGAACTCGCGGCGCAGGGCGGCGTCCTCGTCGAGCGACTCCCCGTCGAGCAGCGACGCGCGGTCCTCGCGCAGGCAGGTCTGCGGGAACGCGGCGAGCTGCTCGGCGAGCTCGAGGCTCGCGTCGAGGGCGGTGCCGGCGGGGACGACGCGGTTGGCGAGGCCCATCCGCAGCGCCTCGTCGGCGGCGACGGGCCGGCCGGTGAGGACGAGGTCCAGCGCCTGGCTGCGCCCGATGAGCCGCGGCAGGCGCACGGTGCCGCCGTCGATCAGCGGGACGCCCCACCGCCGGCAGAACACCCCGAACACCGCGGTCTCGTCAGCGACCCGCAGGTCGGCCCAGAGCGCGAGCTCGAGCCCGCCCGCCACGGCGTGGCCGTGCACCGCCGCGATCACCGGCTTGGACAGACGCAGCCGCGTCGGCCCCATCGGCCCGTCGCCGTCGGGCTCCACGCGGTTCAGATCGCCGCGGCTGACCGCCGCGAGGTCGGCGCCCGCGCAGAAGGACGGCCCGGCGCCGCGCAGGATCGCGACCGCCGCGTCGTCGTCGGCGTCGAACCCGCGGAACGCCTCGGCGAGGCGTTCCGCGGTCGCGCGGTCGACGGCGTTGCGCTTGTCCGGCCGGTTCAGGGTGACGACGGTGACGGCACCCCGGCGCTCGACCACGACGCTCTCTTCGTCCACGCCGTGATCCTCGCGCTCACTGGCGCTGCGAGACACCCGCCATGCACCAGTCGCCGTCGGTCACCGCGAGGACGATGTCGGCGGGCAGGTCCTGCGTCTGGCCCTGCGCGGACAGCGTGAGGTCCATCGGGGCCACGGCCTGGGTGTCGAGCTCCATGCGCGGCGGCCCCGCCGGGCGCGCCGACTGGATGATCTGCAGGGCGTCGGGCGGGAACGGGTTGGTCGCCTGGCCCTGCTGGTTGTGGCAGGAGACGGCCTCGAGCTCGGACGGGTTCTTCGTGGCGAGCGCCGTCGTGACGCGCTCCGCGACCGAGTCCGGCGACCCCGGCTTGACCGCCCACCCCGGGATGATCAGCGAGGTGACCGCCAGGGCGATGATCGCGGCGGCCGCGACCGCGCCGAGCGCGATCGTCAGCCACGGACGGGGCGCGCGCTCCTCGTCGTCGGCGTCCTCGTCGTGGGTGTCGTCGACGTCGTCGTCGTCACCCGACGCGCCGGACGCCGTCACGGTCGTCGTGGCGTCCTCGTCCACGCTCGTCGAGTCGCTCGTGGAGTCGCTCGTGGAGTCCGTCGCGGCATCGGACTCCGAGTCGGTCGTGGAGTCGGTCGTGGAGTCGGTCGTGGAGTCGGTCGTGGAGTCCGTCGCCGAGTCCTCCGACGTGCTCGGCGTCCCGGAGAACTCGCCGCGGTCGGCGACGCCCACCGCCGTGCCCGCGCGCTCGCCGTCCTCGGCCGCGTGGTCCTGCGCCGCGGCGTCGTCCCGCGTCGTGCCGCCGGACTCGTCGGTGCCGGACATGCTGTCTCACCTCGATTTCACGACGCTTCGCCGGGCGCCGATACCGCGTCGATGACGGCCCCGCACGGTGCCTCATCGCGGCGTCGTCGCTCGCAGCGGGGGTGGTCAGACCCCCGCCGGTGCCACCGCGGTCCGCGGCGGCGACGCGGCCGCGGAGCCGGCGACGATCTCCTCGACGGCCTGCTCGACGAGTCCGGCGGCGGCGTCGAGCTTCCACCCGTTGCGGGGCAGCGGATGGGCGTGCGCGTCGAGGACGCGGTCGGTGAGCCGGCGCACCCCGGCCACCGTCGGCCGCGTCCCCCGCAGGGCGTCCTCGACCTCGGTGAGCCGCCACGGGGTCGGGGCGAGGGCACCGAGCACCAGCCGCACGTCGTGCCAGCGCCCGTCGTCGCCGACCACGACGCTCAGCGCGGCCGCCGCCGTCGCGAAGTCGCCGGTGTAGAGGCCGAGCTTCGTGTAGGCGCTGCGCCGCCGGGCGGGCAGCGGGACGTCGACGGCCACGACGATCTCGTCGTCGCGCAGCACCGTCTCGCCGGGGCCGGAGTAGAACGCCGACGCGGCGACCTCGCGGCGGCGGCCGTCCCCGCCCGCCAGCGTCAGTACGGCGTCGAGGGCGGGCAGGACGTTCCCGAGGTCCGAGGGCGTCACGGCCTGGCAGCGGTGGCCGTCGACGGCGGCGTGCTGGAAGCGGTGGTCGCCGAGGATCGCGTAGCAGGGGCTGGTGGCGCCGTTGCGCTTGTAGCAGTCGAACCCGTTGCGGAAGAACCAGCAGCGCTTGGCCTGCACGAGGTTGCCCGCGACGGTTGCGGTGTTGCGGATCTGGGGCGACGCGATGCCGCGCACCGCCTCGGCGAGCGCCGTCGGGGCGGCGGGGTGGCGGGCGAGCTCGGCCAGCGTCACGGCCCCGCCGACGTGCAGGCGCCCGTCGCGGACCTCGATCCGGCGCAGCTCGGGCAGCGTGCCCACGGCGACGAGCACGGGCGCCGGCCGGGCCTGTCGGGGCCGGTCGGGCAGCTGGTCGGTGCCGCCGCCCAGCGCCGCCGCCTCCGCCGACCCCAGCAGGGACAGCGCCTCGGTCAGATCGCCCGGCACCCGCACCACCGGCGGCGGCGCGGGGGCGTGGCGCCGGGCCCGTCGGGCGCCCCCGAACCGCGTGCCCCAGCGGTCGAGGACGTGGTGCAGCCCGAGCGGGTAGAGCGCGCGGATCGCCGCGATCCACCACCGCGAGGGCCGCCGCCAGATCCCGTGCCGGCGCCGGCGGCCCTCCTGCTCGGCGAGCGCGGTGATCACCTTGTCCGGCGTGATCGGCAGCTCCCGGATCCGCACGCCCACGGCGTCGGCGACGGCGTTCGCGACCGCCGCGCCCGGGGGGACGATCGACATCTCGCCGACCGACTTCGCGCCGTACGGGCCCGCCGCCTCGTGGCCCGCGACCACGTGCGCGCGCACCGACGGGACGTCGGCGTTGCGGGGCAGCGCGTAGTGCAGGTAGGTCGGGTTGACGACGCGCCCGCCCTCGCGCACGAGGTCCTCGCCGAGCGCCGCGCCGAGCCCCATCACCGCGCCGCCGACGATCTGGCCCTCGACGGCGGTGGGGTTGATCGCGCGCCCGACGTCGTGGGCGGCGAGGTAGTCCGCGACCCGGACCTGGCCTGTGCGGGTGTCGACGTCGACGACGGCGCCGTGCGCGGCGAAGGCGTAGCTGGGGGAGAGGTTCGCGCGGTCCTTGCCGGGCGCGAGCATCTCGGTGCCCTCGAGGAGATAGCTCGTCTCCTGGCTCAGCACGCCGTCGACGGCCTCGCCGGAGAGGTCGACGAGGTCGCCCAGCTCCACGTCGCCGGCGTCCGAGCGTGCCCGGCCGCCGCTCAGCGTCACGGCATCGGCCGAGGTGCCGAGCTTGTCCGCCGCGAGCCGGCGCAGCCGGTCGGCGAGCTCGCGGCTCGCCTGCCCCACGGACGACCCCGTCATGTGCGTCCCGCGTGACGACCACGCCCCGAGCTCGAACGGGGTGCGGTCGGAGTCCATCGACAGCACCGCGACGTCGGCCAGGTCCACGCCCAGCTCGTCGGCGGCGATCTGCGCCAGGATCGTGTTCTGGCCGGTCCCGGCGTCGGAGCCCCCGTGACGCACCCGCACCCGCCCGTCGGCGAACAGGTCGACCGCGGCGTCGCTGCGGTTGGCCTGCTCGTAGGCGTAGGCGCCGCTGCCGTGCGAGCCGGCGGCCACGCCCCAGCCCCGCCGCACCGCGCCGGACGACCGCGGCACGGCGCGCGCGGCGTCCCAGTCCAGCCCGTCGCGCACGGCCACGAGGCAGTCGCCGAGCCGGTTGGTGCCCACCCGGTAGCCGCACAGGGTCTCGACGTGCTCCGGCGCGAGGTTGCGCAGCCGCAGGTCGATCGGGTCGATGCCCAGGCGGGCGGCGATCTCGTCGACCTGCGACTCCATCGCGAGCGACACCTGCGGGGTGCCGTAGCCGCGGAACTGCCCGCCGGGCTGGGTCGCGGTGTCGACGAGGCGGGAGACGAACCGGACCCCGTCCGGCCGGTACATCGAGCCCAGGGTGATGACGCCGACGCGCATCACCGAGCTGCCCATGTGGTTGTAGGAGCCGTTGTCGACGTCGATCTCGGCGTCGAGCGCGCGCAGCACCCCGTCGGTGTCGGCGTGCGTGCGCAGGTGGGTCTCGAAGCGGTGCCGCGGTTTGTTCGACCCGAACTCCTCCTCGCGGGAGAGCGCGAGCAGCACCGGCCGGCGGGCCGCCCGGGCCAGGGCGGCGGCGAGGACCTCGTGCTCGGAGGCCTTCGACTTGCTGCCGAACCCGCCGCCGGTCGCGACCTCGCGCACGACGACGTCGTCGTGGTCGAGGCCGAGCAGCTGGCTGACCTCCTTGGCGATGAACCACGGCGCCTGCGTGGACGTCCACAGCTCGACGCGCCCGTGCTCGGCGTCCCACGCGGCGAGCGTCGTGTTCGGCTCCATGGCCGCGTGCGACACGCTCGGGTACGCGAACGAGCCCTCCACGGTCACGGCCGCCGCGGCCCGCCCGGCGTCGGGGTCGCCCCAGGTCATGTCGAGGAGCATCGCGACGTTGGGCTCGTCGGTGGTCCGCTCGTGCAGCGTCGGTGCGCCGGCCGCGCGGGCCGCGGCCGGCGTCAGCGGTGCGGGCCGCGGCCGGTAGCGCACGCGGATCGCGCGGAGCGCGGCCTCGGCCTGCGCCGCCGTCTCCGCGGCGACGGCGGCGACCTCCTGGCCGACGTGGCGCACGACGCCGCGCGCGAGCGGCGGGCGGTCCGAGAGCGGCCCGCCGCGGTGGACGTAGAGCGCGTCGGGCGCGAAGTCGGCGGCCGTGATGACGGCGTGCACGCCCGGCATCCGGCAGGCGCGCGCGGTGTCGATCGCGACGATCTCGGCGTGGTGGTGCGGCGAGCGCAGCACGCGCCCGACGAGGTGCTCGCCGCCCAGGTCCGCGGTGAACAGCGTCCGTCCCGCGCTGCGGTCGTCCCAGTCGAGCGGGCGGACGCGACGGCCGACCCACGTCACGACGACACCCCGTCGCGGGCGGCGGCGACGGCGCAGACCGAGTCCACGATCGCCTGGTAGCCGGTGCAGCGGCAGACGTTGCCCGAGAGCTCGTGGCGCACGTGTGCCCGCCGGTCCTCGTCGTCCGCCGGGAGCCCGTCGCGCAGCATCGCCGTCGCGGCCACCACCTGCCCCGGGGTGCAGAAGCCGCACTGGAACGCGCCGGTGTCGGCGAACGCGGCGCGCAGGTCGGCGCTCTCCGCCGCGAGCCCCTCGACGGTCTCCACCGGCTCGCGCACGAGCACGGCCGGGGTGATGCAGGCCATCGTGGGGCGGCCCCCGACGAGGACCGTGCAGGCGCCGCACTCGCCCCGTCCGCACGCCACCTTCGTGCCGGTGCGGCGCAGCCGGCCGCGCAGCACGTCGGCGAGCAGGGGCAGGCCGGCGACGTCGACCTCGACGGTCTCGCCGTTCACGACGAGCGTGTGGGGCTGCGACGTGGGGGATGGGGGCATGGTGGTGGGCCTCTCCCGGTGAGAGCTCAGGCGACGAGGTCGGCGGCCTTCTCCGCGATCATCGCGGTCGGGGCGTTGGTGTTGGCCGAGGTGATGGTCGGCATCACCGAGGCGTCCGCGACACGCAGCCCCTCGATCCCGCGGACCCGGAGCTGCGGGTCGACGACGGCGTCGTCGCCGGTGCCCATGGCGCAGGTGCCGACGGGGTGGAAGTACGGCATGGCCGCCTGCCGGACGAACCGCGTGAGCGACCGTCGATCGGTCGCGGTGCCCGGGGCGACCCGGCGGGCGACGAGCTTGCGGAACGCCGGCTGGTCGGCGAGCTCGAGGCCGATCTCGACGCCCGCGACGGCGGCCTCGACGTCGGCCGGGTCGGCCAGCATGTTCGCGCGGATGTCGAGCCCGCCGCCCGCCGTGAGCCGCAGGCGCCCGCGGCTGCGCACGCTCATGAGGCCGGGGGCGAGCACGAACGCGTTCGCCGGTACGGGGTGCTCGGCGGCGACCTCGGCGGACACGTAGGGGATCTGCACCGACACGTAGGTCAGGTCGGGCACGGTCACGTCGGCGGCGCTGCGCCAGAAGGCCATCGAGCCCTCGAGGTTGTGGGTCGGCGCGGGCAGCGGCTCCGCGGCCTCGAAGCACAGGCCGGCGATGATCGGGTGCTCCTGGAGGTTCTCGCCGACCCCCGGCAGGTCGAGCACCGGCGTGATCCCGACGTCCCGGAGGTGGCCGGCGGGCCCGATCCCCGATCCGAGCAGCAGGCGCGGGGTGTTGATCGACCCCGCGCACAGGACGACCTCGCGCTCGGCGCGGATCTCCGCCTCCCCGTCGGCGGTCCGGACGGTGACGCCCGTGCACCGCCCGGCCCGCAGCGACAGCCCGGTCACCTCGCCCGTCACGAGCGTGAGGCGCTCGTCGTCGAGCACGGGGCGCAGGTGGCCGGTCCACGTGCTCGTGCGCTCGCCGGCCCGGACGTCCATCGTGATCGGGCCGGCGCCGAGGGGCTCCGCGACGTTGATGTCCTCGAGGGCGGGCATGCCGTAGCTGACGCCGGCCTCGACGAGGGCCTGCGCCACGGGGTGCAGGTCGGTGGCCCGCTCGACGCCGATCTCCTCCGCGCGCCGGAAGTACGGCAGGACCTCGTCGTGGCTCCAGCCGGTGTTGCCCGCGGCGGCCCACCCGTCGTAGTCGGCGCGGTGGCCGTGCACCCAGACCAGGGCGTTCGTGCTGCCGGAGCCGCCGAGCACCTTGCCCCGGGAGAGGAAGAGCGTGCGCCCGTCGAGGTGCTCCTCCGGCCCGTAGGAGTACGCCCAGTCGTGCGGGGCGCCGATGTTCTCCACCCAGCGGGCCGGGTCGCCCGAGGACGCGATCCCGTCGGGCGGGCCGCCGGCCTCGACGACCACGACCGTCGCGCCCGTGCGCTCGAGCAGGCGGCGGGCGACGACACAGCCGGCGGTGCCGGCACCGACCACGACGTAGTCGGCCGAGCGGGGAGTGGTCATCGGGGCCTCCGCGGGGTGGTGGCTGTTCGTACTGTGTACGGGACGGTGAACGAGCGCCGGGTCGCCGTCAAGCAACAGTCCTGTGACGGCGGGTCCCGGGGAGGGCGTCGAGGTCGCACCACGGCGTGAGGTCCCGCCCGGCGAGCCGGGACGCGCGGGCGAGCAGCGCGGCGTCGTCCAGGGGCTCCGGGGCCAGGCACGACGCCGTCGCGACCGTCCGGCCGCCGCGCTCGACGCGGACGTGCGCACCCCACCGCGCCGGGAACGCCGCGTCGAGGTCGGCCGCGGACTCCCGCCGCACCGTGATGTCCGGCGCGGTGACGGCGCCGGCCGCGACCTCCCGGTACCAGCCCGGCTCGGCGGCCCGCCCGGCCGCGTGGCCGCGCACCGCGACGACGGCGCTCGCCGCGGCGGCGGTCGGGTCCGCCGGTGTCGGGTCGTCGGTGACGAAGTGGCCGGCCGCGGTGGGCAGGGCGACGACGACGGTGTCGCCGTCGCGCAGCGCCGTCCCGTCGAGCGCGGCCAGTGCCGCCTGCAGCGGGCGGGCGCAGGGCCAGGTCTTCGTGGCCACCTCGGCGAGGTGGGGCGCCCCGGACGGGGAGGGCGGTGCCGGGGCGTCGCCGAGCAGCGCCGGGGCCGGGCCGTCGAGCAGCGTCGTCGACACCGACAGCCCGGCCCGCGCCCCGAGGGCGGCCGCCAGCCCGGCCCGCGCGGCGGCGCCGCTCAGCAGGTAGTGGCCGTGGCCGAGGACGTCGGCGGACAGGAAGCCGCCGAGCCCGGCCGACGCGAGCGCGAGCGCGGCGGTGGTGGCCGCGTCGTCGAGGCCGAGCAGCACGGCGGCCGTCGCGGCGGCCGCGAGCGGGCCGAAGACCGCGGTCGGCCAGAGCCCGCGGGCGTAGAGCGCGGGACCCCCGTGGCGCAGGCTCGCCTCGATGCCGGCCTCGTGCCCGGCGACGACCGCGCGGGCCAGCAGCTCCCCGCCCGCCCCGCGCGCGGTCGCCAGCGCGAGGGCGGTCGGGACCACCACCGCGCCCGCCGCGAACGCCGCGCGGCCGTGCAGCGGATCCAGCTCGTCGAGGTGCGCGAGCGTCGCCCCCACCGCGACGGCGTCGTCCAGCCGGTAGGTCGACGGCAGGCCGGGCACGGTGACGCCCGCGGGATCGGGGGGCACCAGCGGCAGCCACGTCCGGGCGACGGGGTGACCCGCGCCGGACGCGACGCAGCCGAGGACGTCGACGACCTGGCGGGCGGCGAGCCGGCGCGTCTCCGGCCCGGCGTCGCGCGCCGCCGCCCGCGACCGCGCCGCGAGCTCGCCCAGGACCGTCACCGGGCCCGGACCGCCGGCAGCACGTCGCGTGCGACGTCGGCGAGCAGCCGGTGCGGGAGGTCGTACGACCCGACGTGCTGCAGGAACACGCCGTCCACCCCGGCCCCGGCGAGCTCGGTGAGGCGCGCGTCGATCTCCGTGGCGCTCCCGACCAGGCAGAACTCACGGGCGAAGCGCACCACGGCCTCGTCGCCCACGTACGCGTCGCAGAACCGCACCGCGGCGTCCCAGTCCTCGGCGTGCACGAGGTCGGGGTAGACGCCCTCGACGCGCTCCGGCGCGGTGACGTCCACGCCGGCGGCGGCGAGAGCCGCGCCCCCGCCGTTGCGCGCGATCTCCACGCAGACCGGCTTGAGCTCGCGGGCGTCGCGCTCGACGTCGTCGGTGACCCGGCAGAACGCCGACACCGTGATCGGCGGTGCCGTCCGCCCGGCCGCCTGCGCCCCCTCGGCGACCCGCGCCGTCGCGAACGCCAGCGGCCCCGGCGCGACCCCGGAGAGCAGGATCGCGCCGTCGGCCGCCTCGCCGGCGAGGCGCAGGTTGCGGGGCCCGCTCGCGGCCAGGTGCAGCGGCACGTCCACCGGGTCGCGCAGGCGCGACGTCACGCCGTGGAAGTCGACGTCCTCGCCGGCCAGCAGCGACCGGATCGTCGCCATCCCCTCGCGCAGCGCGCGGCCCGTCGACGGGGACATCCCGACCGGGCCGACCGAGCTGTTGCCGACGCCCAGCCCGAGCACGAACCGGCCGGGCGCGATCTCCCCGACGGTCCGGGCGGCCGACGCGACCACGGCGGGGTGGCGGGTGGCGACGTTGGTGACGGCGGTGCCGATGCCGACCCGCTCCGTCCCGGCCGCGACCGCCGCGGTGACGGCGAAGACGTCGCGCCACAGCAGCTGGGAGTCCGGGAACCACAGCTGGTCGAGTCCCGCCGCCTCGGCCTCGCGCGCGAAGGCGACGAGGTCGGGCACCGGCGCGCACGGCGGGATCCGCAGACCGACCCGCATCACGCGAGGAACGTCAGCGCGAGGTCGTCGAACCGCGCGCTGTGCTCGTGCTGGGGCCAGTGCCCGCACTCGCCGAGGATCTCCAGCTTGGCGCCGGGGATCGACTCCTGCATGCGGTGGGCCTCGGGGACGTCGCCGAACGGGTTCTGCGCGCCCCACACGATCAGCGTCGGGGCCTGGATGCGGGCCATCTGCTCGGGCGTGAGCAGGTCCTCGGTGCGGTTCTCCATCTCCTGCAGGCAGAGCAGGTGGTCGATGCCGGCGACGAACGCGGGGCGGTGGTAGATCGCGTGCCGGACGTCGACGAGCTCGTCGGTGACGTTCGCCGGGTCGTGCATGAGCAGCTCGAGGCGGCTGCGGGTCAACGCCCGGTCGTCGGTCTCGACCGCGCGCCGGGTGCTGGTGCGGATGCGCTCCATGACCTCCGGGTTGGCGACGGTGCCGCCCGGCGCGACGAGGACGAGGCGCCCGACCCGATCGGGGTGGTCGGCGGCCAGGCGCGCGGACACCCAGCCGCCGAGGGACTCGCCGACGAAGTGCGCGCGCTCGATGCCGTGGCCCTCGAGGTAGGCCAGGACGTGGTCGACGTAGCGCGGGATGCGCAGGTCGCCGCCGGGGTTCTCGGTGTAGCCGTGGCCGAGCATGTCGAGCGCGTGCACGGTGAAGCGGCGCGAGAACGCGGGGATGTTGCGGACGAAGGCCTCGAGGTGCCCGCTGGTGCCGTGGAGCATGACGACGTGGTCGTCACCGGAACCGGCGCGCAGCACCCGGGTGCGTGCGCCGCCGACGGTCTCGTGCGTGATCGCGAAGTCGACCTCGGCGAGGTCGGTCCAGAGGGTCATCGGGCGGCCTCCAGGGTGCCGGTGGTGGACGTGGTGGGAGTCGGTCCGGCGGGGGTCATGATGCTGACCCCCATGCCGGTGAGCCAGGGACCGACGGCGGCGTAGGCCGCGGTCGTCGCGTGCGGGGGCCCGTCGGGCCCGGTGAGGGCGGCGTGCACGGCGAGCCAGGACCGCAGCTCGTGGGCGCCGTTGCCGGCCTCCCGCTCCAGCTCGTCGTCGGTCATCGCGAGGACGGGCGAGACGTCGCCGTCCTCGAGGATCCGCAGGAAGCGGGCGTCGAACTCGCTGTTGATGTCCGGCTCGGCCGCCCGGATGATCTGCCGGCGGCGGACCTCGTACTCCGACCAGTTGTCCCGGCCGTTGAGCCAGGCCTCGACGAGGAACCGGTCGTCGTCCGACAGCGTCGCGAACCACTTCGGCCACGGCAGCCGGTGCGACAGCCCGCCCGAGGCGATGAGCGCGACGCGGCGGTCGACGCCGTCCTCCCGCAGCACCCGCCCGATCGTCGCCCCGAGCCGGTGCACGCGGGCCAGCGGCGGCAGTGGCGGCGCGAACATGTTCACCACGACCGGCACGATCGGCACGTCGAGATCCGGGACCAGGTGCTGCAGCGAGTGCGTGATGCCGTGGTCGACGGTCAGGCGCAGCGAGAACGCCGGGTCGAAGCCGTCGGCGACCATGCCGTCGACGAGGCGCCGGGCGAGGTCGGTGTCGACGGGCAGCGGGCCGCCCGGCGTGCCGGCCTCGCCCGCGCCGAGGACCTCGCCGACGCCCACCGTCACCGCCGGCATGAGGTCGAGGAACATGCCGCGGAAGTGGTTGGACCCGACGACCACGACGGCGTCGGGCCGGGCGGCCGCGAGGGCGCCGCGGGCGGCGGCCAGGCCGTCGCGGAAGCGGTGGGCCTCGGGCAGGTGGTCGACCTCGTCCCAGTGGGTGTTCATCAGCGTGCTGTGCGAGGCGCCCAGGCCGAGCACGATGTCGCTCACGACGGAGTCCTCTCTCGCGTGCACAGGGACACGGCGGTGTGCACGAGGTGCCGGGCCAGCCGCAGGGCCTCCCGGATGTCGACGACGTTCATCCCGGCCGGGAAGTCCAGCGGGATCGGGGCGTCCGGCCCGATGCGGTCCATGCCGATGCGCGCGGTGGGCAGCCCGCGGGCCCGCAGGATGTTGGCGTCGGTGGCGCCGCTGTTGGCGACGATCGGGGCGTGCGGGCGGCCCTCGAGGCCCTCCCACGCGGCGATCGCGGCGGCGACGACCGGGGCGTCCGGCGGCGTCGACGTCCCCGGGATCGCGAGCACCATGTCCCAGTCGACGTCGAGCTCCGGGTGCTCGGCGACGATCGCGGCGACGGCGGCGGCGAACTCGCAGCGCACGTCGGCCGGGGCCGAGCGCGGGCTGGTGCGCAGGTCGACGGTGAACCGGCACAGGGCCGGGGTCGCGGAGGCGAGCCGCGGCCACCCGCCCTCGATCGAGGCGACGACGCCCTGCGGCGCCACCAGGCCGTCGGTGTGCCGCGCCGAGTACTGCGGGAACCAGCGCTCGAGCGCGTCGATCACCGTCGCGGCGTGGCCGATCGCGTTGCGGTAGGGCATGCGGTGCCGTGAGCCGACGTAGGAGAACGCCCCGTGCACGCGCACCTCGAACCAGCAGAGCCCGACCTCCTCCCACGCCACCGCCCACCCCGGCTTCGCGATCACCGCGTGGTCGGCCCACACGCCCTGCTCGAGCAGGAACGAGGCGCCGACGCCCTGGCCGGTGTTGCGGCGGGTGAGCCCGCGGGTGTCGCGGCCGTTGGTCGGCATCCCGCCGGCGCCGAGCCCGACGAGCAGGTCGCCGCGCAGCCGGACGCCGGCGGCCGCGATCGCCTCGGCGGCCGCGATCACCGCGGCGCCGTGGCCCTTGGGGTTGCTCGCGCCGAGACCCAGGACGTGGTCGCCGTGGACCTGCGCGCGGGGCTGCATGTCGGCGCGCAGCTCCGGGCCGATCCACGGGACGTCCTCGGCCGGGTCGCCGACCGTGAACGTGTCGATGGGTGCGTAGAGCAGCAGGCTCTCGCCGGTGCCGTCGCCGGCGAGGCGGCCGTGGGCGTTGGCCTGCCGGTCGTCGAGGGGCTGGACGCGCCCGGCCAGTCCGGCGGCGTCGAGCTGCCCGGCGAGCCACCCCGCGAGCGGGCCCTCCTCGCCGGTCGGGCTGGGGATGTCGACCATGCCGACGACCAGCTCGGTGAGGCGTGTGGCGTCGAGGCGGGCGCAGGCGTCGTCGACCCAGGTGCGTTGCTGCGCGGTGAGGGCCGCGATCAGCGGCGGGGCGCTCATCGGACCGGGTGCACGGTGCGGACGGTGGTGCGCCGGCCCAGCCGGGCGAGCACTCCGGTGCGGGCGGCGATCACGCCGGCGGTGACGACGCCCAGGACGGCGGCGGTCGAGCGGATCACGAGGAGCTCCTCAGGTGGGCGTCCACGATCGCGGCGACCGCGTCGGGTCGCTCGGACTGCGGGTGGTGGGCGGTGGCGTGCAGGACGGTGAGGTCGGCGCGGGGGAGGGCGTCGGCGAGCGCGGCGGCGTAGGCCGGCCCGGCGAAGGGGTCGTGGCGGCCCCAGACGAGGTGGACGGGCGCGGCGACGTGCGCGAGCAGGTCGCCGAGGTCCTCGGGGGCGCCCTCGGCGCCAGCGGCGTTCTGGTCGGACCGGAAGCGATCGTCGACCAGCGCCTCCGGGACACGAGACGCGTCGTCCCATTCGGCCTGACCGATCAACTGCCGCATCCGCGCCGCATCGGGACGACCGTCGCCGGCGTACGCCGCGCGGAGCCGCGCGCCCAGCCCGGGATCGACCAGGCCGCCGACGCCTCCGGGTGCGGGCGTCGGGGTGCTGCCGATCAGCACCAGCCGCCCGAAGCGCTCCGGTGCCCCGCTCGCGGCGAGCAGCGCGACCGACCCGCCGTACGACTGCGCGAGCACGTCGGCCCGCTCGACGCCGAGCGCGTCGAGCAGGTCGACGAGCGCCCGCGCGGCGGCGGCGAGACGGGGGCCGGGGGCGGCGGGGGACCGCCCGTACCCCGGGAGGTCGGCCCACAGCCAGGCGCGGTCCGGTCGGGCCGCCATGACGGCGCCGAAGTCGCTCGCGGCGTGACACCCGGGCCCGCCGCCGTGCAGGACGACCGTCGCCGGCCCGCCCACGGCACCGCGCCGGCCGTGGGAGAGCTGCACCTGTCCGGCCGTCCTAGTGCCCACGGCGCGCCACCGTCTGCACCACGACGTCGCTGTCCTCGACGTGCTTGCGCCAGGCGGTGAGGGAGAGGTCGGGGCGGTAGAGCCGCTCGGGCGGCGAGTCCATGACGTCGACCATCCACGCGTCCTGCGCGGTGAACTGCCCGTGGAAGAGCCACCGGATCGCGGCGAGGTACTTCGCCTTGAACGCCGCGGCCTTCCAGCCCGTCTCGAAGCGGACCATCAGCTGCACGTAGCGCACGTGGTCGGCGTCCATCGGGACGTACCACTCGTAGTGGATGAACCGGGGGTACGCGACGCGCAGGATGCCGGGCAGGCGGATGCTGACGAACCCCGGCAGGTCCAGCGCGGCGATCACGGGGTTGGCGTCGCCGTTCTTGCCGGGACGGTCGGGCAGCGGCATGCGCTTCCACCAGCGCTGGTTGCTGAACCGCCCGACGCCGGGGAACTCCGCCTCCCAGTGGACCTCGTCCTGCACGCGGATGAGCCAGCCGTCGCGTTCGACGATGCGTGTCCTGTTCCAGGTCGGCATGACCTTGAACAGCCGCCACAGCGCCGTGTTGTGCAGGTACTTGGCGTGGCCCTCGTCGAAGCCGTTCTCGGCGGCGAAGCGCCAGTTGCCGTCGCGGATCTCGTTGCGGCCGCCGAGCACGAGCGTGTTCTGCGTCAGCTCGGCCGGGATGTCGTCCTCGACCGGCGGCGGGGTGCCGTCCTCGCGGAGCTCGCCGATGTAGACGAACACGAGCCCCAGGCGCTCCCGCACGGGGTAGGTCGCGACCGCGACCTTGCCGCAGATGGGGGAGTCGGGGCCGTCGGTGATGACGGCGGCGAGCCGGCCGTCCTCGAGGTCGTACGTCCAGCCGTGGTACGGGCAGGAGATCGTCCCGGGGAACTGTCGGCGGCCCAGCGACAGCGGCACCCCGCGGTGGGGGCAGCGGTCGTGCAGGCCCTTGATCGCGCCGGTCCGGTCGTCGCGGACGAGCACGACCTTCTCGCCGCAGATCGTCACCGGCACCGGCTTGCGGCCGACCTCGTGCGCCCACACCGCCGGGTACCAGTGGTCGCGGAACCCCAGCTCGGCACGGTCGTAGGTGCTCCAGTTCGACCAGTCGGACCCGGCCTGCACCGGCGGGCCAGGCTCGACGACGCGCTCGACGTAGCGGCGCGAGAGGCGCGGACGGCGGGGGGCGACCTCGTCGGGCGCGGCTTCGGTGGTCACGGGGATCTCCTGTGGTGGTCGGGACGCTCAGAGGTCCAGCACGAGCTCGGCCGACCGCGCGCGGGACACGCACGGGGCCATGACGTCGGTGCGGTCGGGCTCGGTGAGGGCGTCGCGGTGGTGCGGCTCGCCCGCGACGACGCCGACGAGACAGCTGCCGCACACGCCGTCGCGGCAGGCGTTGGGCAGCGCGTGGCCGGCGTCGTCGAGGGCCTCGAGTGCCGAGCGCCCGGCCGGGACGGCGATCCGGCGCCCGGTGCTGGCGACGACGACGTCGAAGGGGGTCAGCTCCTCGTCGTCGTCGCGCGCGGCCGCGGCGAACCGCTCGGCGCGGGGTGCGGGGAGGTCGTTCCCGGCGCAGTGCGCCTCGACCGCGGCGATGAGCCCGGCCGGCCCGCAGACGGCGACCGCGGTGCCGGCGTCGAGATCCTCCAGGAGCCGCGCGAGGTCCGGGACGCCGTCGACGTCGTCGGCGTGGACGGTCACGCGGGCTGCGTGCGCCTCCGGCGCGGCAGCTCCGCTGCGCTTCGTGCCGCGGTCCAGCGTCGCGAGGTCGTCGAGGAAGGCCATGCTGCGCCGCGACCGGCCGAGGTAGACCAGCCGCCAGTCGGCGCCCCGGGCGGCGAGCGCCGCGGCCATCGTCATCACCGGCGTGATGCCGATACCGCCCGCGACGAGCACGTGACGCTCGGCGTCGGCGAGCGGGAAGTGGTTGCGGGGCCCGCCGACCTCGACCTCGTCGCCGGGGCGCAGCCGCTCGTGGACGTGAGCCGACCCGCCGCGGGAGTCGGGCTCGCGCAGCACCGCGACGCGGTAGCGCCGGCGGTCGGCGGGATCGCCGCACAGCGAGTACTGCCGCACGTGCTCGCCGACCGCGAGGTCGATGTGCGCGCCAGGGGCCCAGGAGGGCAGCAGGCGGTCCCGGTGGTCGCGCAGCTCCACCGAGAGGACGCCGTCCGCCTCGCGGCGGAGTCCGACGACCTCGAGGTCCATCACCGCGTCGTCCATCGAGCCTCCGTCCGCCGGCGCCGTACTTAGTACGGTACGAAACATCGCACATCGCTCCGCGGATGTCACGCGGGCTTCTGTTTCCGTTGGGTGACGACGCACCGCGATCAGGGAACCGGTCCTTGACGGCCGGGCGCCGCACCGTACAAAGTACGAACACCCGAACGGGCGCTGTGCTCACCAGCGAGGTCGCACACGGCGACGTCGGGTATCCGCGAAGCTCCCGGCGCCGGCCGGCGACTTCTCCGCCCCTCCCCCCGGGAGTCCCGCATGTCCGTCACCACCGGACCTCGCCGCAGTCCGGCGAAGGCCGTGGTCGCCAGCTGGATCGGCACCACTATCGAGTACTACGACTTCGCGATCTACGGCCTGGCGTCCTCGCTGGTCTTCGCGAAGCTCTTCTTCCCGACGTTCAACCCGCTCGCCGGCACGCTGATCGCGCTGTCGACGTTCGGCGTCGGCTACGTCGCGCGTCCCCTCGGCGCCCTCGTCTTCGGGCACTTCGGTGACCGCATCGGGCGGCGGACCATCCTCGTGATCACGCTGCTGATGATGGGCGGCTCGACGTTCCTCATCGGCCTGCTGCCGACCTACGCGAGCATCGGGATCGCCGCGCCGATCCTGCTGGTCCTGCTGCGCGTGCTGCAGGGCGTCTCGGTCGGCGGGGAGTACAGCGGCGCCGTGCTCATGACCGTCGAGCACTCCGAGGAGTCCCGGCGCGGCCTGCGCGGCGCGCTGGTCAACACCGGCACCTCGGCCGGCATGATCCTGTCGAACCTCGTCTTCCTCGCCGTGCTGACCCTGCCCGAGCCCGCCCTGATGTCGTGGGGCTGGCGCATCCCGTTCCTGGTCAGCGCCGTGCTCGTGGTCGTCGGGCTCGTCGTGCGCCTCACGCTCGAGGAGAGCCCCGACTTCCTCGCGATCCAGCAGGCCGGCGCCGTCCGGCGGATGCCGCTGGTCGAGGTGCTGCGCGGCAGCGGGCGCGCGGTCGTCCTCGTCGCCCTGGCCACGATCTCGGCCGGCATGGTCTTCACGCTGACGACCGTCTTCTCGATCTCCTACGGCAGGACCGCCCTGGGCCTGTCGAGCCCGGCGATGCTCGGGGTGCTGCTGCCCGCGGCCGTCGTGCTGCTCATCGCCATCCCGGTCGCGGGCCGGCTGGCCGACCGCTTCGGCGTCCGCGCGGTGTTCCTCGCCGGCGGCGCCGCGCTCGTCGTCACCCCCTTCATCTGGTTCGCCCTGCTCAACACCCGGAACTACGGGCTGATGCTGCTCGGCTTCGTGATCGTGTTCCTGGCCTACTCGGCGAACTACGCGGTCTTCCCCGCGTACTTCTCGGGCGTCTTCCCGGCCGCGCTGCGCTTCAGCGGCATGGGCATCGGCTTCACGATCGGCACGATCCTCGGCAACGGGTTCGCGCCGGCGATCGCCGCGTCGCTGCAGGAGTCCGGCGGCTGGGTCGGCATCGCCGTCTACATGGCGGTCGGCGCCGTCGTCTCCCTGCTCGCCGGGCTCGCGCTGCGGATGCCGCCCTCGACGGACGCGACGATGCCCTCCGCGCCGGTGGGGACGGCCGCGGCGGAGCCGAAGGCGGTGCCGGCCGGCGGGAGCTGATCTCCTCCGGCTGTGCCGCCAGGACGCCGGACCCGTCGACGTGACGGGTCCGGCGTCCTGCCGCGTTCAGGCGCCGGTGGTCGCCGGGACGGTCGCGACGAACCCCGCGATCCAGATCTCCAGCCCGTCGGCGAACTGCTCGTCGGTGGGCAGGGTCGGCAGGTCGTCGGCGAGGTCGACGGTGTGGGGGAAGCGCTCGCGCGACAGGCCCGCGTAGAAGTGGGTGCGCTGGCGGCGGGCCTCGGTGGCGGCGGCGGCGTCCTGGGCCCGACCCCAGGCACGGGGGGCCTCGTAGGCGGAGAAGCCGAGCGCGTAGGTGATGAGGAAGCCGTAGGCGCGCACCGCGCGCGGGCCCGTGATGCCGGCGACGGCGAGCCGTTCGAGCACGCCCTCCATGGCGTTGACCAGCGCGCCCGGGCTGTCGGTGACGCGGGTGGCGAGCAGGCGGACGACGCTCGGGTGGTCGCGCATCATCGCCAGGAACGCGTGCCCGAGGTCCCGGAGCGCCGCCGCCGGCTCGGTGGCGGCCTGCTCGGGCAGCGTCATCGACCCGAGGATGCGGTCGCCCATCGCGTCGAGGATCTCGTCCTTGTTGCGGAAGTAGCCGTAGAGCGTCATGACGCCGACGTCGAGGTCGGCGGCGAGGCGGCGGACCGTCAGGCGGTCGAGGTCGGCCTCCTCGTCGGCGATGACGAGGGCCGCGTCGATGATCCGCTCGGCGGAGAGCCCGGACGCGGTGCTCGCCCGGCTGTCCTTGCCGCTGTCCTTGCTGCTCTCCCGGCGGCGACGTGGGGGCACGGGTCCTCCTCGAGGGAACGGGCCAGCGCGCACGCACGGGCGAACGCCGTACGGTCCAGTGTATCGAGGAGGGGCCCATGACGTCCGCGCCGACACCCGGGGTGCCGGTCACGGTGCTGGGCAAGGCGCTGGCCGTCCTGCGGGCGTTCACCGCCGAGGACGCCGCCCTCGGGTTCGCCGAGATCCACCGCCGTACCGGCATGGCCCGCAGCACCGTGCACCGCACCCTCGGCGAGCTCGTCGAGCACGGGCTGCTGGAGCGCGTCGAGGGTCGCTACCGCCTGTCCGGGCTGGTCTTCGAGCTGGGCATGCGCGCGTCGGTCGGGCGCGGGCTCCTGGAGGTCGCGACGCCGTTCCTCGAGGACCTCTACGAGCTGACCCACGAGACGGTGCACCTCGGCGTGCGCGAGGGCCACGAGGTCGTCTACGTCGCGAAGATGGGCGGGCACCGCCAGGCGCGCTCACCCTCGCGCCTCGGCGGGCGGATGCCGCTGCACGCCACGGCGATCGGCAAGGTGCTGCTGGCCCACGCGCCGCCGGAGGTGCGCACGGCGGTGCTGGGCGGGGTGCTCGACCGCCGGGCGCCGCGCACGATCACCCACGTCCCGGTGCTCCGCGCCCAGCTCGACGAGATCCTCGGGCGCGGCGTGGCGTTCGAGCACGAGGAGTCGGCGGTCGGCATCACCTGCGTCGCCGCCCCGGTGCCCGAGCCCGGCGTGGGGGTGCGGGCGGCCGTCAGCGTCACGGGCCCCGTGCACCGCTTCCGCCCCGAACGCCACGTCGACGCCGTCCGCGCCGCCGCCGGGGGCATCGCCGCGATGCTCGCCCGCGGGTGCCCTCCGGGCATGTGAGCACTTCGGAGTGCCCCAGCACTCCGAAGTGCTCACATGCGCGCAGCGCACCGGAGTTCAGCTCACCGGAACTCGGTGCTGGTCTCCTGCGGCCCGGGACCGGCACCGTGCTCCGCGTGCCCACCACGACCGCCGGCGTCGACCACGCCACCGAGCGCCTCCTCGACGCCGCCGCCACCGGGACGCCGTGCGCCCCGGTCCGCGATCTCATCGGCGCCGACGACGTCGACGCCGCGTACGCCGTGCAGCGCCGCCTCGCCGCGCACCGCCTCGGCCACGGTGCCCGGACGGTCGGCCGCAAGATCGGTCTGACCAATCCGGCGGTGCAGGCGCAGCTCGGCGTCGCCAGCCCCGACTTCGGCGTGCTGTTCGACGACATGCCCGTCGAGCACGGCGCCACGGTCGCCGCGGGCCGGCTGCTGCAGCCGCGGATCGAGGCCGAGGTGGCGTTCGTGCTCGGTGCCGACCTCGACGGCACCGACCTGAGCGACGCCGACGTCCGCGCCGCCGTCGACCACCAGCGGGCCGCGCTGGAGATCGTCGACAGCCGGATCGCCGGCTGGGACATCACGTTCGGCGACACCGTCGCCGACAACGGCTCGAGCGGCCTGTACGTCCTCGGCCCGGAGCAGGTCGGACTGGACCGGGTGAACCCCGTCGACGTCACCATGACCCTCCGCCGCGGCGGGGAGCAGGTCTCCACCGGCACCGGCGCCGCCTGCCTCGGCGACCCGCTGGCCGCGCTGGCCTGGCTGGCCCGCACCGCCCGCGACCTCGGCGACCCGCTGCGCGCCGGCGAGGTCATCCTCTCCGGCGCGCTCGGCCCGATGGTCCCCGTGGCGCCCGGCGACACGTACTCCGCCCACATCACCGGCCTCGGCGAGGTCGCCGTCACCTTCGAGGGAGACCGATGAAGACCAAGGTCGCCATCATCGGGTCGGGCAACATCGGCTCCGACCTCATGCTCAAGATCGTGCGGCTGTCGGAGACGCTCGAGGTCGCCGCGATGGTCGGCATCGACCCCGACTCCGACGGGCTCGCCCGCGCCCGCCGCCTCGGCATCGCCGCCGTCGACACCGGGGCGAAAGGTCTGACCGAGCTCGACGGGTTCGCCGACATCGACATCGTCTTCGACGCCACCTCGGCGAAGGCCCACGTCGCGAACGCCGAGGTCCTGCGCCCCTACGGCAAGCGGCTGGTCGACCTCACGCCGGCCGCGATCGGCCCGTACGTCGTGCCGCCCGTGAACCTCGAGCAGCTCGGCGACGTCAGCGACGTCAACATGGTCACCTGCGGCGGCCAGGCCACCATCCCGATCGTCGCCGCCGTCGCGTCCGTGGCCCCGGTGCCCTACGCGGAGATCGTCGCGTCGATCGCGTCGATGTCGGCGGGCCCCGGCACGCGCGCCAACATCGACGAGTTCACCGAGACCACCGCCGCGGCGATCGAGCAGGTCGGCGGGGCCGGCCGCGGCAAGGCGATCATCGTGCTCAACCCCGCCGAGCCGCCGCTGATCATGCGCGACACCGTGCTCTGCCTCGTCGGCGACGCCGCCGAGCCGCGCGACGAGCCGACGCTGCGGGCCGAGATCACGGCCGCGGTCGAGGCGATGGTCAAGACCGTCGCCGAGTACGTGCCGGGCTACCGCCTCAAGCAGGCCGTGCAGGTCCGGGCGATCCCCGACGACCAGCCGCTGCACACGCTCGTCGGTGACGGGGCACGGCCCACCCACCAGGTGTCGGTGTTCCTCGAGGTCGAGGGCGCCGCGCACTACCTCCCGGCGTACGCCGGCAACCTCGACATCATGACCTCGGCCGCCCTGCGCGTCGGCGAGGAACTGGCCGGACACGCAGCCTCCCGGAGCACTCGATGAGCCTCTACATCCAGGACGTGACCCTGCGGGACGGCATGCACGCCATCCGGCACCGCCTCGCGCCGGACGCGGTCGGCACGATCACCCGCGCGCTCGCCGACGCCGGCGTCGACGCCGTCGAGGTCTCCCACGGCGACGGCCTCGCCGGCGCCAGCCTCACCTACGGGCCGGGCTCCAACACCGACTGGGAGTGGATCGCCGCGGCGGCCGAGGCCATCGAGGCGTCGGCGAACACCCCGGTCCTGACCACCCTGCTGCTGCCGGGCATCGGCACCATCGCCGAGCTGACGAAGGCCCACGACCTCGGCGTCCGCTCCGTGCGCGTCGCCACGCACTGCACCGAGGCCGACGTCGCCGCCCAGCACATCGCGACCGCCCGCGAGCTCGGCATGGACGTCTCCGGCTTCCTCATGATGAGCCACATGGCCCCGCCCGCCGAGCTCGCGCGCCAGGCGAAGCTCATGGAGGGCTACGGCGCCCACTGCGTCTACGTCACCGACTCCGGCGGCCGCCTGACCATGCCCGACGTCGCGGCGCGCCTGGACGCCTACCGCGAGGTGCTGCGTCCTGAGACCCAGATCGGCATCCACGCCCACGAGAACCTCTCGCTGTCGGTGGCGAACTCCGTCGTGGCGGTCGAGCACGGTGCCGTCCGGGTCGACGCCTCGCTGGCCGGGCAGGGCGCCGGGGCGGGGAACACGCCGATCGAGGCGTTCGTCGCCGTCGCGAACACCTACGGCTGGACCCACGCCTGCGACCTCTTCGCCCTGCAGGACGCCGCCGACGACCTCGTACGCCCGCTGCAGGACCGCCCCGTGCGCGTCGACCGCGAGACGCTGACCCTGGGCTACGCCGGGGTCTACGGCAGCTTCCTGCGCCACGCCGAGAACGCCGCCCTGCAGTACGGCGTGGACACCCGCGAGCTCCTCGTCGAGATCGGGCGTCGCGGGCTCGTCGGCGGCCAGGAGGACATGATCGTCGACGTGGCGCTCGACCTCGTCGCCGCCCGCGGGGCCGCCTGATCAGACGGCCGCGGCGAACGCGCCGAGGATCTCCTCCCACCCGCGGACGAACGCGCCGCCGCGGTAGCCGCCGGGGCGGGCGCAGTCCTCGCCGAGCTGGGCCTCGGAGAGGGCCTCCCAGCCGCGGTGCTCGACGGCGACGCGCGTCAGCGAGGGGCCGAGCGCGGTGAACGTCAGCTCGACCTCGGTCGGGAGCGGGGTGATGTTCCAGGTCATGACGAACCGCTCGGGCGGCGACCACGCGAGCAGCCGGCCCCAGTCGACCTCGGTGCCGTCGTCCCAGCGCTCGTACACCCGCCCGTCGACGCGCTGCTCCACGAGCACCTCGCGGACCCGGTCCTTGCCGGCCGAGTAGGGCTGCAGCGGCCACCACTGCCCGATCGTCGCGACGAACACGTCGAAGGTGTGCGCGCGGCCGCTGCGGACCGTCGTCGCCTGCCGGATGGGCGGACGGTGCAGGGGAGTGACGTCAGCCTGCGGCGTGGTGCTCGTCATCGGCGATCCCTCGGTCGGCTTCCACGAGACGGCGGGCGGTGTCCAGCGACGAGCCCCACATGTCCTCCAGGAACCCGCGCAGGCCGTCGAGGCCCTCGGGGCGGGCCCGGTAGAGCCGGCGGGTGCCCTCCCGTCGCTCGGTGAGCAGACCGGCGTCCTTGAGCACCGTGAGGTGCTGGCTGACCGCGGGTCGGGTGACCTCGAACGTCGCCGCGATCTCCCCGGCGGAGAGCTCGTCCTGGGCGACCAGGCGCAGGATCGCGCGGCGGCGGGGCTCGACCAGCGCCCGCAGTGCGACACCTTCCGGGTCGTCGTCGGTCACGGCGTCCTCCACGGTCAGTGGCGACGAACGTTAGCGCACGCGTACCGAGCTGTCACCTGATCAGCTTCTGCACCTCGCGGAAGGCTTCGTGGTCGCTGTCGTGCAGCCACTCGAAGAGCACCATCTCGGTGGTGACGACGTCGACGCCGTGGTCGCGCATCCGCTCCACCGCCCGGTCGCGGTTCGCCTCGCTGCGGCTGCCGACCGCGTCGGCGACCACCGCAACGTCGCGGCCCGCCGCCCGCAGGCCGAGGACGGTCTGCAGCACGCACACGTGGGCCTCGCACCCGGCGACGACGACCGGGCCCGGGTGGTCCGGCACGTCGGCGGCGAACGCGGTCTTCGGGGCGGCCGGCGACGGGAGCAGGCCCGCGACGGCGGACACCGTGGGCCCGAGGCCGCGCGGGTTCTGCTCGGTGGCGTGGACCCCGACGCCGAGCCGGGTGGCGCCGTGCACGAGCCGGCTCGCGTTCTCCAGGACCGCCGGCGCCCCCGCGATGGCGGGCATGAGGCGTTCCTGCAGGTCGACGACGAGCAGGAGCGAGGCATCCGCACGCAGCACCGGCACGGGACGTGACCGTAGGACGTCCGAGCAGTTGACGCGAGCACCCTCCGGGTCGTAGGGCATGCGGGTGACCAGTGGCCTGACCGACCGCGTCGCCGACTACACGCAGCGCTTCGGGGCGTTCCTCGCCTCCGACACCGCCCCGCTCGAGGCCGAGCTGGCCGCGCAGGACGTCGGCACCCCGTGGAACCCCCGCCTCGACGAGGCCGGGCGGATGCACCCGGTGGTGTGGGAGGCGCGCCGCGAGGCCCAGCGCCGCTCGGCGGCCGCCGGGCTCTACAGCCCCCACGTCAGCTCCGGGCTGGACTTCACCCGCGCCGAGATGCAGCACGTCGAGGAGTACGTCTACCGGCACGCCGGACTCGGCCTGGGCCTCGCGGCGCTGGCCTGGACCGAGGGCCCGAACCCCGCGATCGAGCACTGCTCCGACGCGGCCCGCGAGCGGTGGCTCGCGCCGCTGATGGCCGGGGAGATCACCGCGGCGTTCGCCAACACCGAGATCGCCGTGGGGACCGACGTGCTCGCCATGGAGACCCGGGCGCGCCGCGACGGCAGCGACTGGATCCTCGACGGCACCAAGGCGTGGATCACCAACGCCCACTTCTGCGACGTCGTCCAGATCACCGCGGTCACCGACCCCGGCGCCGGCACCCGCTCGCTGTCGATGTTCCTCGTCGACGCCACCAGCCCCGGCTTCACCCGCGGCCGCGACATCCCGACCATGCTCGACGACGGGCTCACCGGAGAGCTGCACCTCGACGGGGTGCGGGTGCCGGCCGAGGACGTCGTCGGCGAGCCCGGCGACGGCTTCGCACTGGCGATGGCGTGGATCAACTGGCGGCGCCTGTGCCGCGGCGGGATGTGCGCGGGCTGGGGCTCGTGGCTGCTCGACCGGGCCCTCGACCGCGCGCGGCAGCGCACCTCCGGGGGCGCGCCGATCGCCGACCTGCAGGCGGTGCAGCACATGCTCGCCGACATCGACGCCGACGTGTACGCGGCGCGGGCGGCGTCGCTGCGGGCGCAGGCCGAGCTCGACGCGCTGCCCGGCGGCGCCTTCGGCATGCCGCTGCACCCGGACGCCCCGCGGCTCATGAGCCTCGTGAAGGTGATCAACGACGAGGCGTTCCTGCGCGTCGCCGACCGCGCCCTGCAGGTCCACGGCGGCACCGGGCTGCGCAAGGGCTCGCCCGAGGAGAAGCTCTACCGGCTCGCCCGGAACCTCAAGATCCCGGCCGGCACGGTGGAGATCCAGCGCAACGCGATCGCCCGCGGCCTGCTCCGCGGGAAGCGATGACGACGCTCGCCGCCGTCACCGGGCGCTTCCAGCCCGTCCACGCCCAGCACCTCGAGCTGTTCGCGCTCGCCCTCGCCGAGCACGACCGTCTCGTCGTCGCCGTGACCAATCCCGACACGGGGGCGCGCCACGCCGAGCCCACGTCGTCGCACCGGCACACCGACGCGGCGAATCCCTTCACCTACTACGAGCGCGCACGCCTGCTCGCCGCCGCGCTGACCGGTGCGGGAATGGCCGACCGTTCGATGGTCGTACCGTTCGACCTCACCCGTCCCGGGGTCTGGACCGAGTACGTCCCCCGCGACGCCGTGCACTACGTGCGGGCGTACTCGGCGTGGGAGTCCGACAAGGCGAGCCGTCTCGCCGACGGCGGCTACCGGGTCGTGGTCCTCGACGGCGACCCCGCCGCGAAGCTCGACGCCACCGGCATCCGCGCGCACTTCGCCGACGGCACCTGGCGCGACCTCGTCCCCGCGGCGACCGTGCCCGTCCTCGCGGAGCTGCTGGGATGAGGGCACCCGGCCACGGCGAGACCCAGCCCCGGCTCGACGACGACCGCCGCCCGGTGGTGCTGGTCGTCCTCGACGGCCTCGGCGACCGGCCGGTGCCCGAGCTCGGCGACCGCACGCCCGCCGAGGCCGCCCGCACGCCCGTGCTCGACGCGCTCGCCGCCCGCGGCGCCTCGGGCTGGCACCTGCCGTTCGGCTGGGGCCGGGCGCCCTCGTCGGAGCTCGCGCACTGGGCGATGTTCGGGTTCGCGGACGTGCCGTTCCCGGGTCGCGCGGTGCTCGAGGCGCTCGGGGCGGGCGTCGACGTCCCGGCCGGCGTGGCCGTCACGCACGCGGCGCTGCGCACGTCGTCGACCGGCGCGGACGGCCGGGTGTGGATCACGGGACGGGCCGGCCGGGACGATGCCGAGGACGCCGTGGTGCTGCTCGCCGACGTCGCGGATCTCGCCGCGGACCACGGGCACCGGCTCGTGCCGCTGGATCGTGGCGAGGCGGTGCTGCTCATGCCCGGCCACGCCGACGGGGGCGTCACCGACTCCGACCCCTTCTTCGAGGACCGCCACCCGTGGTTGCGGGTGCTCCCGGTCGAGGGCGCGGCGGGCGCGGAGCCGACCGCCGACGCCCTGGTGCGGCTGCTCGGCGCGGTCCGGGCGGCGCTGCGCGACCACCCCGTCAACGCCGCCCGCCGCGCGCGGGACGCGCCGGCCCTCGACGTGGTGACCACGAAGTGGTCGGGCGCGCTGGGCCCGGTGCCGACGTTCGTCGAGCAGGTCGGTGTCCCCGGGGCCGCGGTGACCAGCACCCGGCTCTACCGCGGCCTGGCGGCCCTGCTCGGCCTGCGGACCCGAGACCTCGCCCCGGTGCCCGACCTCGCCGCGGACCTGGCGGCGCGGCTCGACGCCTGCCGCGCCCTGCTGGACGGGGGCGCGGCGTTCGTGCACGTGCACACCAAGGCCACCGACGACGCCGGCCACACCAAGCGCCCGCGTGCCAAGCTCGAGGCGCTCGAGGCCGCCGACGCCGGTCTGGCGGGCCTGCTCGACCTCGCCGACGACGCGGTCGTCGCGGTCACCGGCGACCACGCGACGCCGTCGACCGGCGGTGTGCTGCACACCGGCGACCCCACCCCGCTCGTCGTCGCCGGTCCCGGCGTGCGCCCCGACGCGGTGACCGCGTTCGGCGAGGCCCCGGCGCACGCGGGCTGGTACGGGGCCCTCGCCGCCCGCGACCTGCTCCCGCTGTTGCTGGGTCACGCGAACCGGCCGGCGTTCCTGGGTCACCGGCCGACCCCGCGGCGCACCCTCGCCCTGCCCGACGACCCGCCGGCGATGCCGGACCCGGGTTAGAGGCGGGCCTCCGCGCGGGTGGGCTCGAAGAGCTCGACGGGGTTGCCGGACGGGTCCTCGAGCAGGATCTGCTTGCCGCCCACGCCGGTGACGACGTCGTTGCGGAACCGCGTGCCGGCGCTGCGCAGCTCCCCGACGAGGCTCTCGAGGTCGGCGACCTCGAGGGTGAAGCGGTTCCACCCGCCGGGGCGCGGCACCGTCCCGTCCGGCATCGCCTGCCCGCCGCCCCCGCCCCCGCCGGGGGCCGACAGGACCAGGCGCAGGTCGCCCCTGCTCAGCATCGCGAACGTCGGGGCGGGGTGCATGTCCTCGTGGAAGCCCAGCCGCCCGCAGTAGAAGGAGATCGCGGCATCGACGTCGTCGACGATGTACCGCACGCTCACCGTGGCCATGCGCAGTGATGGTCCTCCGCCGGGCCGTGCGGTTCCAGGCCCTCAGGCGCCGGCCGGCGCCTCCACGAGCAGGGCGTGGCCCTGGTGGGCGTTGAGGTCGACCGCGAAGGAGCGCAGGTCGTCGACGCCGGCGACGGTCTCCTGGGTGAACATGTCGATCACCGTGCCGCCGGGCGGGAGGGCCTCGGCGCGCACCGTGGCGGTCACCGGCTCAGCGGCGAAGTTCAGCACCGTCAGGGCGTGCCGCCCGTCGTCGAGCACGTGGACCAGGACGAGGAGCCCGGTGTGCGAGACGTCCGGGATCTCGACCTGGCGGCTCGTGGCGATGCCGTAGTGCTTGCGCACGCCGAGGATCGCCGAGAGTTGGCGCAGGAAGCTCGTCTCGTCGGCGAGCTGCTCGGGGATGCTGCCGTAGAGGCTGCGCCCGCGCGGCATGCCCTCCGCCGACCGCGACGCCGCCGGGTCGAGCCCCATGAGGTCGTGCGCCGCCCGGTGGATCCAGCGGGTGTCGCCCTCGGAGAGCAGGCTCCCGACCTGCTCGGGTCGCAGGGTGAGCATCCCGGTGATGTCCCAGCCCGACAGCGCGAAGACGCCCGGCTGCATGGCGTTGAACATGGCCAGCAGCAGGTGGATCTGCCGGATCGCGTCGACGTCGTCGTCGGTGATCGCCTCGAGGTCGGTGATCCCGAGCGCGGCGGCGATGACGGTCGCGGTGGTGCAGGCGATGCCGTTGGTGGTGAACACCAGGTTGTAGGGGGCGCGCTCGCCCGCGAGGCACGCGGCCAGCTCCTGGCGCACGGTGTCGCCGATCTCGGCGCCGGTCGCGGGCGCGCCGCGGAAGGTGAAGACGTCGTCGCGGTGCCCGGTCGACCAGTGGACGAGCTCGTAGGTCATCTCGTCGTGGTTCTGCAGCGCGTGCACGAGCGAGGCCGGGTCGACGCCGGTGTCGCGGCAGGTGCGCAGGCACAGGCGCAGGAACTCGGCGTCCCCGGTGGCCAGGGCGTGGTGGTACCCGGGCCGGGTGACGAAGTCGTAGGACAGGTCCGCGCCGGCCTCGCCGACCTGGCGGATGTCGTCCATCGTCAGGTTCAGTTCCTGGAACGTGAACCCGCCGACCTTGCGCACCATGCTGGCGATGAGGTGGTTGGCCGCCTCGGAGAGCGGGTGCCCCTCGGACCACGCGGGGTTGCCCTCGGCGGCGCTCTTCTCGACGCCGAGGAAACCGTTGGCGTCGAGGCGCAGCGCCCCGGAGCCGAGGTCGGCGAGCGAGTGCAGGGCGTCGCCGATGGTCAGGCGCATGCCGGCGAAGGACGGGTCCAGCCAGTTGATCGAGGGCTGGCCCTCCTTGAAGTAGTGCAGGTACACCCAGCGGCGCTCGACGCCGTCGACGCCGACGACCGCGCGGGTCGCGCTCCAGTTGGTCTCCTTGACCCCGGGCGCGTAGAAGATGACGCGCTGCAGGCGGCCGATGATGTAGCCCGACTTCTCCAGCTGCTCCTCGACGACGGCGTCGAGGTTCACCGAGTCACGGCCGGGCGGGACCTCCGGCAGCAGGTGCCAGTCGTCCGGCTCGATCTCGACCATGTGGTAGATGCCGGGGTAGTCGGCGTGGGCCACTTCGGCGAGGCGGAAGTCGGCGCCCTTGCCGGTGTGCCCGGGCACGACGTCGTCGATGATCGTGCCGCCGTGGAAGGTCGCCATCCCGCACATCGCCCGGAACTCCTGCTCGGAGCCGAACGCCGGGTCGATGACCGTCGAGATCCGGTCGAAGTGCCCGTCGACGCTCGGGGTGTTCGACCAGCCGGTGATGCCGCCCGCGCGCTTCACCGGGCCGGTGTGCAGGGCCTCGATGCCGATGTCGGCGAACGCCGACCACAGCTCCTCCTCGCCCAGCGCGGCGAGGAACGACTGGCCGGGCCGCGTGATCAGCGACAGCGGGTAGGCGGTGAACCACACCGACGCGGTCTCGACGGCCAGGCGCGGGTCGGGGTCGGCGTAGGGGTTCTGCCACATCGCGCCCTGGCCCGAGAACTGGCGGGCGATGGTGTTCGCGTCGGCCAGCATCGACTCCGAGACGAGCCACGACACGTACGCCGGGTTGGTGCCCACCGCGTCGCCGTCGCGGGTGGCGGGGTCGCGGACGACGCTCTGGCGCACCCGCGGCCGGTGGCGCAGGGCCCGCGGCCGCGCGGGGTGGAAGTGCTCGGCGTAGCTGACCCCGACCGGCTCCCACGGGAGCTCGTCCCCGGTCCCGTCGGTGACCTCGTCGCGGGCCTCGCCGTCCAACCACGCACCTCTTCTCCGAGCCGGGGAGGGACCATGGTCACACGGGCGCGTGATCGACTCGCCGCCGGGCGAGCGGCACGTCCGGGGGGTCCGCGTGCCAGGCCAGGGTCCGGGCGAGGCCGTCGCGCAGCGGGGTGGTCGCCCGCCATCCGAGCTGCTCGGCGGCCGGGTCGGGGTCCGCGATCAGGGTGCGGTCGCCACGCCGGTCGGCCCGGTCGCCGAAGCCCAGCGGCCCGTCGTAGCCCGCGAGGTCGGCGAGCTCGGTGACCACGTCGGCGATGCTCGCGGTCCGGCCCGAGCCGATGTCGAGGACGTGGCCGGCGCGCTCGCTCGTCGCGGCCCGGACCAGGGCGTCGACGACGTCGTCGACGTACACCCAGTCGACGAGCCGGGTCCCGCTCGACAGCTCCGGCGCGGCGCCGTCGAGCAGGCACCGGCTGACGTAGGGCACCAGCTTCTCGTCGTCGGGCTGGTCGGGCCCGTAGACCATCGCGATCCGCAGCACCGTCACGGGCAGGCCCCACTGGGCGTGGAACAGGCGGGCGTAGCCGGTGGCCGCGGACTTCGCGGCCGCGTACGGGGAGCTCGGCGGCTCGTCGCCGCGGGGTTCCTCGAGCGAGCCGGCGAGGACGACCCGGCAGTCGCCGAGGTCGTGCGCGGCGGTCATCACGGCGACGGCGGCGCGGGTGTTGGCCTCGAGCATCGACAGCGCGAGATCACTGTCGCGGTCGCCCGCCACGTGACCGGCGAGGTGGAACACCGCCGCGGGGGCGACGTCGCGCACGAGGCGCCCCAGCTCGTCGGGGTCGGCGACGTCGCCGCGGTGCCAGGACGTACCCGGGAGGTCGGGGTCGTGCTCGCCGTCGCCGCGGGTCAGGGCGTGGACCTCGGCCTCGAGGTGGCGCAGTCGCCGGACCAGGTGGCGGCCCAGGAAGCCGGTCGCGCCGGTGACGAGCACGGGCCGCCCCCGGAGGGCGTCGGGCTCCGGGGCGGCGGGGTCGGCCTGCGGTGTCACCCGATCCGGGTATCCGCGCCGCCCGGATCCCAGACGGGTGAGCCGGGCCACGGGCGCCGGCGTGTCGCCGAGGCGAGCGTGTGGCGATCCTGGCCCCATCGGCGTGCTGTGTTGAATGGCCAGGAAAGCCGCATTCCTCGAACACCCGGGCGATGGTCAGCCGTGCAGCAGACGGTCGTCGGCCGGCGCGAACGACAGCAGCTCCGGCGCGCCGTCGGTGATCACGATCTGGTCCTCGTACTTCGCGCCGGCGGCGCCGCCCACGCGGCCCGTGTAGGCCTCGACGCTGATCACCATGCCGGGCTCGAGCACCCCGCCGTGGTGGCCGTCGACGACGATCGCCGGGTACTCGTCGGCGGCGCCGCAGCCGTGGGCGAGGAAGGGGTAGCGCTGGGCGCGGTACTCCGCGGGCAGCCGGGGGCCGAGCAGCTCGCCCAGCTCGCGGAACGAGCGGCCGGCGCGGAACTCGGGCATGGCTTCGTGGACGAACCCGTACGCCGCGCGGTAGGCGTCGCGCAGCTCGCGGGACGGGGCGGCGTCGCCGCACACGTAGGTCCGCGAGATGTCGGTGAGGTAGCCGTGCGGTCCGACCAGGTCGGTGTCGAAGGCGACCGGCTCGCCGTCCCGCACGACGCGACCGGACGCCTCCTGCATCCACGGGTTCGTCCGCGGCCCCGAGGAGAGCAGGCGGCTCTCGGAGTGCAGCGCGCCGCTCGCGAAGGCCTCCCGCATGAGGTCCGCCCACAGCTCGAGCTCGGTGCGACCGGGCTCGAGGTGCTCGAGGAAGCGCCGCACGGCGATGTCGGTGAGCCGGGCGTTCTCCCGGTGCACCGCCAGCTCGAGGTCGGTCTTCACCGACCGCGCGACCTCCAGCACGCCGACGGCGTCGACGAGGCGGACACCGAGCTCGGCCAGCGCGAGGAACACGACGGCCTCCGCCCGGTCGATCCCGAGCGGCGCGCCCTCCAGCCCGCGCTCCCGCAGCGCGTCCCGGACCTGCGCCATCGCGGCGACCGCGTGCCCGGCGCTGCGGTCGCCGGAGCCGAAGAACGTGAACGTGGTCGTCGGGCGGATCTCGCCGTCGAACCGCCGGCGGGCGAGCGGGATCGACTCGGTCGGCTCCCAGAGGATCGGGTCGTGCTCGGCGAACACGAGCGCCCAGCGGTAGGAGCAGTGCAGGTTCGCCACGAGGTACGACCCGTCGCACGTCGCGTACCGGACGTTCGCGGGGTCGAACAGGAGCGCGGCCGCGAGCCCCTGGTCCCGCAGGGCCGCGCGCGCCCGCGCGAGCCGTCCGGCGCCGAGCGCCCGGACGTCGGGGCCCACCTCGACACTCACAGGTCGAGCTCCAGGCGCGGGCAGCCCCGCTCGGCGCGGGACACGCAGATGAAGATCGTGTTCTGGTCCTGCTTCTCCTCGTCGGTCAGCAGCGAGTCGCGGTGCTCGGCGCGCCCGGCGAGCAGGGGCGTCTCGCACGTGCCGCAGGTGCCCTCACGGCAGGACCAGAGCGCGGGGATCCCCGCCTCCTCGGCGACGGTGAGGATGCTCTGGTCCGGCGCCACCGTGGCCGTGATGCCGGTGGCGGTGAACGCGACGTCGAAGCTCTCGGAGCCGGTGTCCTCGCGCTCCTTCGGCGTGAAGCGCTCGACGCGCAGGCTGCCCGTGGGCCAGGCGCTCATCAGTGCCTCGACGGCGTCGAGCATCGGCGCGGGACCGCAGGCGTACACGAGCGTGCCCGGCTGCGGGATGGCGAGCAGGCCGGTGAGGTCGAGCAGTCCGACCTCGTCCTGCGGGGCGACGGTGACGCGCTCGCCGTGGCTCACGAGCTCGTCGCGGAACGCCATCGAGGTGCGGGTGCGGCCCCCGTAGAGCAGCGTCCACGCGGCGCCGGCGCTCTCGGCGGCGGCGATCATGGGCAGGATCGGGGTGATCCCGATGCCGCCGGCGACGAAGACGTAGCGCGCCGCGGGCTCGAGCCCGAAGTGGTTGCGGGGCTCGCCGACCTCGACGATGTCGCCGCCGTGCACCTTGTCGTGGACGTGCTCCGAGCCCCCGCGGCCCATCGGTTCCCGCAGGACGCCCAGCCGCCAGCGGTCGCGGTCGGCGGGCTCGGAGCACAGCGAGTACTGGCGGACGAGCCCTCCCGCGAGGTGCACGTCGACGTGGGCCCCGGGGGCCCAGGCCGGCAGCTCGCCGCCGTCGGCCCGTCCCAGCGTGAGGGACACGACGCCCTCGGCCTCGTCGCGGCGCTCGTGGACGATCATGCGCATGGTGCGGGTCCTTCCTGGCCGGGGCCGACGCGTGCGACGACGGTCTTCTGCTGGAGGTAGCTGTCGAGCGCGATCAGCCCGCGCTCGCGGCCGGTGCCGCTGAACTTGGTGCCGCCGAAGGGCACCGCCACGCTGCCGGCGAAGTACTCGTTGATCATCACGTAGCCCGCGTCGACCCGGTCGGCCACGCGCAGGGCCCGGTCGAGGTCGCGCGTGTGGATCCCGGTGCCCAGGCCGTAGTCGGTGCCGTCGGCGAGCTCGAGGGCCTCCTCCTCGCCGTCGAACGGCAGCACGACCAGGACCGGTCCGAAGATCTCCTCCTGGGCGATCCGCATGGTCGGGGTGACGTCGGTGAACACGACGGGGGCGACGAAGTGGCCCGCGTCGGGCAGCGCGGCGGGGCTGCCGACCATGGCTGCCCCCTCGCGGACGCCGAGGTCGACGTAGCCGGTGACGCGCGCGCGGTGCTCGGCGGAGACCAGCGGGCCGAGGTCGGGGTCGTCGACGCCCGGCCCGATGGTCAGCGCCGCGGCGCGCTCGGTGATCCGGGCGACGAGCTCGTCCTGCACGGCGCGCTGCACCAGCAGGCGCGTGCCGGCGTCGCAGTACTGGCCGGTGTTGGCGGTGAAGCCGGTGACGACCTGGCGTGCGACGTCGTCGAGGTCGGCGTCCGCGAACACGATCTGCGGGGACTTGCCCCCGAGCTCGGTGACCACCGGCGTGATGTGCTCGGCGGCCGCCCGCAGCACCGCCCGCCCCGTGGTCACCGAACCGGTGAACGTCAGCGAGCCGACGCCCGGGTGGGCGGCCAGGGCGTGGCCGGCCTCCGCGCCGAGGCCGGTGACCACGGTGACGGTGCCGGCCGGGTAGCCGGCATCGTCGACGAGCTCGGCGAACCGCAGGGCGGTCAGCGGCGTCTGCTCCGCGGGCTTGACCACCGCGGTGTTCCCGGCGGCCAGCGCCGGCGCGACGCTGCGGCACAGCATCGACAGCGGCGCGTTCCACGGCACGATGTGGGCGGTGACGCCGACCGGCTCCCGCACGGTCCAGGCCAGCGAGCCGGGCCCGAGCGGGATGGTCTCGCCGTGCAGCTTGTCGGCGGCGCCCGCGTAGTAGTCGAGGTAGGCGACGCAGCCCGCCACCTCGGACCGCGCGAGCGAGAGCGGCTTGCCGGTGTCGAGCGTCTCGAGCCGGGCGAGCTCCTCGCGCTCGGCGTCGACGGCGGCCGCGAGCGCCCGCAGCAGCCGCCCGCGGTCGGCCGGTGTCGTGCACCGGACCCGGCGGGCCGTCGTCCGCGCCCGCGCCACGGCGTCGTCGACCTCGGCGGTGCCGCCGCGGGCGACGTGGGTGATCGTCCGCGCCGTGGAGGGGTCCTCGACGGCGAGGGTGTCGGCACCGACCAGGGTGGCGGTCACGGGTCCGGGAACATCCGCGTCATGGTGTCCTCGTCGCCCCCGGGGACGCGCTCGACGCCGACCATCTTGTCGATCACCATGTTCTGGAAGCGGTGCAGCGGCTCCTCGAACCGGAAGCACATGCGCCCGCCGCGGTAGGCGGGGTTCTCGAGCCCCTCCTGCACGCGCTCGACGATCTCGAGGTCCTGGGTGTTGACGAGGTCCCAGAACTTCACGAGCTGCTCGATGCCCTCCTCGGCGTCCGGACCCTCGAGCGACTCGGGGTGGGCCAGGAGGACCGCGGTCTCGACGGTGCGGTTCGGGGCGACCGGCTTGTTGAACAGCACGAAGGCGTGGTTGGGCAGCACCACCAGCGCGGTGCCGGGGAAGAACCACACGAAGCGTCCGCTGTCCGCGTCCTCGGGGCCGAGCGAGCTCAGGGCCGCGAGGCCGTCCCAGCCGCCGGCGTCGGTGTTGCGCGACACCGGGGTGGTGCACATGCCCGTGTACATGCCGGGGCCCTGCCACCGGTAGTGGTCGGAGAACTTCGAGACGAGGTTGAGCTCCGGGTGCACCCAGGGCAGGTGGTAGTACTCCATGAAGTTCTCGCCGATGAGCTTGTAGTTCGCGGCGACGTCGTAGGTCCGGCGGCGCTGGGTGACCCACTCGTCGAGGCGGTAGTCGGCGAAGCGCTCGGGCAGGTCACCGAGCTGCTCGGCCAGCGGCCGCGGGGTGGGCGAGAGGTTGACGAACACGAACAGGCCCCAGCTCTCGACGGCGACGTCGAGGAGGCCGTAGTCCGCGCGGTCGAAGTTCTTCGCCACCGAGGTGTCGAAGATGGCCTCCTCGCCGGCGGGGACGTCGGAGTCCTCGAAGAGCGGGGTGCCGAGGCACGTGCCGTCGGTGTCGTAGGTCCAGTTGTGGTACGGGCAGCGGATGCGCCCGCGGTGCCCGACCTCGCGGGCGTCGTTGGCCAGCAGCTTCGTCGCGCGGTGGCGGCACAGGTTGTGGAAGGCGCGCAGCTGCCCGTGCCGGTTGCGGGTCACGAAGATCGACCGGCCGGCGACCTCGACGACGATGCAGGCGCCGGGCTTCGCGACGTCGCTGGTGATGCCGACCGCGACCCAGCTGTCGGCGAACAGCCGGTCCTGCTCGAGGGCGAAGAACTCCGGGCTGGTGTAGGCGTCGGGCAGCAGCGTCGAGGCGAGCTCCACCGGCTGCCGCGTACTGCGGTAGGTGCTCTCCAGCGTGAAGAGGGCCGGGTCGACGGGGCGCGCCGGCAGGGTGGTGTACGGGTCCACACGCGTCTCAGACATGGAAGCTCCGCGGAAAGCTCGGGTCGGTCAGGGCGGGCCGGGTGATCGAGAAGGCGTCGATCGGGTGCGAGGGCTCGTGTCCGAGGGCGAGGTCGGCGAGCAGACGCCCGATGAGGGCGGCGAACTTGAAGGCGTGACCGGCGCCGTTCGCGACCGTGATCTGCGGGTGGTCCGGCAGGGTGTCGAGGATGAAGTTCTGGTCCGGCGGGACGGTGTAGAGGCAGGTCTTCGAGTAGAGCTCCGGTCCGCCGAAGCGGGGGACGTGGTGCTCCAGGAAGTCGGCGTAGCGCGCGCGGCGTACCGGGTCCGGCTCGAAGGTGCGGGTGTCGGCGGTGGTCTCCTCGCCGCCCATGTGCTGGCCGAGCTTGGTGGCGACCTCCCCGTACACCGGGAAGCCGTAGAAGTTGTGGTGGCCGTGCCACATGAAGACCGGGAAGCGCGACGGCGCGAACTCCGCCAGGTGCGGCGTCGCGTAGTAGGTGACCTGCTCGCGCAGGACGGTCAGGGGCAGCTGCGGCCCGGTCTCGGCGAGCACCTGGTTGGTCCAGGCGTCGGCCGTGACGACGACGCGGTCGGCGGACAGGGTCTCGGTGTCGGTCACGACGGCGACGCCCTCGCCGTCCGGCCGGATCCCGCGCACCGGGGTGTTCGCGCGGATCTCGGCACCGTGCGCCCGGGCCAGGGCGCGGTGCACGGCGTTGGCCCGCCCGGCGTCGACGATGCCCGAGTCGGGCTGGTAGAGCGCCTGCTCGCTGCCGCCGACGCGGAACTGGGGCCAGCGGGCGGCGAGCTCGTCGGCGTCGAGGCGCTCGTAGCCCACGCCGTAGCGGTCGAACATCGCGGTGTAGCCCTCGATGTTGCGGTTGCCCGTGGCGATCCCTGCGCGGGCCGCGCGGTCCTCGATGACCAGCCCGCCGGTGCGGGTGACGATCTGCTGGCGGGACTCGGCCTCGACCTCGTCCCACGCCTTGTAGGCCGGGCCCGCGAGGGCGGCGTACTCCTCCTGGTGCTGGGCGAGCCGGATGATCCGTGAGTGGTCCTGGGACGCGCCGCGGACGTGCCCGAGCTCGAACTGCTCGAGGCCCAGGACGGAGCCGTCGCCGGCCCCGATCTCGGCGGCGAGACGGTAGAGGGCTGCCGAGCCCAGGCCCCCGAGGCCGACGACGATTGCGCGGTGAGCCGCCATCAACTGACTCCTGCGACGGCCGGGGGATCGCCCCGGCGGACGGTGGTGGGCGCACCCGGTGGCGACGGTGCCCGTGGTGCGGGTGGTGCTGAGGGTGGTGCTGGGGTGGTGCTGCCCACGCAGTGTCAGCGCCCGGGATCGTCCACGTCCATCGAAACGTCGGACCTATGATCTTGTACGATCGGTACATGATCGACCGGCGTCTGCAGGTCCTCCAGGCGATCGCGCGGCACGGCACCGTGACCGCCGCCGCGGAGGTCTGCCGTCTGACGCCGTCGGCGGTCTCGCACCAGATGCAGGCCCTCGCGCGCGAGCTCGACGTGGTGCTGCTCGAGCCCGTCGGGCGCACGGTCCGGCTCACCCCGGCGGCCCACACCCTGATCTCCCACGCGGAGACGCTGACCGCGCAGTGGGAGCACGCGCGGGCCGACCTCGCCGCCCACCGCAGCGGCGACGTCGGCGGCACGCTGCGCTTCGCAGGGTTCTCCAGCGCGGCTGCGGTGGTGGTGCCGCGGGCCCTCGACCTGCTCCGCGACGAGTACCCCGCGCTGCGCGTGCACCTGCGCGAGAGCGAGCCGGCGCGCTCGTTCGACCTGCTCGCGGCCGACGACACCGACATCGCCGTCGTGGTCGCGACGCCGAGCATCCCGCCCGCCTCCGATGCCGCGTTCGACCAGCACCAGCTCGTCGACGAGCCCCTCGACATCCTCGTCGGCCCCGACCACCCGCTGGTGGGGCGCGACGTCGTCGGCCTCGGCGATCTCGCGGCCGAGCCGTGGATCTGCGGCAACACCGGGCGCGCGTACCACCAGCTGGTGACGCTCGCCTGCACCACGGCCGGCTTCGCCCCCGACATCGCGCACTACGCCGACGAGTGGGACACGGGCGCGGCCCTCGTGGCGCGCGGCTTCGGGGTCGCGCTCGTGCCGCGGCTCGCCGACCTTCCAGCCCACCACGACACCCGGCGCCTCCGGATCACCACCGACCCCGTGCCCACGCGCCGCGTCATCGCCGCCGTGCGGGCGGGCTCCGGTCTCCAGCCCACGATCGCGGCGGGCCTCGACGCCCTCCGGCGGGTCGCGGCGACCGACCTGCCGGCCCTCGAACAGGACTAGCCGGACGCCCGGACGCCGGGACGCCGGGACGCCGGGACGCCGGGGCCCGGTGTCGGTCGGCCGGTGCCGTCGTGCGGCCTCCGTCTCTCAGAAGGGCGGCGGGCCGTCGTAGCGGGACGGCGTCGGTGACGCCGGCGGCGGTGGTGTCGTGCGGCGCCGTGCGGCAGGGACCCCGTGGAGCTGGTCGTCCTCGTCGTCCGTGAGGTCGTCGGGCCAGCCGTCGTGCGGGAGAGGTCGCGGCCGGGTAGCGGGCCGAGGGTCGGGCAGGGGGTCGGTGACCCGCTTCGGCGCGGTGGCATGCGTGACGCCGGCGCGCGTGCGGATGACGAAGCGCCCGGCGGCGGGTTGGGTGACGCACCAGCCGGCGCGGTGCTTGGCGCGGTGGTGATGGGTGCACCAGGCACCCAGGTTCCACGAGGCGGTGGGCCCACCGTAGGCGTGGTCGCGGGTGTGATCGATCTCGGCACGGTGGGCGGGACGGCGACAGCCCGGGACGACGCAGCAACGGTCGCGCACGCGGATCCAGCGGTCGAGTTCGGCGCCCGGGCGCCGCCGCGTCCACTGGTCGAGGTCGTCGTCGGCGTCGGGTGGCCGCCCGGGTCTGGACGTGGCGGCGAGGTCGTGGGCGCGGGTCTGGAGCTCGCGGATCAGCGGTGCCCAGCCGGGGTGTCGGTCGGGGTCGAGGGCAGCGAGCAGCGTCGTCGGGACCTGGAGCTCGACGATGCCGGCTGATCGCTGTGTCCCCCGCGCCCGGTGCTGGCCGCGGGGGCGGGGATGTCGTGTCGATGGTGGCGGCGGGCGGCGGCGGGCGAGCAGGACGTGTGCGAGCCGACCGTCGTGATCGGTGAGGACGACACGCCATTCACCGTGGCGGTGGGCGTGGAGCACGGCGAGGGCGTCGTGGGGCAGCACGGTGCCGTAGCCGGGGACGATGGCGGGGCGCTGGTCGAGCCCGAGGGCGGTGCTGAGCCGGATGCGGAGCTCGACGGAGCCCTGCCGCAGCCGTCCCGGTCTGCGGTCCGATGGCTCGGGCGGGTCGAGCAGTTGGTGCTCCGAGCCGGGTCGGGGCGGTAGGCCGAGGAGATCGAGCACGCCCTGCTCGGCGGCCGTCCGTGGCCCGGGGACCACCAGCCCGGCCATCCCGCCCTCGCAGGGTCCGCTGCCACCCCGCTCCGTCGGGTCCGGAGCCGGAGCCGGGGTCGGATCGTCGACCAGATCGCTGTCCGGGTCGACCGCATCGACCGGGTCGCCGGACGCGCTGGACTCGTCCTCGGACTCGTCCCTTGGCTCTTCCTCGGGCTCGTCCTCGGGCTCGTCCCTGGGCTCTTCCTCGGACTCGTCCTCGATGTCGGGTCGGCCGTCGCCGGAACCGCCGTCGCCGGGTCCACCGCCGTCGGGGTCGTCGGGACTGCCGTCGGGGTCGTCGGGGTTGTTGGCGGCGTGGTACTCGGCGGCCATCTGGATCGCGATGCCGCGGTCGTCCACGCCGGCGGTGGACCCGTCGAGCAGCCGCATCCCCACCTGCAGGCGCAGCTGCCTGATCGGGGTGAGCACCCCGAGCGCGCGCACCGCGGCGGCCAGCGCGTCGATCCGCGCCTGCGAAGCGATCCCCTCCGGGGCAGGCGCGTCGACGAACGACAACGTCGCCGTGCCCGACGGGTTCGCCGAGAGCAGCACCTGCGCGCGGGACTCGGCGCGCTTGCGGCGGCGCTCGGCCCAGTCCGGGTCCAGCGCCGCGATCACCGACTCGATGCGCTCCTGCAGGGCCCGCACCGGCAGCTCCGGCGCCTCGGGCAGCACCACGGAGCACACCTCGTGGGCGTGGTCATCGGTGAGGTCGGCGGTCCACTCGCTCACGGTGCGGGCCTTGGTCTCGTCCAACCAGCCGGCGTGCAGCGCCTCGCCGACCTCGGGCAGGCGCACGAGCAGGTCGTCGGCCAGGTTCAGACGCCGCGCGGCCATGGTCGGCGACCAGCCCAGCAGCGCCGAGACCTCGTCGCGGGAGAACTCGTCGAGCTCGGGACGCCGCGTACACGTGTCGGCCTCGGCACGCCCGAGATGGTGCAGCGCGTCGAACAGCACCGCGGTGGCCCGGTTGTGGGCCCGCCAGCAGTCCCGCACGTACGCCCCGAGAGCCTCCCCGGCCAGCGCCGCCGGCGAGACGTCCTCCAGGGCCGCGACCAGCGTCGCGTCGGGCTCGGCCTCCCGGCCGACCCGCACACCCTGGTCGATGCTCACGAACCCGACGCTAGACCCGACCCCCGACAACCGATGTCGATCAAGAAAGGGCCCGCGTAGCGTCGACGGGATGGCCACGACGAGCGCGGGCAGTGGGCCGTCGATCCCCGGCGCGGGGTGGGTGCGGCCCTGGCTGCAGCTCGCCGAGATCGCGGTGTCCGCGCCCGTCGTCATCGGCTACCGCACGACGCGGCTCGTGCTCGGCGGCTGGCCGCCGCCCGCCCGGGAGCGCCGCGAGCTGGTCCGGATGGTCACGGAGAAGGCCGACGCCTTCGGTCGCGCGGCCGTCGCCGCGGTGACCACCCCGCCGAAGGACACGGCGGTCGCCGTCGGTGCGGCCGTCGCCCCCGTGCACCGCACGGTGGTCGGCAACCGCCGGCGTCTCACGCGGAGCTAGTCACCCTAGACCGCCACCGGCTCGCCGAGCACGTCCTCGTCGACCGTCGCGCCGAGTCCGGGGGCCGGGCCGAGCCGGATGCCGTCGTCCGTGCGGATCGTGTCGAGGGCGGCCACGCGGCGCGTGACCATGTCCTCGCAGTTCAGCACCCCGCGCAGGAGGCGGGCGGGAACCGTCGCGCCGAGGTGCAGGATCGCGGCCAGGGCCAGCGACGAGCCGACCGTGTCCTGAACGGTGATCGTCAGTCCGGAGGCCCGGCAGAGGTCGCGGTGGCGGCGTCCCGGCGTCAGTCCACCGGCTTTCGAGATCTTCAGGTTGATCCCGTCGGCGCCCCGGTCGGCGGCGTCGGCGACGTCAACGTCGAGCGCGGCGAGCTCGTCGACCACGATCGGGTACGAGCAGCGCCGACGCAGCGAGGCCGTCTCGCGCCACGTCGCACACGGCGCCTCCAGCGCGAAGTCGAGCCCGGGCGGCAGGAGCCCGAGCATGCGCAGCGCCGACTCGACGACCAGCCCGCCGTTGGCGTCGACGAGGAAGAACTCGCCGGGCTGTCGATCGGCGAGGCTCGCGGCGATTCGCTCCGCGTCGAGCGCCGGGCCACCCTCGGCCTCGGACGCCCCGATCTTCACCGAGTGCGCGCGGTAGCCCCGAGCGCGGTACGCGGCGACCTGCGCGCGCATCGCCTCCGGGTCCCCGGCGCCGAGCGACGACATCATCGGTAGGGCGGTGTCGGTGGACCCGCCGAGCAGCTCGCACACCGGCAGGCCGACCGACCGGCCGAACGCGTCCCAGCAGGCGACGTCCAGCGCGGTCCGGGCGTCCTGGTGGCCGGTGAGGGTCTGGTCCATGAGGTCGCCGATGCGCTCGGTACGCCGCGGGTCGGCGCCCAGCAGGGCGGGGGCGAGCAGCCCGAGGGCGGCGCGGGTCCCGGCCGGGTGGGCCGCGATGTAGGTCGACCCGAACGGCGTGCTCTCGCCCCAGCCCTCGGTGCCGTCGTCACAGGTGACGCGCACGATCGACGCCTCGAAGGACGCGTAGGTCCGTCCCCCCGAGAGGTGGTAGACGCCGCCGGCGTAGGGCAGCTCGACGTCGTACAGCGCGATGCGCGTGATCCTCACGCCGCGAGAGTCTCGGCGCCGCCACCCGCGGTCCACCAGGCTCAGCTCGACACGATCTCCGCGACGAGACCGTCGATGGTCGCCAGCGCGTGGCCGATCGTCGGCTGCGCGGCCGCGCCGGCCCGGGTCAGCGCGGCGATGTGCCGCACCGGCGCCGACGGCCCGGTCAGCGGGATGCGGACGACGTCGTCGCGGTGCAGCGGCGCGAGGCGGGGGAGCAGGTAGACCCCGAGTCCGTGGGCGACGAGCGCGGCGCCCGTGTCCCACTCCGCCGAGTAGTGCGCGACCGCCGGGCGGAAGCCCGCCGCCTGGCACGCGCTCAGGAGCAGGCGGTAGTAGGGGCTCTCGGGCGTGGAGACGATCCACGACTCCGTCGCCGCGTCCCGCAGGCTCACCCGTGACCGCGTGGTCAGGCGGTGGCCGGCGGGCACGGCGAGGTCGATGCGGTCGTCGAACAGGGGGCGTTGGTCGAAGCGGGTGTCGGTGAGCGGCGGCACCCGGTCGTCCACCACGAGCAGCGCGAGGTCGCCGTCGCCGGAGAGCAGGAGGTCGACGCACCGGGCCGGCTCGGCCTCACGGATCTGGATCTCCAGGTCCGGGAAGCTCGCGCGCAGCGCGGCGGCCGTCGGGGCGAGCAGCGTCATGGCGGTGGAGAAGCCGCACAGCCCGATGCGTCCCGCCGCCTCGCCGACGGCCGCGACCTCGGCCCGCGCGTTCTCCGCGCGGGCGTGCAGCGCGTCCGCGTGCCGCAGCAGGATCCGGCCCGCGGCGGTCGGCTCCATGCGGCGTCCGACCTGGGTCACGAGCGCGACCCCGAGCTCCTCGGACAGCCCGCGCAGCTGCTGGGAGACCGCGGACGGCGTGAAGTGCAGCACCTCGGCGGCCGCCGTCACCGACCCGTGGTGGGCGACGAGCTGCAGCGTGCGCAGCCGATGGTCGATCATGTAGCGACGCTACACGCGAGTTGCAGCAACGTGAGCTGGTCCTGAAAGGTCGATGGCGGCACCGTCGCCGGTGTGCCCACGTCCGTGCTCACCCCGACGACCGTGCCCACCCCGACGACCCCCGCCGCACCCTCCGAGCCGTCCCGCGCCGCACACCGGTGGCTGCTCGCCACGCTGACCCTGCTCGCCGCCGGCGCCAACATGCCCAGCCCGCTCTATCCCGTCTACCAGCAGCAGTTCGGCTTCGACGACCTCACGCTGACGGCCGTCTACGCCGTGTACGCGCTGGTCACGGTGCCGGCGCTCCTGCTGATCGGGCCGCTCGGCGACCGGCTCCCGCCGCGCTGGGTCCTGCGCGGCGGGGTGCTCGCCGCCGCGGCGGGCTCGCTCTGCCTCGCCCTGGCCACGAGCACCGGGTGGCTGGTCGCGGGCCGCGTCGCCTACGGGATCGCCCTCGGCGCGGTCACCGGGGTGGGCGTCGCGCTGGCCGCCCGCACCGGGCGGCCCGGCCGCGGCGCGGCGAGCGGGGCGCTCGCGTTCCTCCTGGGCTCGGCCGTCGGCCCGTCGGCGACGGGCCTGCTCGCCCGGTTCGCGCCGTGGCCGACGGTCCTGCCGTTCGCCCTGCACCTCGTCCTGCTCGCCGCCGTGCTCGTCGGACTCCGCACCGTCCACCAGCCACCCCAGGAGCCCGACACGACCCGCGACACGCCGACCCGGGACCGGCGGCCCCGGATGTCGCCCGCGGCCCGTCGCGCCGTGCTCGTCGCGACCGCCAACGGCTTCCTCGGGTGGACGGTCGTCGGGCTCTTCCTCGGGCTCGTGCCCACGATGCTGGACCGCGTGCTCGGGGTGGGCGACCCGGCCGTCACGGGTGCGGTGGCAGGCGGCGTCGTCGCGGTCTCGCTGGTGACCCCGCCGGTCCTGCGCCGCCTCGGCGCGCGGCGCAGCCAGGTGGTCGGGCTCGTCGCCGTCGTCGTCCCGCTCGCGATCCTGGCCGCCGGCGCGGGGTCCCTGACCGTCGTCCTCGTGGCCGCCGTCGTCGCGGGCCTCGCCCACGGACTGCTCTACGGAGGCGCCGTCGCGACGGTGGCCGCGGTCGCCCCGCCCGCCCGGGCCAGCGGCATCACCGCCGCGGTGCACGTCGCCTGCAACGTCGGGGTCGGCCTGCCGACGCTCGTGGCCGGCGTCGCGACGGCGCTCGTCCCGCTGACGACGACGGTGTCGGTCGTCGCCGCCCTGGCCCTCGCCCTGGGCGTGGCCGTCCTCGCCCCGACCGCACGGCTCGAGCGGCCGAACGACGTGGTCACCGCGCCCTCCGCCGGCGATCTGGCCGGTCCGCGACGGAGGAGCGGGGCGGGTCGTCGCTTCGGCGGTCAGCGGGCATTGTGGAAGATCACGCCCAGCACGTGGCGGTCCCCGGTGTGCACGGCCGACACGCCGTGGCGCATCTGCACCCGGTGGTGACCCCGGGCGCCCTGCTTCGGACGGTGCCGCACGGGGAAGATCACGGCCTGGCCGAGGCCGGGGCGCGCGACCATGGGCCGGGACTGCTGGCGCGGGCGCTGCTCGACGAACACGCTCTCGCCGCCCGTGAAGTCGACGTCGGGGGTGTTGAGCATGATCAGCACCTGCAGCGGGAAGGTCAGGTCGCCGTAGACGTCCTGGTGCAGGCAGTTGTAGCCCGTGGGTCCGTAGCGCAGCACCAGCGGCGTGGGCTTGCGCTGCCCGGCGGCGGCGCAGGCCTCCACGAGGCCCTCGTGCGTCTCCGGGAACGGCTCCTCACCCAGCAGCCCGGCCCACCGGTTCGCGATCTGCGCCATGGACGGGTAGAGCCGGGTGCGCAGTTCGGTCACCAACGGCGGGAGCGGGTCGGCGAAGTACCGGTAGCGGCCCTCGCCGAACGAGAGCCGGGCCATGTCGACGGTGGAGCGGAAGGCCCCGTCGTCGTCGAACACGTCGATCATCTGCCGGCACTGCTCGGGGTCGAGGATCGGCCCGGTCATCGCGAAGCCGTCGCGGTCGAGCCGCGCGCCGATCTCCTCCCAGCGCAGGTCGTCGAGGGCGGGCACCAGGGCGGCCGTCGTCGTCATGCCCGGGAGAACACCCGTGCCGGCCGGCGCGTGGCAGGGCCTCAACGCCGGAACGCCGCCGCGGGGTGGTCCTTCGCGACGCGCGGGCCCGCCCCGCCCAGCACCTCCCGCAACGTCCCGGCCGGCGGGGTCGCCGGCATCCGACCCCGCCGGCGCAGCTCGGGGACGACGAGCCGGGCGACGTCGACGAACGTGCCGGGCGTGACGGCGTAGGAGAGGTTGAAGCCGTCGGCGCCGGTCTCGTCGACCCAGTGCTCCATCGCGTCGGCGACCTCGGTGGGGGAGCCGACGGCGACCGGCCCGCGTCCGCCGACGGCGAGGTGGGCGGTGACCTCGGCGAGCGTCCACTCCCGGTCGGGGTCGTCGGTGGTGAACGACGCGAGCGCCGAGCGCCCGGCGTCGGTCTCGACGTGCCGCAGGGGCTCGTCCGCGGGAACGCCACTGAGATCCAGCCCAGTCCAGCCGCCGAACAGCGCGAGCGCGCCCTCCTGCGACGCCACGGCCAGGTACTCGTCGTAGCGCTCCCGCGCCTCGGCGGCCGTCGGGGCCACCACCGGCGCCAGCTGCACGAAGATCGTCACCGACTCCGGGTCGCGGCCGGCCTCGGCGGCCGCGGCGCGGATGCCCGCCACCGACTTCGCGACCACCGTCGTCGACGGGCCGGAGACGAACACCGCCTCGGCGTGGCGCCCGGCGAACGCCTGTCCGCGTGCGGACGCCCCGGCCTGGAAGATCGTCGGCGTGCGCTGCGGGGAGGGCTCGCACAGGAAGGGCCCGGGGACGTCGAACCATGTGCCGTGGTGGGCGACGTCGTGCACCTTGGCCGGGTCGGTGTAGACGCCGCGCTCGGCGTCGCGCACCACCGCGTCGTCCTCCCAGGAGCCCTCCCAGAGCTTGTAGCAGACCTCGAGGTACTCCTCGGCCATCGCGTAGCGCTGATCGTGGGGCAGCTGGTCGCCCAACCCGAGGTTCGCCGCGGCGCTGGCCAGGTAGCCGGTGACGACGTTCCAGCCGACCCGGCCCTTGGTCAGGTGGTCGAGCGTCGTGAACCGGCGGGCCAGCGCGTACGGGTGCTCGTAGCTCACCGAGACCGTGATGCCGAACCCGAGCCGCGAGGTGGCCGCGGCCATCGCCGGCACCGGCAGCATCGGGTCCCCGAGCGGCACCTGCGTCCCCGCGCGCAGGGCGGCGTCGCGGGAGCCGCCGTAGACGTCGTAGATCCCGAGGACGTCGGCGAGGAACAGCGCGTCGAACCCCGCGTCCTCGAGCACGCGCGCCAGGTCGACCCAGTGCTCGACGTCGGTGTAGCGGAAGCCCTCGTCGCTCGGGTGGCGCCACAGCCCGGCGGACTGGTGGCCCGCGCAGTTCATCGCGAAGGCGTTGAGGTGGATGCGGCGTGACACGACGACAGGATTCCCCTCAGGCCGCGAGCGGGTCGAAAGCGGTCTCGCGGGCGGCCACCGCGGCCACCGTGGTCAGCACCGAGAGCACCGCGGTGAACGCCACCACGGGCCAGAACGACCCGGTGCCGCCGACGAGCGCGGCCGCGACCAGCGGCGCGAACCCGCCCGCGACCACCGAGCCGATGCCGTAGCCGAGCGAGGCGCCGCTGTAGCGCAGGCGCGTCGAGAACAGCTCGGCGAACCACGCGGCCTGCGGGCCGTACATCGCGTCGTGGGTGACGTTGATGCCGATGATCATCGCGATGACGATCAGCACCGTCGACCCGGTGCCGACGGCGAGGAAGAACAGCGCCAGCGCGATCGTCCCGCCCACCGAGCCGACGAGGTACGGCGTCCGCCGCCCGATGCGGTCGGAGAGCATCGCCCACAGCGGTGTCGTCGCGAGCCCGAGCGCCGAGGTGATCACCACGGCGAGGAGCCCCGCGCTGTTCGCCTTCCCGAGCTCACCGGCGATGTAGGTCAGCCCATAGGTGGTGAGCAGCACGAACAGCGCGATCTGCGAGAGCCGCAGGGCGGTGGTGAGCAGGACGTTGCGCGGGGCCTCGCGGAACACCTCGACGATCGGCAGCCGCGCCACCTCGCCGGCCTCGCGCAGGGTCCGGAACGCCGCCGCGTCGGAGATGCGCAGCCGGATGAACAGCCCGACGCCGACCAGCACCACGCTCCCGAGGAACGGCAGGCGCCACGCCCACGCCAGGAACGCCTCGTTGCCGGCGATCACGCGCACCAGGAACAGGGAGCCGGTGGCCAGCAGCATGCCCGCGGGCGACCCGAGCTGGGTGAAGCTGCCGAAGAAGCCGCGCCGCCGGGCCGGGGCGTGCTCGACGCCGAGGATCGCGGCGCCGGCCCACTCGCCGCCGACCGCGAGGCCCTGCACGATGCGCAGCACCACCAGCAGGATCGGTGCCCCGACGCCGATCGAGGCGTAGGTGGGCAGCAGGCCGATCGCGGTCGTGGCCAGACCCATGATCACGAGGGCGGCGACCAGCACGACCTTGCGCCCGAGCCGGTCGCCGAGGTGTCCGGAGATCACCGCGCCGATCGGGCGGGCGCCGAAGCCCGCCGCGTAGGTGGCGAACGCCGCGAGCGTGCCCGTCGTGGGGTCGACGGACGGGAAGAACAGCTGGTTGAACACCAGCGCCGTGGCGGTGGCGTAGAGGTAGAAGTCGTACCACTCGATCGTCGTGCCGACGGCACTGGCGAGGGCGACGCGGCGCGGGGTGTGGACGGTCTCGGTGGTGATCTCGGACGTGCTGGACACGCGGGCTCCCCGGGGAGGCGGACGGGACGGTGCTGACGTGTGACGTCAGCGACAGCCGCTGCTCGCCGTGCGCAGCAGATCGACGTGGCGTCGCCACGTCAGCACCCTCCGCACACCCATGAGCGGGAACCCTCGTGCGCCGTGACGAAGGAGTCAACCGCTCGGGGGACGCGTCACGTCCGGTCGCCGCGGGCCTACCCTCGATGCGTGAAGGCGCTGCTCCTGGAGAACATCCACCCGGTCGCCGCGGAGAACCTGCGTGCCCGGGGCATCGAGGTCGACGCGCGCTCGTCCGCCATGACGAGCGCCGAGCTGGTCGACGCGCTGCCCGGGGTCGAAC
>NZ_JBTWNF010000055.1:0-217 GCF_054796175.1 Actinomycetospora sp. C-140 | reverse complement strand
TTGTGGGGGTGGTCGGGTGTTCCGGCGGTGTCCTACTCTCCCACGACCTGGCGGTCGCAGTACCATCGGCGCTGGAGGGCTTAGCTTCCGGGTTCGGGATGGGTCCGGGCGTTTCCCCTCCGCTGTGACCACCGGAACACCCCACCACCCCCACCGGGCCGGGGCCCGTGTGGGGTGGGGTGTGTGGTCGTTGGGATATGCACAGTGGACGCGAACA
>NZ_JBTWNF010000054.1:0-228 GCF_054796175.1 Actinomycetospora sp. C-140 | reverse complement strand
CATCGCCGATGCCGGGCTCCGTCGCTCCGAGCTGGACGGGCTGCTCATCGCGTGCAGTCCGGCCGCCCATCCGGATGTTCGGCGTTGGCTGACGCCCAACCTGGCGCGGGAGGCCGGGTTCGGCGGACTGCGCCTCCTCAGCACGATCGACGCGGAGGGGTCGTCCTCGGCGGCGATACGTCAGGCCGGGGGCGTTGCGGGTCGGCGGCAGGTGGAGGACGCCGGGCA
>NZ_JBTWNF010000053.1:0-272 GCF_054796175.1 Actinomycetospora sp. C-140 | reverse complement strand
AGGCGGTCGCAGACGTCGAGGTTGGCGACGTTGTGGGTGACCACGACGACGGTGCGGCCGTCGTCGGCGAGGCCGCGCAGGGTGCGCATGACGCTCTTGTCGAGGCCGGGGTCGAGGCCTGAGGTGGGTTCGTCGAGGAAGAGCAGGGAGGGTCGGGTGAGCAGTTCGAGGGCGACGCTGGTGCGTTTGCGTTGCCCACCGGACAGGGAGTCGATGCGTTGGTCGGCCTGGCCGGTGAGGCCGAGCTCGCCGATCACCTCGTCGATCCGGCG
>NZ_JBTWNF010000052.1:0-366 GCF_054796175.1 Actinomycetospora sp. C-140 | reverse complement strand
GCGAGATCGATGGCCTCGACCGCCATCCGTCCGGGGTGTGCCGGCGTCCGGGTCAGCGCCACCTCGCCCAACCCGGAGATGTAGGCGGCCACGATCAGAGAATGAAGGTGAACGTGTCGAGAGCGGCCATGCGATCGACGAGCACCACCCGCTTCTCGATCAACCGATACACACCCTCCACCTCCCGCAACCGGTACAACACCCGCCCCGCCCACACCCGCTGGCGCTCCACCCGATACTCCACCAACACGAACCTCGCCCAACACGCCACGACCCCCGGATCGGAATCCTCGACGAGACAGAAATTCGACACCACCCGCGACAACGACGACGCCGGAATCTGCGAGATACGGCGAGTCGTCAGCA
>NZ_JBTWNF010000051.1:0-503 GCF_054796175.1 Actinomycetospora sp. C-140 | reverse complement strand
TCCACGAACCAGCTGCGGTGGTGTTCGGCGGCGATCTGCAGACGCGACTTGTCGCTGTAGAGCTTCATGTGCGTGGTGTCCGAGAGCACCACGAAACGCTTCACCGGATTCGGGATCAGGTTGAACATCTCCTGCTCCTCGGTCCACTGGGTGATGTCGTCACCCTCGGCGACACTCATCATCGTGGGCACGTTCACGATCCGCTTCACATAGGGCTCGACGTCATAGGCGAGCAGATGATCGACCGACGCGATCGTGCTCCGGTGCTCGTGATTCGGGGCGTCGGTCGCCTTCCAGCGCGCGAACGGCGGCGAGACCTCCGGCAGCGGCCACGTCGTGAGCTCGAGCTGCGGCGTCTCCGAAGACATCGGCAGATACCCGAACTCCCCGGTCTGCGCCCGCTTGCGCCGGTCCTCGAGAACCAACACCGAGAGCTCACGGAAACGAGCGGTCCCGTGCGTCAGACGCATCGCGTTCAGACCGTTCACCACCGCCAGGTTCGA
>NZ_JBTWNF010000050.1:0-506 GCF_054796175.1 Actinomycetospora sp. C-140 | reverse complement strand
ATGGCACTCAGGATCAGGACATGCCCACCGCTGTAGGAGATACCCCAGACACCGACACGCTCCCGGTCGAGCTCCGAGCGCGACTCGACGTAGGTGATCGCGTCCCGGTAGTTCTCGATCTGGCGCCACGGATCGATGTGCTGACGCGGGGCGCCCTGACTCTCACCGAGGTTCTCGTAGTCGAAGATCAGCGCGGCCAGACCGTGCGCCACGAACTCCCGCGCATAGTCCGGCTGCGCGAGCTCCTTCACATAGCACCACCCACCAGCCATCACCACGACCGGGAACGGACCCGGACCCTCCGGGAGATAGAGATCAGCAGCCAACGTGTTCCCGCCGCTGGTGAACCTGACCGACTCCGACCGCATGTCCCGCTCCTTCGTCCACTGACGTACAACTGTGATCGACGTGATGACTAGGCAGCGGGCTCATCGCCCGGAGCCACGATGAGGACGGCGTGGTGGTCGTACACGCCGCCGACGTTCCCGGCGAGGACGGTGGGCCGA